>CAZFJX010000001.1:0-152417 GCA_964519505.1 uncultured Desulfurococcales archaeon
ATTGAGAATTTTAATAAGTTTATAAGGATCGATAGGGGTTACCCTAGGCAATAGCTTTCACTCTCTGAACACCAACAACTTTCTGGCGTAGCAATTCCTCTTTTTCCTCATCACTAAGAGTCTCCAGGTACAGCTCTATAGCTTCTTTAACATTCCTCATTACATCATCAATTGTGTCACCTTGTGTATGACAACCCGGTAAAGCAGGTACTAAGGCTATGTAACCTCCACTCTCATCCTCTAGGATAACAACATCAAACTCGTAAACTCTTTCCTTTTTCATGAATAACCTCTCCAAGAGCAATAAGTACATTATCAAATATAAACCTAAAGCACATAATTCTTTTCAGTACCCCCGTTAAAGAATTGTAAGAATACTCGGTTTAAATGACATATAAGGACTGTTATATCTTCCATGAATTAATAGCATGTTTGAATTCACGCTTTACTTCAGATTTGCCTCCATGTTATATCAACTATACCGCAACTACATAGGCTTTGTTATACCTCTGGAGTCCCCGTGGTCCGGGATTCAAATCCCCGCGGCCCCACCACCATAAACTTACATGAGATCTAATATTGTTCTTCTAATTGACTCTAATTCACTAGGCATATCATCTTTCTCAGACCAGCGTATCAGATACGAACATCTCTTAGCATATCGGTTAAGCATATGACAGAATGATAGATGTAACAATTGTTAAAGTTAGATACGATGGTACGTAGTAGGAGAATGGTGTTGTGGTTAAGGTTGTTCGTATTCGCTATGAAAATAGTGACTTGAAAAGCAGACTTAGGGAAAGGTGAGGAGATTCAAATAGTTATGCTTTAAAGAAATCTATGGGCTTATTGAAGAAAGTTGAAATCAGAGATAAAGAGGGTATTGGTGGAGTTCTTAAGTTAAGGTGGGATAGTATTTAATAATAAGTACAATAGTGGGAGAAGCTTAATGCTATTCTAGAAAGAAATCTCGTGTTCTCTCGGGGTCTATCCATATATTAGCGAATTATTACGATGTATCACATCATTAGGGTTAAAGCTTTGGCGTTAAGATTATGAGCCCTGATATCTTAAAGTATAATAGTTGGAGCAGATGGTGTTTGGGCTTGACTAGTCTGTTATATAAAAGGGTATCCAAGATACTTGGTGTTGAAGAGGATGTGCTAGAAAGAGAAGCATTACGTCAGTATATTTTATCCGAGCTTAGACGGGTTAGGTTAGAATCGAAACTCATTATGGCTCGATATAGTGTATCAAGTATTGAAGAGCTTGATAATAAGATTAGACGAGGAGAACTAGAGGAAACAAGAGTCTTTGAGGATCTTACTCGTCTTGATTATTTGCTTGATCGAGAGGAGAAGTTGAAGAAGCTTTTAGAGGAGCTAAGAGGCGCAAGAAAGTGAGTGAACGCGGTAGCATAGATGAGGTACTTGAGAGGCTTAAAGAGCTTGCTATTAGCTTATATCCAGAGATAGTTATTGATACAGAGATAGTGTATGGTAAATTAAGAATATACCTCATCGATGAAAGCTTTATTGATGTATGGATTTCGCGAAGACTACCTAATAGATACGCTATACATTGGGAGAGGCGCCACATAGATGGTACCGTATACCGTTGGGATAATACACCCCATGAAACACATAGACATATATTAACGTTCCCTCATCACTTCCACGAAAAACATGATAATATAGTAAAGCCGTACCATTACCCTGGAAACATTGAAGAGGCGCTCAAGGAAGTACTAAAGTACGTAAAAGAGAAAATAGAGAAACAATACCATAGTGGAACTATATAGACATGCTCTACGGTAATAAAACCCTTTTATCTACGTGCCCTTCTTGATGTGAAATTCAGAATCGTATTCTATTTTTATAATGGTATTTCTAAATTGAAATACTTAGAAGGGTGTAGTACTCTTTCTCGGAACATTTGATTACCATGAGAGGCGTATCTTCGAATCCTTAGGAACGTTGTGAATATGTGCATACGTGTCCTTGGCTATAAGTTCACATAGATGTTGTACCGTGGCATATAGTGCTTTAGCTAATAGCTGTTGTGATTATACCAGTTGAATATCGGTTATGTCCACATGGCATATTAGCTATATGCCCACCAAATTAGTTCTGTCATATGTCTGGAGCTCCCGTGATCCTGAATTCAAATCCCCGCGGCCTCACCACCATAAATTTTTGAGATTCGATCTAATTCAATTAGTGACGACCGCCTTAACTATAACACTTAGGTTGGTGGGATTGTCATAAAACGTGATTCCTTCTTTAATACTTCTTGGCTAGTACGTAATAATAATCATTATCTTTATCCAATTTTATTACATTGAAATATTTCTCTATTTCATTTAAGCCTCTACTACCCCAGCATCTGTGGAAGTGCTTTACGGTAAAATACTTACTTTTGAATTCATAATAGAATTCCTTATCGGTATCGTCAATGCATTTCTCTAGGGTTAATAGCAGGATTCCTTTAGGTTTGAGTACTCTGCTTAACTCATTCACTAAGCATGGTGTATCTGCTAAGGGTATGTACTCAAGTGACTGTATGGCTAGTAATGCATCAAAGGAATTATCCTTGAATGGTAATTTACGTGCGTCAGCAAGAATGGCTAGTATACCTCGTGAGTTCGCTAACACTATGTTTGATGGGAATAGATCTATTCCTACCTTATTGCGTTCTATGAGTCTTAAATCCCTACCACAGCCGCACCCTATACTAAGGACGTTCTTTAAGTCCTTGATTAGACTCTTAAATTCTTTTAGATAGCGCGCTTCAAGGACACTACTATATTCGTTAAAGTACTCTTCATTAAGTAAGGCCATGAAGTAAGGTATTTCATTAATCCTAAAGCCTAAGTCCTTCGGATACTTAGGTACTTTATCCGTACTAATTTTAAACGCTCTGAACCAAGCTCTTTCAAAGACCTCAATTCTTAAGGCCTTAGGCCTCAAATCAGGTATACCAGGGAAGTAATTGCCTAGAAGATATGGTTCCTCACACCGTAGGCATTTCAAAACGCCGAATAACTCATTACCGCTAACTAAGCTTAACTCCCCTTTACATTCAGGGCATACAAGTTCATAGTCACTAATAAAGAACAGGAGTAACACCCATAGAGTTATTTAGTTAAGGCACGTTAAATATAGGGTTAAGGGAGATAACCCGTGTTTCTGATGCGGTTAAGACCTTATGGAAGTCGTAATTAATGTGTTAGGTATTTTACGCGATTCCCTTCATTACTATAGGGAGGTTAGATTGATTATTGATACCCATATCCATATACCTAATGAATGGATTAAGAGTAGTGTCCATCCCCGTGAAGTTGCTGAAAGACTTATTGAGTTTATGGATGTGTCAGGTATAGATGTCGCGGTTATACTTCCTATAGCGCCTTACATTCCTAACGACTACGTATATAGGGTAGTGTCTTACGAGCCCAAGAGGCTTGTAGGGTTCGCTTCTGTAGTACCTAACCCTGCAGATGTAGCCATAAGTGAGTTAAGGAGGGCTATTAAAGACTTAGGTTTAAAGGGGCTAAAGCTGCACCCAGGAATTCAGGGTTTCTGCATAAGGCACCCACACGTTGTCAAGGTACTTAAGGAAGCTGGTGAACTAGGCATTCCTGTAGTGATTCACGCTATGAAAGGTGACCTATCAACACTCTATTTCAAATCAACTAAGGAGCATACCTTACCCACACCAGATAGAATAGAAGATTATGACCTACTACCAGCTTTGGCCCCAGAAACCACGATTATCTACGCCCATATGGGCGGGCTTTTCGGCTTTAGGGAGTTTATGTGTTTAGCTGCAGGTCACCCTAACATCTATCTTGATACCTCATATAGTTTAGTCACGATAGTTGAGGAGATAGGTGCTGATAGGTTATCTACTTACATTAAGCATTTAGGAGCCGATAAATTCGTGTTTGGTAGTGATCACATCATAGGGTTAACACCTAAATGGTTATCCGCTAAGAGGCAGATAGACATAATCAAGACTTTACCAGGACTAAGTGATGAGGAAAAGGAGCTAATCCTATCGGATAATGCTAAGAAGCTCATGAAAATTAAGTGATAACAAGTGTTCAAGGCGATATGAATAAACCTATATACGGATCTTAAGTTAAACAGCCTACTAGTAGGTAAGAAACCTGTCCATTAATTAATGTCCATGCTATCATGGGCCCTATAGAGTTTCTAGTATACTTGAAAATTAGTCCTAACCCCATGAATATAGCTGTTACTTTTATAGCGTTAAGTAATCCTCCTTGAGGTGAGAGAAGTACGTGTGATAACCCAAAAACTAGCACAGTAATTAAGAGACCTGGAGAGATAACTTTTTTAGTTGAATTTAAGACTATGTCAGTATTTACTATAAGCCATACAACGAAAAACACTTCTAAAGGCCCGTAAGCCAATACACCTAAAACAGCATACCAAATGTTGAGAGGGAATCTTAAGCTGAAGCCCTCGATAGACAGATCACCATGCATAATTCTCGCTATCGATATGGCTACCGCAGGCGGTAATGACAGTGCTAAACTCTTTAACAAACTCTTTCTCCCTAAACCATACATCTTAGGATCATCCTTACGTATAAAGGAAATGAGAAGTGGTAAAGCCCCTATGCCAACAACTTCTCCATAAGATGCTAGATACGGCTCCTTACTAAGCATATTAATTAATTCCTTGAAATCTAAGGACACACCCTTCACATAAGCTATTAAAGTAATAGTAGCCACTATACCCAGAAACACCCATACCCACACAATAAGAATAAGCAAGGCATATTTACTACGTCCTTCCTTCACTTAACCCACCCTTAACCATACAGGGTAGTGGGAAGGGTTAATATTGCTATTACCTAACTTAACTTAAATGCCTCCCTTAATTAATTAATCTTCACTTCTCTTTCACTGTTACCTCATAAAATTTTGATGAATATATAAGAGCTTAGTAACCAAGCCTTAAAGCTAATCTATGATGCGATGAACCATCAAGTACTCATACATAATCACTTTGTTATTTATTTATATTAAAATTTAAACACCCAAGAGGCTAAGGACAGGCTCTATAATCTCTGCCTCAATAACTACAGCCTCTTTGGGTAATTCTAAAACTTCCTTAGTCTTACAGAAGAAGATGATGCCTTGGTAAGGGGTTAGGTATATATGAATAGCCCCGCCACCCAATATACCGCCTTTCTTAATTCCGTGAATAATTAATGCCCTATCTAAACTGTTAATTAAGTCCATGAAGCCCTTAACGCTTAACTCAATAAGCAACTTACCGAAGAACCCCTTAACACTAACGGCCTTAAACTCCATGCAAACCCCTGACTAGTACTTTTAGCTTTAATTTTAAAGATTAACCTGCATAATATAACTTCTCAGACTAACATATCACATGTGAGCCACGTATCTGAAGGTGAATGTATTGGTTATTAAGTATATATTGCCTCTTAAGTTGCAATTAAGGTGGGTTGAGTTAATAGATGCTTACAGTAGGCGTGAATGGGTTGCTGGGTTAAGGTTAGTTGATGGGGTTATTGATTGGTTCGGTTTTAAGGTTGGGAGTAAGGGTGAGGTTGAGCCTATAGACCTTGAAGGTGTCACTAACCCTGTAGGTACCGTACATTACCATCCTTATGAGCATTCAGTAACACCTATACCTAGTGTTAATGACTGCATTAACTGGGTATATTCTAGTTACCATGAAATACCCAATGACTTAAACCCCATATTCTTCATAGTGTTTAAAGACCGCTACGCAAGCTGGGTTATGTTCCCTAAACCACCAGTGATTAGGAAGTTATGGGTTAAGGAGTACTTTAAGGTAAGAACTAACGTAAAGGATGAAGCTGAGGCTAGGGAGAGGGCTACGGTAAACCTATGTCTGGAACTACCCACCGGGGACTTAATTAAAGCAGGGATATTTAAGTTAGGGGAGCAAGACAAGGTGTTCATTACATTCTAGTCTGGATTTAGTTGCTTTCACGTCAACTTACTTTATTCTCAATCTTATGGCTATTATCATTAATGCTAAACCTATAATGGATACTAAAACACCTAGTGAGAACTTGCTTAAATTGATCAGATATACTTGAGTAATGTCATAGGCCGTTGAGAACTCCGTAATGTTCACCATGGGGTGTGTGAGTATGTATGTTGCCGTACATATGTATGGGAATATTAAGCCAAGCTTATATACCTTTATAGGCTCATCTAACGACTTAATACGTACTTTAAGTAAAGGCTCTTTACCCTTATCTCTTAACTTTACAAGTTCTTCAAAACTTATGAACCCTGACCCCTCCTTAAAGGATTTCCCATAAACAAGGCTTCCATCTTGATAAATCTCTATAGATATGTGTCCCTAGGTCTCTGCCTCCACATAAAGAATTATCCTCTCATTGAGTTCACACGTATAGGATGAGCACCCCTTTAAAGCGATTCTCTAAGTGCGTAATGTTTACTGTAGCTACTTCCTCATCGCCTTTCAGTATCTCTTTACTATTAACTGACTTCACTACCGTATTTCCTAAATGTATATGTGCCTGGTGTAAGTGTGTTTATAGTGTATCGAGGTACTATTATGAGTGAAGCATAGTACTTTATGTCTGGCTGGTTTAGTGAGGCATATAGGATACCAGCAATAACGTTTACAGCACCAACAATGAGTAACACATCCTTCAGGTCACATAACATATAAACACCTACTTAATCCCTAAACATTAAGTACCCTATAAATATAAATCTATTGATTAAGATTACACACAGAAACGTTAATATACTGCTAATCCTTTTAGGATACTTAAAGTGTGTAGGGTAGTTTAATTCGGGTATGATGAGAGTCATGCCCACTGAGCTGTGATGTATATTGGGGTAGCTGACATGAAAGTACTACTCCTTAATGATGATGGAATACATTGCGAGGGGCTACACGTACTCTATAGAAGTATAAGGGACTTCTGTGAGGTGCTAGTACTAACGCCCGAAGAACCAAGGTCAGCAACTGGTCATGGAATAACACTCCATAAGCCTCTAAGGATAAATAAGTACGTACTTAACGATATGGTTATTTACGGAACTAATGGAACACCTAGTGATGCAATTCACTTAGCCATTAATGTGATGGAATTCAATCCGGATCTCATAATGAGCGGTGTTAATGTCGGTGATAATACATCCATACAGAACATATTGTATAGCGGTACATTAAGTGCTGCTATAGAGGGTGCCCTATTAGGTATACCTGGTGTGGCATTCTCTGCTGACGTATCCTCATGTAGCGACTTTAACGATGAAAGACTTAGCGAGATAATCAAGATAGTAACTAGGTCAGTACTTCAATTCACTAAGGAGGTAGGGTTCCCTAAAGGAGTTGATGTTCTCTCAATAAACATTCCTAGCATAAATAAGTTTAAGGGATGCGTGAAAGTCACTAGAGCAGCTAAGCTAAGGTTCAAGCAGTACGTCGAGAAACGTATAGATCCTAGAGGCAAGCCCTATTACTGGCTCTACGGTGAGACACTAATGGGTGAGGAAGGTACCGACATATATACAGTACATGTTGAGGGATGCATATCAATAACGCCATTAAGAGTGGATCTAAATGTTCAAGGAGGTATTTCAGAGGGCTTTTATGAATTCATTAAGTTCCTAGAAAAGAATGTAGGTAAGGTAAGGCTATACTAAAATTACTCCTCCTTAACCTTCTCTATTATAGCTACCTTATCTGAAGGTCTTTCATGAACTTTTATCAAGCCGTACTTCGTGAGTAAGGAAAGTGATTCATTAAGTTCCTTGACGTGCTCTTCCTCAACAGTAACTCTTACTTTCTCTCCAAAATCAATTTTCCTAAGTATCGATACTAAAGCAGCTAAAACACCTCCGCAAGCTCTTGCTTCCTCACTAAGATTTACCTCCTCCATAACCTAACCCTCATAACTTTACTAGATACCCTATTTATCTCTTCCTAATAAAAACACCTTACTAATCGTATTGAACACATAACTCTTTCTCAGTAAAGTTCTCTATCTGTTTCTGGGCTCTCTTACTGGCCATCTTAACAAAGAATATAAATGTCTTTAGTAAAGTCCTGGCAAGGAAGTATTTAGGTCCTTTCATGTAGTACCTCTTCATTATGTCATCAGCCCAGTAAAGGGTGTGGTTTAGGGCCGTCTTCATAGCCTCAACATGTTCTCTCGTTACCTTAACCTTAGTTACTGAGTCCTTACTGGCCTTCAACGCGCCCATAGGTACAAAGAACATTGGAACTATTACGCTCCTATAATTCTTAAGCCTCTCAAGAAGTTCCACTGTCTTAACAACATCATCGGGTTTCTCCTCAGGGAACCCCAGAATGAATGTTGCCGCAGGTATTATGTTATTTTCATGCATTATCTTGAAAGCCTCCTCAACTATCTCGGGGTATTCATCAGCCTTAAATGGGGCTGCCTTACTAGGCATTATTATCTTAGCAAGCCTTGGTGAGCCTGTTTCTATGCCTACCTCAACACCCATATAGTCCTGTTCACACTTAGAGTATATTAATTCACATAGCTTACTTACGATTTTACCATTTCTTTCAGCGGTCACTATGGCTGCTAAGGACGCATGTGACCAGGCGAGGGTCTTATAGTACTTAAGCACTACCTCATGGAGCCTAAATAAAGGCTCTTCCCTAGGAATTACTCCCTTAGCCCCATAAAGAAGTACGTCCTCACTATGAAGTATTCCGTGAACAACCCCATTCTTAACATTAACCATTATCTCCTTCTCAATCATGTCTAAGGGTATGAACCTTAACGGTCTTAAGGTGACACTGCAGAACTTACATCCTCTAGGGCACCCCCTCATAATTTCTATTAACCCATTAACACTGGCACCCTTAATAATTGGTATGTCCTCTATCTTTGGCGACTCGTAGGGTGAGATCCATATATACTTAGGTACCTCCTTACCTTCAAATATCTTTTTAACTACTTCAACAACTATGTTCTCTGCTTCACCATCAATAACCACATCGATACCCCACTTACTCCATAACTCAGGCTCCCATAACCACTGCCATGCTGCCGGACCCCCAACAACTATTTTGAGATCTCTCTCCTTGGCCTTACGTATTTCTCTAGATTCCATTAACTTAATAAAGCTCTTCCTATTAACAGGCTCCCTATTAGTTATTAACCACCATTCAGAGCTTGGTGGCCCAAAGGCAAAGAAATCATGGTGACCTATCATTAATATCTTAGCACTATCTAAGTACTTACTTAAATAATCAGGGTCTATTATTGCAGCATTAAACCCCGCATCTATGAGCTTAGCTTCAATCTTCCTTAAGCCGTAAGGTGCCTCTATAGGTCTGCCATCAGGCATTACCTTGGGTTTAGGGCAACATAACCACATCCATAACCATTCAGGTAGGAACATTGCAGGACCTGTGGCCATGAAACCAATAAACTCTTTACCGTGATGATTACTCATCATGGTTCTGTCTGTAGTTATTACTATGTCGTACTTCATTGGACATCACTTCAGGCATCACTATAGTACTGTTAATCTCTGAAATAATATTATAAACTCAGCTAAAAAATAAGTTTTTAGATCAACAAGTTAGTGCGTAAGGATTTAAGTATGAACGGCTTAATAGAGGGTTACTTCGTAAGGCTTAACGATGGGAGTTACTGGGTCGTTAAGGGGTGTGTTCAGCCTAGTTACGGTGTTATAGCCATACCTAGGTATGTTGATAGGATTAAGGTAAAGAAGTTATCTGAATGCTTTAAATTAATTGAGAAAGTACCTAAATACAGTAGTTACTTAAAGTATCTTAGATGTTTAGGTAGGCGTGTACCCGTCATACCTTATAGCGATATATCTGAGGTATTTAATCCCTGTGAGTACATGGAGTATATAGTAAAATACGTTGATAAACCCATATATAGGATAGCTTTAGAACTCATAGAAGTACTTAACTCCTCACTTAAGGTTAGGGTTGGACTAACAGGTAGTCTGCTTATAGGTAAAGCAACTAGGTCATCAGATATAGATTTAGTTATTTATGGAGTTAATGTAGAATTAAGTAGGCAGTTGGTGCAGAGCTTACATAGGTTATTTACTAGCGGTATACTTAAACACATAACTAAGGATGAATTCATTGATGAAGTATCGAAAGTTGGTGAAGTACTTGACTTGAATAGTTACTTAAACATTATTAGGTATAAAGTTCTTCAAGGTGTTTTTAAAGGGTTTAAGTATACGTTAAGGTTCGTGACCTGCTCAAAACCTAAGATATGTAGTGATGTTGTTAAAGACTTGGATTATGTGTATTTACGTGGGTTCGTTATTGATGATTCACAAGCATACCTAACTCCCGTCACTTACATTATGAAGGTGGTTGATACATCTGATAAGCACTTAAGGTGTGATGATGTTGTTAAGCTTACATCTCTCCGTATTAGGTTTACTGAACTTGGTGTAGGCACGTACTTAGAGGTCAAGGGGAGATTGCAGAAGGTTAACGATGAGCTAATAATTAACCTAGATTTCCCTGATTCTTATGTTAAGATACTTAAGTATGAAGTACCTACCTTAATTAGAGATCTTAAGAAGTAAGTTTATTATCTTTATTTCATTAAAATGAGGTTAGGGTTTAATTAATGCGTTTAGCCAGGGCTTTGAGCTTAATTACTGCTCTAATACTTGTTTTGTCCTTAGCTAATGGTTACTTGGTATGTTCGGAGCTCACAGTGTTTAAGTATTCTATATTTATTGAGGGACTTCATGCTTTAGTCACTATAACATTAGATGTTGATGAAGGTTTCTATTTAATACCTTACGTAGGTGAGGTTATTGGTTTTGTTAAGGTAAATAACTCCGAAGTAGTTGCTGGGGTTTCTAGTGATGGTATAATGATTTACTCACCTAAGCACTTAATTATACACGTTAATTACACTTCGTTAATAGCTAGCGTTGAGAATGGGGTTTTAGTGGTGAATACCTCATTACCGTTTACTTATGAAGTTATTTTAAGGAAAGGCTTAATACCCGTGAACGTTAGTGGCTCAATACAGTCCTTTAGCCTGGTAAATGATGAAATAGTTATTGTGTTCAACGGTAGTGGGTACTTAGAGCTTATTGACGTCAGTAACGCGTCAGTCACGACAACGCCTACAGAGTCAATCACCACGCCCCCCACGCAATGGGTTTTTGTAGTTATCGCTATACTATTAACGTTAGTCGCGATAGGCTTACTTATTTGGAAAACACGTAGTAGAGCATTGATGGAGTACCTAGACGATAGGGATAAACTCATAATCAATACCTTAAGGGAGAGAGGCGATTTAACTGCTTCAGAATTAATTAAATATACTGGGATACCTAGGTCAGCGATCTATAGGAGACTGAAAAGGTTAATAAAATCAGGTTATATTGAACAAGTGAAGTTAGGTGTTAAGACCGTATACAGGTTAAGGAGGAGGTGAGTATGGATCTTAAACGTCAAAGGGTTAAGACTTACGTGGATGTTTTAGGTAGCGTTGTTGGTGAGGGTAAGTACTCTAGGGAATATATAGTTGACTTACTTAAGAAGTATTTTGAAGAAAGAGATTTAGAGCCTATTAGAGGTGCCTCAAAGCCACCAGACATTTATGAGAAGGAGCTCACATCACTATATATAATAGCTAAGTATGGTCTTAACATACTTGATGACTATCCGGAATTACTTAAGGTATTTGATTATGAAGTAAAACTTGAGAGGGCTACTGAGTCAATACTTAATGAACCCCCTGAAGAGGCTAGAGAAAATATCATTAAGTTATTCCCCAATCTCGATGATCCAACGCTTTCAAGGATACTAAGATTTGGTTTCACACTAATGTATCTAGACTTCCGTGATAGAGGCTTCATGATTAACTTACTTAGGAATTCTTACGCTATCTTTCCTGAGAAGGCAGATACTGTTAGGAGGTTTGCTAAGTTCTTCATAGCAGCAGTAGTTGCTGACGACATACAGAAGGGTAGGATAAGGAATAGCTTAAATAAGGAGTTACAGAAACATGCATTAAGCGCCGAATTAGGTATACCTAAGGCTGTTCCTAGTGATGAATACTTAGTGAAAGTAGCTCAAGCACTTTACGGACTCAACTTAAGGGGGTTAGTTAAAGTAAAACGTAAGGAATCTAATCGTACTTAATTTAATATGAGTTAATTTACTTAACCATCGTAATAGTTAATAACGGAATTATAAAAAATTATAAATCCATTAAACTCACTCAATTTTAGGGAAATCTTGTGTATGTACTAACTTACAGTCAGAGAGAGGTTCTTCAAGCACTCGTAACTTTATATGAGAAAAAGAAATCTTTGATTAAGAGTAAGGACATAGCAATATTTATAAATAAAAATGAAGGTACCATAAGAAATATAATCGCTAGTTTAAAGGCTTTAGGACTCGTTGACAGTAAGACAGGTCCTGCAGGCGGCTATAGGCCTACGCTTAAGGCTTATGAGTTCTTAAGATCACCAACAATGCCTCTAATTAGCGGTGTTAAGATAGTTAAGAATAACGTTAAGCTCGATTTAGAGGTAACTAATATTGAGTTTATGGACATAACTAATAGGTTAGGTAATAAGGCTGTATTAAGAGTTATTGGGGATATTTCTCAAATACGCGAGGGGGATGTCCTTAAGGTGGGTCCAATACCTTACTCTAGGTTAGTTATTGAAGGTAAGGTACTATGTATTGATAGGTACAGGAGGGAAGTGGTTATTGATGTTAGTAGGGTAGTCAGTATTCCTAAGGAGATAATTAAGAACTTAATAAGTAGGGACCTTATCTACGTACCACCGAACATAACCGTTAAGGAGGCGGCTAAGGTACTTAGTGATAAAGGTATTAGGGGCGTCCCGGTAATTGATGAGGAAGGCAATGTTTTAGGATTAATAACCAGTGCTGACATACTTAAAGCCATAGTTAATAACGATACTGATGCACCAATAACTAAATACATGAGGAAGGAGGTAATTAAGATAAACTATAAGGACGACATACTATCAGCCATTAAGTTAATGCTTGAGAAAAATATAGGCAGGCTCCTAGTCATTAATGATGAGGGTAAGCCCGTAGGGCTAATAACTAGAACAGACATACTTAGGAAGATATCAAGCTTAGAACTACTTTCTTAAAACCTTAAAAACCATAACCACACTATAAAATCCTTAGGGTATGCACAATGATAGCTGTTAGTCTAGAGAAGAAATACTTAATTAATAAAGGGAGTAATAAGTTCTTGGTCGAGCTATATAAGGATAGTAAAGGCAGGATGTACGCAGTGATATCAAGAAACCTCATACACGTCATAGAAAAAGAGGAAGGTAAGTTAGAAGAATGGGAACATGACACAAAAGACGCTGAAGAAGTAAACTACATGGACCTACCAGCAAACATAAGGAAAGTTATTTCAACAATACTGTAGCAGGTCCCATCATTTTCGGCGTCTATTGAATATATTATGTATACTCTATGGAAACACGAAATGCCACCTCGCTTCATATATAGCTATATAGCTATATATGGTTCTCACCCCCTTAAAGTAGTATGATATCATATGCTTCTTACTTATGAGCACTCAGAAGAAGCGCTATTGCGTATGTTACGTAAGCCTCTATGAGTGCTGCAATCATCAGTAATATAAGCGTTATTTTGATGTACTTCATTAATCCATATAGCTCGTTTATTAGACTTATCTCCTTTCTACGGAGAACGTACTTCCTTAATGACTGAATACCTAAGTATAAACCTATAGAGTTGCTTAATACGAAAGCCGTTAACTCAATAACTCCATGCGGTAATATTAGAAGTAATATGTTAGTTAAGGGCATTCCTTGAGCAGTGTTTACTGCTATGGCCTGACCTAAGATGACCCCGTTGAACGCCATTATTGCTACAGGGACTATTAACGTCGGGCCCAGTATTATCGATAATATAGCTACCTTAACATTATTCAGGAAAATTATTAAGGCAAATGAAATTAGTGTGGGGTCTTTATCAATAACAACCTTATAGACCTCAAATACATTAAGTCCCTCAGCCTCTTTAGAAGTCGTAAAGTATCCGTATAATGCGGATATAATGAATATTGCGATAATTAATAGTGCAAAGTACCTAAGCTTCAAGCCCTAACCCGTGAACAATATTTGGGGAGACGCTTAATAAGTCAGTACCTAATGCGAGGTAGTGATATGCTTTTAAACCCAGTAAGTAAGTTAGTTTCTAATTAGGTAGGGTAAGCAATAAGATGATAATATACGCTAACGATTCGGTAAGTGACGCCAAGGTGCTAACCTACTTAAGATCATACACAGCTAAATGGTTCACCAGTAAGTACAGTGAATTCACACCAGCTCAACGTACGGCCATACCACTAATTAAGAAGGGACATAACGTCCTTATATCAAGCCCTACAGGTACTGGTAAGACCTTGGCTGCTTTCTTAGCGATAATAGATGAGTTATACAGACTTGGTGAGGAATCATTACTTGAGGACTCCGTATACGCTATTTACGTGTCTCCCTTAAGGGCTTTAAATAATGATATAAGAAGGAACTTAATTGAGCCTATAGAAGGTATTAGGAAGATTGCTAAGGAGTTCTTCAATAAGGAACTACCTGAGATCAGGGTTAAGGTGAGGACTAGCGATACATCACCTTACGAAAAGCAAAAGATGTTACGTAACCCACCACACATACTGATCACAACGCCCGAGTCATTAGCTATCATACTTGTAGCGCCCAAGTTTAGGAAGTTATTGAGTAATGTTCGTTGGGTAATTGTTGATGAGATACATGAGTTGGCGAGTACTAAGAGGGGTGTTCACTTATCGTTAAGTATTGAGAGGCTTGAGAACCTAGTTGGGAGACCCGTACAGCGTATTGGGTTAAGTGCTACTATAGCCCCTCTTGAGGAGGTCGCTAAGTTCCTTGTCGGGTTAAGGGATGATGATAGTTTTAGGGATTGCGTAATCGTTGATGCTAGATTCGCTAAACCTATGGACATTAAGGTCATAGCACCTAAGGTAGACCTACTACATGCGTCTGCCGAGGAGGTTAATGAAGCCATATATAGATTGCTTACAGACCTAATATCTAAGCATAGAACTACGTTAGTATTCACAAACACTAGGAGCGCTACGGAGAGGGTGGTATATAAGCTCCGTAAGATATTTGAGAAGAACGGTATAGTTGATGCTGATAGGATTGAAGCTCACCATAGCTCGTTAAGTAGGGATGTTAGGTTAGATGTTGAGGAGAAATTAAAGAACGGCTTACTTAGATGCGTTGTCTCCTCAACTAGCCTTGAGTTAGGTATAGATATAGGTTATATAGATCTAGTAGTGCTACTTAGCAGTCCTAAGAGCGTAACTAGGCTCCTCCAAAGGATTGGTAGGGCAGGTCACTACATAACTGAGGTAAGTAAGGGTAGGGTCATAGTTGTTGATAGGGATGACATGGTTGAGTGTGTTGTTCTTGCTAAGTTGGCTACTGAGAGGAAGCTAGATAATGTTAAGATACCTAGGAAACCCCTAGATGTTTTAGCTCAGCACATAGTTGGTCTAGCCTTGGAGAGGAAGTATAAGGTTGATGAGGCTTATAGAATTATTAAGAGGTCTTACTGCTATAAGGACTTAACTAAGGAGGAGTTCATTAGGGTACTTAAGTACTTAGCCGGCTACTACGCTGATGACCTAGAGCTAGCCAATGTGTACTCTAAGATATGGTATGATGAGGAGGAAGGAATCTTCGGTAGGAAGAGAGGGGCTAGAATGATTTACTACTTAAACTCAGGTACTATACCTGATGAGACTAAGATAAAGGTGTTTCTAGAGAGTGGCTGGTACGTAGGTGATTTAGAGGAGAGTTTTGTTGAGATACTAAGCCCAGGCGACGTCTTCGTTTTAGGTGGTAGGACCTATGAGTTTGTGAGGTCTGATGGGTTGAGGGTGTATGTCCGTAGGAAGGAGCATGCTAGACCCACGGTGCCCAGCTGGTATTCAGAGATGCTACCATTAGCCTTCGATTCAGCGCTAGGTGTGGGTAGGTTTAGGAGGGAGTTAAGTGAATTGATTAAGACCAAAGATAAGGATGAGGTCATTAAATGGTTAATGAAGAATTACAATATAGATGATGATCTAGCTAACTACATCTACGATTACTTCAAGGAGCAAATAGAATTTACTGATGGGTTAGTCCCTTCAGATAGGTTAGTACTTATTGAGTTATGGGTCAATAACTATGACTACACATTAAACGTAATATTCCATACATTATTCGGTAGGAAGGTAAATAACGTACTATCGCGTGCCTACGCATACATATTTAGTAAGTACTTCGACTGCAATGTAAGAGTTACTGTAACTGACAATGGATTCATGCTCACATTACCTATGCCCATAGAGATATCTACTGATGAGGTTAAGGAGCTGGTTTATGAGTTATCAAGCAAGAACTTAATCCCCATAGTTAGGAAGGTCATTGAAAGAACTGAATTATTTAAGCGTAGGTTTAGGCACTGTGCTGAAAGGTCATTCGCTATTTTAAGGAGGTATAAGGGTAGTGAAACAAGTATTTCGAGACGTCAATTTAACTCTGAGGTACTGTTAAACATAGTTAAGAACATTCCTGGATTCCCAATATATGAGGAGACTTTCAGAGAAATTCTTGAGGATTACATGGATGTAGATAACGCACTTAAGGTGATTAAGTGGGTTGAGGAAGGTGTTATAAAGATTGAGGTTACGGGGCCTAGGTATGTCCCATCACCATTCGCCCATAATATCGTAGTGTTTGGATATACTGATGCTGTTCTCATGGAGGATCGTAGAAGGTTATTAATTAAGTTACGTGAGGAGATACTGAAATACCTAGAGAAGAAAGGAGTTATATATGGGTAATACTGGGATATTACTTATGTCATACGCAATAGCCTTTTAATAATTATCCATGGGTTAGGTTATTATTGAAGGGTTGATACTGTGAGGGTTAGGAGCTTATTATCAAATACTGCCTACAAATATCTCGTTAAGGTTACGTTTATTGATGTGGTAGGGTTGCTCCTGCTTGCTACAGGTACTCACTTAAAGGACTTTGTCCTCATGTTTACATCCCCTGAATTCTTAATGGTTTTACTCATGGGTAGCGTATTATTTCTCCTAGTGGCTAACTTCCTGGCCCTAGCTAGGCTCACTATAGCCATAATAGATAAACTACTTGAGTAAGTTTGCGTCTCTTATTATGCAAGTTCTTGTAGTTAGCATTACCTATATTTAGCTAGCTCTAAATATTTACTTAGGTGTGAAGTTCATGGAGAGACTTACCTTAATAGCCATAATTCTAGTAGCGATCGTTGTTGGATGTGTACTTATGTATACAGCAATAACTACATTCACACCAAGACTAGTTAGGTACATAGCTATAATTAAGTTAAGGGGTCAGATAGCGTATGCTCCAATGTTCTTCGATGGCTCGGTAATAAACCCCGACGATGTTAGAGAATTAGCTAATAGAGTAATTAATGACCCAACCATAAGGGCTGTTGTGGTCGTTATTAATAGCCCTGGAGGTTCAGCAACCGCTTCTGAAGAAATCTATAGATTAATGATGAAACTAGCTGAACGCAAAGTAGTTGTCGTTTACGCTGAGGATGTTATGGCTAGTGGCGGGTACTACATAGCCTTACCTGCGCATAAGATCATTGCTTCACCACACACAATTGTGGGCTCCGTAGGTGCTATTGCTACCGTAATAAACATAAATAAACTCCTTGAGAAGCTAGGAGTGAATGTAACTATAGTAAAAGCAGGGAAGTATAAGGACATCCTAACACCATTTAGAAATATGACTAAGGATGAGTATGAAATACTTAAGAATATAACTAATAATGTTGCTGAAGTATTTAAGAATAGGGTCTTAGCCCATAGACCTAACGTGAACCCTGAAGTATTTACGGCAAAAATATACATAGCTTCAGACGCATTAAGAGTCGGTCTCATTGATGGTATAGGGTCATTAGATGATGCTATTGAGGAAGCACGCAAGTTAGCTAACTTACCCTTAGGTACCCCAGTAATTGAAGTTGAGAAGCCAAAAGGGCTTCTAGAGATCTTATTAGGGCAGTCATTAACGTCATGCAAGTATACTAACCCATTACCTGATAAACCCGTTGAGCTATTGATGATGTGGATACCTGAATTATCAATAATGAGAAACAACGTTACTATTATAGAATCAGGGTAATGCGTGCTGGGTTTAATTATGAGGTTAATAGATGTTGTTAACACTATAGATAAGTCATTAGGTATCTCTGAAGATAGGTTTATAGCATTTAAATTAGTTAAAGAGAAGTTAGATCCCTTTGAGTTTTTAATAGGTGTTATACTTTCTCAAAACACATCAGATAAGAACGCCATTAAAGCTTTCAGTAAGCTTAAGAAATTATGTGGCTATAGGGAAATAACTCCATCACTAATACTGAAGATGCCTAGAGACTCAGTTATTAATGCTATAAAGGTTGCTGGACTTTATGAGAGGAGGTATGAGGTCATAATTAACTTAGCTAAAGTACTTAATGGCGTGAATTATAGGGAATTTTTAACTAAAGAAAACCCACGAACATTAAGAGTGTTCTTAATGAGGCTAAAGGGTTTAGGCCCTAAAACGGTAGATGTGTTTCTTCTTATGTATAGAGGATTCCCAGTATTTCCTATAGATACCCACATAAGAAGAGTTTTAAGGAGAATGGGTTTTGTAGCTTCTTCTGATTACTTCGTTATTCAAGAATTTGTTCATAGGGAGTTACCTAAAGAGCTCTATCTGAAAGCTCACCTACTTCTCATAGAGTTTGGTAGGAGGGTGTGTAAGGCTAGGAAACCCTTATGTAATGAATGCCCCTTCAAGTATGAATGCCCGAAATTAATTTAAGATTCCTAACAAATTGGTCTATATGGTGATGAGGGCTAGATTGACCGATTAGTGATGAACGGTTTCTGGTGCTGAGGAGGATCTAGTTGGCCTCACTCCTAGAAGTTATTGAGCATAAGCGTAAGGTCCTGAACCACTTAAAAAACTTAATAAGCAATGATAGATTAAAGAGAGCTAATAATGACTACCACGCTAAGAGAGAGCCTAGGGATTGTGGGTTAACTATCCATCCAGGTATTGGATGTGTTTATGAATGTACCTACTGTTATATTAAGGATATGGGTTTTCCATTCGATAAAATATCCCCATACCCATTAACAGGTTTAGAATTAGCTTATGCTGTAAGTAAGAATCCCAACGTTGCTTTAGGTAAGGAAGGCACTTACCTAGCTATAGGCAGTATAACAGAGCCTTTTCACCCAGCAATACTTAACAGAACTCTCGAATATTTTAAAGCCATAAGTACTTACCTCAAGAACCACACCCAAGTCTCTACTAAGGCGTACATATCTTTAAAACTAGCTAAGGATTTAAGGAGTTTAATGCCTAGGTTAAGTGTTTTGGTAACGATTATAGATATTGATGGTAGGTTGGAGCCTAAGGCACCATCACCTAAACTTAGATTTGAAAGTATAGCTAACTTAAGTAAGGTTGGTTATAGGGTAGCCCTCTTCTTAAGACCTATAATACCTGGACATAGTGACAGAGTACTTAATGAATTACTGGAGCTCGCGAAGTCTTACGGCGCGGAAGGCGTTGTTGCCGGAACATTAAGGGTTACTAAAGACATACTTGAGAGGCTAAGGGATGCTGGCTTAGATTTGAGTTATATAGTCAGTAGGTTAAGGAGGTTACCCAGTGGTAGGAAGCAGATCCCCATAATGATTAGTGACCTTAAGGGTAGGGTAGCTAAATTATGTGATAGGCTAGGTTTAAATTACTACCCAACAGCGTGTGCTGCCAATGCCTCACATTATGATGAGGTTTGTTGGGATAGCTGTAAGTTCAATAGGGAGTTATGTGATGAGTTACCTAATGTTGATGTTGATGAGTTAAGGAACTCCTTACGTGAGTTAATAGGTGTTAGGGAGTTAAGTATTAGTGTTGAGGATTGGTTAATAGTCATTAAGTCGGATACTTACATACCTAAGAATTACTTGTATTTAATTCAAGCAATATATAAGAGGCACGTAATAGCTAAGACCAGAGGCAAGGTGCTATCAACTATGTAGGTACTTTAAATCACCACCATTACATTTTATAAGCTCCCCATATCCTTGGGGTCTAAATGAACTCACTAATGATTGATTTAATATTGCTAAGTATAGCTATATCTATATGTTCGGTGATCTTAAGTGACGTTAACACATCCATGCAGGCGCTTAATGAGGTTAACATGAGGATTAAGAATTTTAGGGTAGTTACGTTAGGTTACTTAATTAATGACACATTACTATTAGTTGTCTATAACGTAATGGATGAAACTTTAACCTTGAGATTATTCTGCGAAGATACTGACATAATTTATAACATAACCGTAGGACCTAAGGACCACTTAACCACTAAGTTGATGTGTAGTAATCTTTACATTATACTTCCAGATGGCACTGTAAATAAAGTACCTGTTTTGGGTGATTAATGTGAGAGGGGTATCTACTGTTTACGCGGCTATAGTAATAGCCTTTATATCCATAAGCATCACCTCCTCATTAATACTTTATGTACATAGGCTTGAGGAAAGTAATGCAGAATTCTTCAGAGAAGCATCAGAAATGATAAAGGCATCAGGAGAACAGATCTACATAATACAGAGAGAGAAAGATATAAGCTTGTGCACTAATAAAGAGCCTTACAGGATCTCGCTAGCCATACTTGCTAACAGTACTTACATGAATATATCGAACGTTAACTCAACATGCTACGTCATTAGTAAAAATGAGCTAAACAACTACTTAACCCGTAACTACACATTAACATTAATAACCGAGTTAGGCAACTACTACCACTTTAACCTAAGTACGTTTAGTGAAAGTGAGGAGGGGGAGGGAGGTCTTGATGGTGAATTGTTAATTAATGATATTAGGTTCTTAGTAATAACTGGTTATGGACCTATAATAACCAATCCTTCCGAAGACTTCATAAACCCTATGTACACTTATTACGATGTATATATGTACTACATTAGCGAAAATTACTTAGTAGTTGATGTTAAGGATGGCAGGGCATTGATTAGTAGACCTAATGATTTAGTTCTTAATATTACGTTACCTAATGGTACATGGCCAGTTATGTATGTGTACCTAGTCATACCGTTTAGTATAGGTGAATTAGCTAACGTCAATGTAGTTACTAACCTAACATACTCCATATGGACTGAAAATAATGATTTAGGTACATTAAGGGTTAAGGCAGTCATGAAGATCATTAGAGTTCAAGACATATTAAGCGGCGTACCTATATCACCTAAGTATAGTATTTACGAACATACCGTATACATAAATAATCGTGAAGTTTCATTAAGATATATACCTTACCTAGCTAATGATGAGGAAGTTCTTTACTGGTCAACTCTCCCTGTAGATGAACATGGTATTATAACCTTAAGCACCCCACTAACGACTTACTGTAACAATTACATAATATTACTCGGTCTAGAACTTACGTATCTTAATAGGCAGGGTAATATTATCCACATATTAATGAACGTAACTAACATAACAATAACTTAGTATGCCCTCCTCTTTAGGTACTTATATAAGGCTATCAATGATGTAAGCACAACTACTATAGCAGTTATGAATATAAGCGTATCAGTCCTACTTAGTAAGTCAGTAATGTTCATGCCCCCACCCTGGGTGATGTTCTTACTTATTACGCCCTCAACACTAGTATTAGTTATCCACCTAAGTACAGATATTACAGCCTCATACTTAAGACCCGAGACCTCGCCGTGAAGCCTATATCTAAAGTAGTAAGCTACGAGTAACCCTGTTCTACAATCATAAAGTGCATTCATTAGTGTGTCATTAGTTACTGCTGATACGTTGATGACATTAACTTTAATACCTATCCTTGGAACTTCAAACTCGACACACTTAGATCTATCTATGTCACTTACATCATGGAATACCGTACCGTCATATATTGGTCTAATATCTGACCTAACACTATTGTTCTCGCCTATTAAGTCCCTAAGCTGCTCTAATAGTACATTACCCAGTATTGGATCACCAGTATAAAGTGGTGGTGTGTCTATCCTGTACCTTTCAATAACGTTCATGTGTGTTGAGTTTATTGGGGAAACCTCTATATTTATAGTTGCTGTAGCTATACCTGTAGCGCTACGGTTTTGGTTAATTACTGTTATGTTGATTGCGTAGAGAACCTTATATTCCATGAACTCCGTCTTAGTTAGTTGAGTTACTCCAATATAACCGCTTAATGACGTAAGTATCAATACTACTAGTAAGGGCGTTAAGTAGGGGTTAAGCCTTCTTATATACAATATGTACCTCACCTCCGCATCTACATATCTCAACCTTAATTAGTTCTAGCCTAAATAAATCTCTCTCATCATTAAATCCTTCACCCATAACCATACTGATAGCATCAACCCCACCAACTACGTAAGGCGATATGGTTACCCTAACCTCATCAACTAAACCCTCCTTAAAGAAATGCCATAGTAGGGTCCCACCACCTTCAACAAGTACCTTCCTAATACCTAACTCCTCACATAGGACGTTAAGTACGTCAGAAATACGTATTAAGGGTCCCTCATCTAGTATAAAGACTTGAATGCCTAATGACCTAAGCTTCTCGACCTTATCCTTAGGTGCTTTATCTGAAGTGAAGATTACGGTCTTTGATGTCTTGTCAGTAACAACCCTTGAGTTTAAAGGTATTCTTAAGTAACCATCGATAATCACCCTAATCGGTTGCTTATAGGTCTCAACATACCTAACGGTTAGTAATGGGTCATCCCTCATTACGGTATTAGCACCAACGACAATAGCATCAACCTTAGCCCTAACCTTATGTAGCCTAATTAAGTCGTACTTACAGCTAAACCTGCTGTACCCTACCTTACTAGCTATTCTTCCATCAACGCTTTCAGTCACATAGACTATAACGTAAGGCTTACAGCTAGACATACCTTAAGACCCCGTCCGTAAGCACTGCCTTAACGTATTCAGAGGAACCCCTCTTAAGTATAGTTAGTAATACATCACCTGAGTATGGAACACCTAATAAATCACCGTTAAGGATCATGAAGTTAGCCTTAAGTCCTTCTCTAATCAATGGAGGCTCTACATCAAGGAGTTTCGATGGGGTTATAGTCAATGCTTTCAGAACCCATATCCAATCAGTAAAGTTTAGTTTGATCCTCAACAAGTATATCAGAAACTCGATCTCTCTCCATAGATCAGGCTTATTCCAACCGCAATTATCAGTCCCTAACCCAACATTAATACCTAACTCATAAATATCTTTCAATGGCGGTAAACCCACCTTAAACCACGCATTAGCTCTAGGGCATATTATTAGCGTTATACCTTTAGACTTAAGTAACTCTAAATCATCCTTACTTAAGTATGTCCCATGAACAACTGCGTTAGGTTTTAAGTAATTCATGGCTAACTCTAAATCCATAGATTCCCTAACCTTAAGCGTCTCGGCTATATGAGTCATTAACTTCAGACCTAACGACCTCACTTCCTTACCTAAGACCTTAAGGAATTCAACACTATAGTATGTAGGTGTTGAGATGGCTACACCATCAACGTAGTCCCTCAGTAAACTTAACTCCTTACTTAATTCATTAGGGTCTTTGCTTACGGGCATTCCATAGATTAAGTACTTGACCTCTCTAAACCTCTGCTTTATCTCATAGGCGTTAGAACACCACTTAAGACCCCCCTCTCTAAAGTCACAGATGGCGTAAGTGCCCTGCTTAAGTAGCTCCTTAAGCAAGCCGGTCGTTCTCTTCTTAAACATCTCAGGACTCAGCCTACTTAATAACCTATACTTAAGCCCGTTGGGTTCCTCAACAAGCTCCTCCAGACTTAAGTTAACACCTTGATCCAAGAAGGAATAATCAGCTACATGAACATGAGAATTTACGAACCTAGGAATAGCTACGTCCCCATACATGTTGATAGTGTTATAACCGCCTAGGAATCCATACCCGACCTCACTTATGATCCCATCAGAGTCTATGGTCACGTGACAATCTCTTAGGACCTTAAAATCTTCACCATAAATTACGTAGCCTAAATTAATTATTAATTCATTCATTTAAATTCAGCCCTAAATACTTCTTTAGATCACTAATCACTACGCTCGTGCTTCATCATCAATAATATTTTAGGGTCTTAGTTATTAAGGCTTAAGAAACATATGTTTAGGTAGAGGAAATGTTACTAAGGGATCCCTTAGACCATGACATACTTATTGATAGGGAGGGTAAAGTATATGTTGTTGTAGGTAATACACACCCGCTCAACTATATCATAGCCTACATAAAGTACGTACCTACGTATAGAAGAACTCCTTGGTTTAAGGATGGTATATATTATGAGAGAGTACTTAAGGTTTATGATGTCAGAGAGTTAAGGCGTAACTGTACTGAGTATCAGGAATGTGTTTATGACCCTATACTAGATGCCTTAACGCCCATACTTAGGGTTAAAGATATTATGCAGCATCTAATACCTAGCACCAGGCTTAAGGTGGTATTAAAGGAGCCTAAAGACGAGTTAGAGCGTAAGTTAACTTCCTTATGTCTTGAATTATACTCGTTAGGTGTCAGTATCGATGACTTAGGTGTTACTGGCTCCATACTTGTGGGTATGCATAACCCTAAGATGTCGGATATAGACCTAGTTGTTTATGGGTGGTTAAGTGCTAAGAAGTTTATGGAGGTAATTAGGCATGTAGCTGAACCCTTGCCAAGAACCTACGTAAAGCGCGTGGTTAAAAGAGAGTTCAGTAAGAGAGGATTAGATCCCAGGCTTAAAGATCATGTATTACCTATATGTAAGAGATTCATGTATAAGGGTACGGTAGTCAATGTCATATACGTCAATACTAAAACATCTAGAACTGAATACTCAGTTAGGAACTTAGGTTCTATTGAGGTCAGGGCTAAGTTAAAACCCACATATGAAACTATATGCTATCCCTCCATAGTCAAGGTAATTGAAAGTGAGGTTATTAAGGGCTTAAAGAATGTAAGGATTTCCTCAATAATTAGTTATGATTACTTCCTATCGTTCCTTTTATATCATAGTAAGGAGGTTTTGGTGAGGGGTATACTTCAGTATGTTGAGAGTGAAGGTACTTATAGGGTGCTTATAGGTGGTGCTGAGGTCAGTTGGTATGTTAAGCCTTTAGAATTAAATTATTAATTACTGAAGGAGCTTACATTCTTTAATTCTCATCCCTGACCTTATTAATGTATATAGTATTGCCGCGGTTATCAACGCGTAGAACATAGCGGTAAATATGAAGTTATGAGTTAATGCAAACGTGAATGCAAATACAGCGAAGGCTAGGTATGATACTTCATAGGGACTTACGTTCTTATGTAGTAATTCTTGAACACCTTTAGGTGTTCTCTTATAGACCTCTCTAACGTTTAGGAATCCTTTTAAGGTATTTAACGCCAGTGCAGGTATCATGGTAGCTACTACGGAAGCGTTAGTACCTAGTGATCTTAGGGCGTTGAAGAACTTATATCCCCTCCTCCTTAGTGAATCCATGAACTGATATACGTAGGCGGCAGCGGCTATGAATGGCACTATGTTTATGTAGAAGAACTTATACATAGGGTCTATTTTATCTATGAAGAGGGCCAGAAGTAAAAGCCCCTGTCCTAAGCTCAAGAATATTGTGGGCACATACTGAGATAGGAAGAATATTGCCTCAATCTTCTTCAGAAGCCCTAGCTTACTCTTAACGATCATTCTTAAGCCCTTACGAAGTACTTGAGCAACACCATAAGCCCACCTTAATTGCTGTGTCCTTATTGATGTGTATGTTGATGGTACTGATACCCTAATACCCTCATTATCTAAGTACTTAATCCTCTTTCCTTTATTCATGAACTTAACTCCTATCCACATATCATCCTGAATTATGTCGTAATCCCAAAGCCCTACATCCTTAAGCGCTTCCTTACGGAATAAAGTCCCGGACCCCAATGGGAATACGAAGAAACCCCACCTACTCCTACCGCTATATAGGGTATCAACTACGTAGTACATACTCTTACATACAGCACAGGCTATCTTTGTCGGAAAGAAAAGGTAGGGCAACCACCTATAGACACATGCATCATATCCCTGCTCCATACACTTAATTCCTTCGTTAATAGCGTTACTACTTAACTTAGAGTCCACATCAATTATCAGCACGTAATCACCTCTAGCTCTAAGAACGCCATACGCGAGGGCCCCAGCCTTACTGCCTATGGGCTTATCACGTATGAATACCTTAATATTAAAATCTACTTCTTTAGCTAGCTCATTGACCTTACTCTTAACTTCATCACTATAAGGTGGTTCATCATCACTAACTATAATTAGTTCCAGCCTATCTTTAGGGTAATTAAGTGAGTTAACATTACGTATTAATTCCTCAATAAGTTCTAGCGGTTCGTTCTTTACGGGGACGACCACGGATATTAATGGGGTACCTAAGTTCTCTTTAGGTGCGTTATCTACGTACTTACCTCTCTTTATCCCTAAGTAATAAATTACATGCTGAAGCAGAAATACAGTCGAGCTTATAGCTAGCAATAGTACCGATGCTAAAGACAGGGCATAGTTCATCGGTACCTACCTTATTAGAGCTATAGCTATATCATTAACATTAGTACCTGTAGCACCTGTGATTATTAGGTGATGGCCCAACTTCTTAAATAAGGTGTATGAGTCGTTATTCTCTAAATATTCCTTAAGGTTTAACCTAGCATCCTTAGCCATATTCATGGTTTCTGAAGAGACTATAGCACCAGCCGCGTCGGTCACGCCATCAATACCGTCAGTACCGAATGATGCGAAAACAACGTCCCTTAATCCAGCTATAGAGATCGCCACCGAGAGAGCCAGCTCCTGATTCCTACCTCCCACACCTGAACCCCTAACGGTAACAGTTGTTTCCCCACCCATAATTAATGCTGCTGGTTTATTGACTGGTATGTCATGTTCCTTGACCGTTCTTATTACTGACGCTATAAATTTACCAACCTCCCTAGCCTCACCCTCCATATGTGATGTGAGTATGAGTGGGTTATAGCCTAGCTCCTTAGCCTTTTTAGCTATAGATCTTAGCGCAATGATATTGCTAGCCACGATGTAGTTACGTACTCTATTAAATAATGGATCACCAGGCTTGGGGGTTTCAGGTACTTTACCCTCAACTCCTAACTTAATCCTCTCCCTAATGCTCTTAGGTACCTTATCCCATAAGCCATACCTAACTAAAACCTCGTAAGCATCCCTGAACGTTGTTGTGTCAGGTGCTGTAGGGCCCGAAGCTATGAACTCTATGTAGTCACCAACAACATCAGAAATTATTAATGCGTATACCTTAGCACCGTTAAGATACCTAAGTAACTGACCCCCCTTAACTAAAGATACGTGCTTCCTAACAGTATTCACCTCCCTTATGCCAGCACCAGACTTAAGTAGTAACTCATTAAGTTTAGTTAAGTCATGAACACTTATACCTTTAGGAAGAACCTCAAAAAGCGCTGACCCACCCCCTGAAATTAAGACTATAACTAAGGTTCTCTTATTAGCCTCCTTAGCTAGCTTAATAAGCTCTAAGGAGGATCTTATTGTGTCATGTGAAGGATATGGGTGATTACCGTAAAATACCTTAATCTTCTTTAATAAGGAGGCATCTACCTTGGCGCCCTTAGGCATTATTACTAACCCTTTATCTATCACCTCCTCAAGAACGGACTCAATACCTTGAGCCATCTTAAACGATGCTTTACCTATGCCCAGAACCAATACCCTCTCATATAGACCCAGATCTACATGCTCGTCAACCACCCTTAACTTATTACCTACTAACTCAACATTACGCTTAATAGCTATGACAGGATCCGCGCTCCTTAAGCCCTCATTAATGAGTTCTATCATGTCCTTATGTATGTCCGTTATTAACAGTTCATTTACGTTCTTAATATACATAAATTAAACACACCTATATCACAATGTACGCTTAGGTTAAAAATTTATTACGTACCTAATCACTATCTAAACTGTGGTTAGAACTCGGAGGGTGCTAATTTGTGAAAATTAGCATGGCTGATATCATAAAGTGGATCAAGAGGAAGAAAGTTAAGTACGTTAATGCCCGTAGAATAGCTAAAGAGTTCAATACTGACCCAAGACTTGTTGGTAAGATACTCTCCTACCTATCTAAGCTGGGTGCTTTAAAGCTTTATAAGAAGAGAAAGGGTAGGTTCTCCATATACCAAGTTGAGAGCACAGCCATCGATAAGATAGACCTTAAGGGGTTTAAGGGAAAGAAAAAGAAGTTTACAACTTAACGTAAATATGTATCTGAGTAGTTTTATTTGGTTAATAATTATGTCCCCCTAACTTAATTAGAACTTAACTACGCCATCTTCTATGTCTTTACTGACCTCTTCTAAGTCCTTTAGCGTGTCTATCGATCTCCAGTAAACATTCTCAAATATCACACCCCTAAGTAGGCCTTTAGATGCTAATGTAGGGAACGTGGTTTTTTCGATATCGCCTTTCACTGGTAGGTAATTGAGTATTTCAGGTCTCATTACGTAAACCCCAGCATTTATTAAGTAGTCCTTAATCAGTGGCTTCTCTAGGAATGACCTTACATTACCTTCCTCATCAACCTTAACTACGCCGTAAGGTGATTTAAGGGGTACCAACGCTATTGAGGCTAAGTACTTATCCGTTAATGAATTAAGTAATATATTGACGTCTATATTAGTTATTATGTCCCCGTTGATTACTATGAATCTATCTATCTTCTTGAGTATGCCTTCAGCGTTCTTTATGGCACCACCAGTACCTAGAGGTACATCCTCAACTACATAAGTTATGTTAACACCTAACCTAGAGCCGCTACCTAGATAATCAATTATCTTCTCCTTTAAATAGCCGGTAAGTACTATGAATGTCCGTATTCCGTACTTCTTAAGCCACATTATCTGCCACTCAACGATTGGTTTACCAGCAACCTCGACCATGGGCTTAGGTCTATCACTAGTTAAGGGTCTTAATCTCCTACCTAAACCACCAGCTAAAATTACGGCATAACCCATCTAGACCTCCACTAATAAATTAGTTAAGAGTTTAAGAATATGTGCTTTGGAACGTTAAGGACTGCATAGAAGTTCCACGTCAAGAAAAAGTTTTATTTAAAAATATTGTTTTAGGGTACTACTTACTTTCTCCTAGCTGCTGTGTATGCTAAGAGAGCAAATATGAAAGCTAATAATGCTAGTACTACTGCTACGTAGAGTACCGGCATTATGGCGTCTACCTTACCGCCGATGTCGGTCTTTACAGCTTCTACATCAGCCTTAGTAGCTACATCAGCAGTCTGTGACTTGATAGCGCTTACATCAGCACTTACGCTTGATAATGCATCACTAATGCTTGAGATGCCGCTGCTTATGTCCTCTAATGCTGGTGCTAGTGCTGTGGTTATTGCGTTAACGTCGTCCTTGGTAGCTAAGTTGCTTAGTAACGGTATTATCTGGTCCTTAATTGTTGATACAGCTGCTGAGATCTCGCCAACGCTAGCAGCTAGCTGCGTTACTGAGGCGTTTAGTGCCGCTGTTGATGCCTGTAGGGCGATTAGTACGTTATTAAGCTGCCCACTTAACCCTGTCACTGCACTGTATATGTCATCTAGCTTACCTAGCTTACCCTCAATTGAGCTAACCTTGCTCTCAATGGTGTCTAACTTACCTAATACGCCAACGATGGCCTCAACAGTGCCTTTAATTACGCTTACATCACCCTGTATGGCACCTACGATGTTGGCGGTTGATGTTACTTGAGGTAGTATCGTCTCCTCAATTAAGCTCCTTAGGCTACCTAAGCCCGTTAGAACCTTAGGTATCTCATGCAGTACCTTATTAGCAACTACCACGTAACCAGGAGTACTTACATCAGGCTCCGGGGCTCCAGGCTCTCTGTATACTAAGGCTACCTCATAGATGCCCTCGTCAGAGAACGGTATATATAGTGCTGGCTCAACACTCGCAGTAGTTGCTCTTAATACACCGTTGCTGTCAACGCTCCAACCAGTTATGTGGGTGTTTAGCGTGAATAGTACCTCAGTGTTGTTGACTACTAAGCCGGATATCACTGTGCCTGGCTTGAAGCCGGTACCGATTACCCTAACTAAGCCTGGGCCGCTTAGTATCGGCATTAAGTCCTTTCTAGTGATGCTTGTTAGCAGTACCTTAGGCTTGACTATGAGTACTGACTCCTCTGGTGGGAATACGTAAGTGCCGTTGAAGAACTGTGCTATGTACTCCTCAGTTGGGGTCTTAATAACTACCTGGTACTCGCCAGCAGGTATAGTTGGTACTATGAAGCTAGCAGTGAATGAACCGTCCTCCCTAACAGTTGCCTTAGCTACCCAGATCTCGCCAGGCCTTAAGAATATCTTCACTACAGTACCTGGACTAAAGCCAGAACCATTAACTACTATCTCATCGCCTAGGTAGTCGCATGGTATCGCTGATGATACCTTAAAGCCACATACCTTAGTTACCTCGAACTCCTCACATGGACACGCCTCTAACTTTAGACCTACATGCATGCCCGCAGCAGTAACCTCAGTCTCTGGAGCAGCACTAACGACGTTTGACTTACTTATGACAGCCCTCACTAATACTACGAAGTAGTTCTTAGCACCTACGATGAGCATTAGCGTGTACTCGTAACCATAAATGTCTTTACCCCATAACCAGTGAGCACCGAATGGCAGGTCCTCAGGCAGCCTCATTACGAAGGTGACGTTACCGTCCCTACCTAGTACTACAGTGTTGTCCTCGTAGGAAGTCTCTGCATCAACTATTATTACCGGGTAGGTGCTGTTGTCTAGCCTTAGCGTTAATATGTTCTCAGTGCCTGTGTAGAACTTGCCTGGACCGAATCCTGTGGCTAATATCGTTATCTCCTCACCGGGCAGTACTTGACCAGCCTCAACAGCTAATCTCGGCCTTACTAGGTAGCCTGGGGCTCTGAAGGTGTCCTCCCTAATTACGTAGCCTTCTAGGGTTGCTGTAGCGTCTAGCGTGTCCCTAGCTACTACTAAGGTTACCTTCCACCTCCACTCATGGTCACTAAACCAGTCAGTCGTGTATGTTAGGTAGTCGGTACCTATAGTCATGTTACCAGTGAAGGTCTTCTCAGTACCAGTGTCGTAGTTCTTGTAGTAAACTGAGGCTACAGCGCTATAGATCTCTCTGCTCCTCTCCTTAAGTACTAGGAATATCTGGTTAGTGTACTCATAGAATAGCGCTGAGAACTTGTACGCTAGGTTCTCGCCAGATACGGGCTCAGTGCCGCCGGGACCTGCTGATGGATAGCCTGGAGTAAATGATATGGCGCTGACGTTAGCGCCTATGCTCGAGTCATAGGTCATTAGCTCATCATGCACGAATAGCGAGACCGGCGGTATTGCTGGGTAGCCAGTCATGTTTAGTAACTCATACCTTGTGTAGTGGTCGCCAGTCCCTGTGTCGATCCATCTGGTCGCTGTGATCCTGTAGTCCTTACCTAGGTATGTGAAGTCTATTGCTAGTACCTGGTCTAGTATGAAGCTCCTGTTGGTGGCTACGGGTATGAACCTTAGGTCGCTACCGATTATTGTTGCAGTAACGTTTACTAACACACTAGTACCGAATACTGCCTCAGTCTCTAATGTAGTGAATGTTATGTAGTTGGTCTTGTTGATCGTGAATGTTGAGCTCTTAGTTATTGACTCGATGATTGGTGCCTCAACTACTGTGATGTTGTATAGACCAGCAGTCATGTTCGTTCCGAAGCCCCAGTAGAACTTCCATATACCGTTCTTGGAGTCCCAGTACCATGTCCTGAATGTGTACTCAAAGTAACCACTGTCATCAGTCTTTAGGAGTACCTTGCTAGCGTAGTAAGAGGTTCTTGGGCTGTAGTCAACTACAGGCTCAAACTCGTAGTATATGTTCGTGAAGTTGGTGTTGCTGAACTTGATTAGCTTTATGGTTGCGTCAGCGCTGAAGCCGTAGCCATAAATCGTTACGTTGTCTGGTGGTGCCTTCCAAGCACCGAAGCCCTCAGTTGTTGATAGGAGTATCTGTGGTACTATGAGTAATGTTGCATTAGCTGAATAGCCTCTAGCGTCATAAGTCTCAATCAAGTACTTACCCCTAGCTAGGTACGGCGTTGGCTGTAACTCACCTAAGGATAACCTAGTCGTGAATGTTCCGTTATCACCTACAGTTATGGCTGGTGATATCGTCCAGTTCTTTACTAAGCCGCCACATGAGGCTGTCTGACACTTAGCGTACATGGTGTCAACGACTGAACCGGGCTCGAAGCCTGTACCCTTAATCGTTAATGTCTTATTGTTGCCTAAGGCATCGACGTTAGGTGTGATTGTTGGCGTCACTATTAGCTTCGGGAATATCTCAGTAGTGTTCGGTGATGGATAAGCCCATACTGGTGATGGCCATGTGCCTATGTAGATGTACGGCGTTACATAAGTGCCTGGCATCTCTTCAGGCAGCGATAGCCTAAATGTGTACTCACCAGGGAATAAGTATAGCTCAATATAATTGTAAATCTCTGGATAGAACGTGCCTGTGTCCACTAGCGCTATTGTGTAGTAGCCCTCAGAGTACACTGTCACATTAATCTCTATGATCTGGCCAGGCACAGCAGCTACTGGCCCGCTACTAGTTATTTCTGCATAAGGTCCTTGGGCCTTTATTGGCAGGCCCATTAATATTGGTGCTAACATTAAGAGCGCAAATATTATTGTAATGTATTTTTTATACTTCACCATATCTTACACCCAACACAATCATTTTAAATATATGATGGTGGGGGTATTTATGGGTTATGAGTAGAGACTAACCAACAATTGTCGAATTTATCCATAGGAGATTCAAGTAGGGGTTTAAGAAACTGGCGAATACTCTGATGTAATTCTTACGTGGGAAAAAGTTTTTAAAGTAATTCTTTTTTAGATTCTTCTCTTACAGTAGTCACGTACTCCTTAACGATACCCCTAACGTACTCCCCATTCACGGGCCCTAATGCTGTCTTAACCTCAAGCAACCTCTTGGGCACCTTAACCTTTAGCGGGTCATAACCTTCACTAAGTTTAATTAAGTGCTTCTTTAGGTATATTCTCTTACCTAGCTCTTTAAGCTCATCAACACTACGGAATCTATAGCCTAGCCCCCTTAACGCCTTAAGAACTACCTCAGGTTTATATAGCCCTCTAGCAAATAGGCATATAACCAATGAATTAAGCACCTGCCTCCAACTCTCTTCCTCATAAATCATCTTAAAACCTTCCTTAACCTCAGGTACAGGCTTACCTGCCTTAAGGAGCTTCTGATCCATTGAGTAAGCGCCTGAGTCTAAGTGGCTATGTCTAGCACCTATGATTAATGAAGCTATAAACAGTGGCCCTGTGTGGTAGCCTGCAGGTTCTACCTTATTGAACTCTATAGCGAATTCTTCACCACCGTATTTCTTACCTAACTCATGTACTCCCAGAGCGGCCACCTTATAGAACTCGTTAGGCTGCTTGATAATGTTGTGGACGATCTTTATGTACTCCTCATATTTACCCCAATCAGGCTTGGCGAGTACCTCTTTCTCGCTTATTAACCCTTTCTTAAAGGCCTCAGTAATCCATGCAAGTATGACGCCTGTTGATATAGCATCAAGACCTTCCTCCTCAACAGCGTATATTAACTTAAGTAATCCCTCCCTAGATGATATACCTAGGTTACTGCCTAAGGAATATAGGAGCTCGTAATCGTAACTTATGAATGTTGTCTTATAGAAGTATGGCTCATCACCGTAAGGCTCACGTAGGGCTGCGACATGTATGCATGCTATAGGGCATCCAGAGCAAGCTACTCTCCTAGCCAGTACGTGCTCAGCTAACTTCTCACCACTAATCTCCTCAGCATGCTCGAAATTACCTGAACTAAAGTTCCTTGTGGGTAAAGCACCTATCTTACTTAAGGGTATTACATTAGCTGCCGTACCTAAGTCGTGGTACTTCCTCATGACGGGGGACTTAGTCGCTGTTTCGTAAATCTCCTTAAAGACCTCTCTATATTCCTTCGGGTTAGGTACCTTGAAACCTCCCTTACCTATGATCACTAGCGCCTTAAGTTTCTTAGAACCAAATACCGCACCGAGACCTAACCTACCAAAGTGCCTATAAGTCTCGGTAATCACCGTTGCATACCTGACGAGCCTCTCACCAGCCTTACCTATCCTCATAATAGTCCTAACACCAGCGCCTGATGTCGCGTCCCTAAGTACTCTACCTACAGTCTCGGTGCTCCTCATACCCCATAACGTACCAGCATCCCTAAATAATACCTTATTACCATCTATGACTAGGTATAGGGGTCTTTCTGAGGCGCCCTTAATTACTATGGCGCCATAACCAGCAAGTCTTATGGCGGCAGCAGACCTACCACCAGCGTGTGATTCAGCGAAATATCCATTTAAAGGCGACTTAAACACAGCAACGGTCTTAGAGCCTAGTGGATATGCCATAGTGAATGGTCCTACAGCAAATATTATGGCATTCTCAGGACCTAATGGATCAGCTTTACTCGGTATTTCCTCTTTATATAACTGTGTAGCTACACCAATACCACCTAACCACTCACTAAAGAGGTCCTCCCTACTTTCGACCCAGAAAGTCTTCCTTGTTAAGTCAATGTATAGAACCTTAGATAAGTACCTTATGTAGCTCATGACTAACACACCTCTTCAAGACCTAAAACACCGTGTGGACAGAAGTCAATACAGAACCCGCAGTGAGTACATATTATGGGCTTATTACTTAGGTCGTCCCACATAACAGCACCGATGACGCACGCCTCCCTGCAGAACCCGCACCCTATGCATTTAGAGTAATTAACGACTACTCCAGCACCACCCTTACGTTGGGTTATCGCACCTACGGGGCACGCTCTTAAGCATGGTGGGTCTTTACAAGCCCTACACACAACGACCACGAAACCTCTTTCAACACCACCAGCACTCCTAACATGAATGGCGGATTTAGCAAAGCCGACCTCAGCAAACCTCCTAGAGCATGCCAGCATACATAACTGGCAACCAACACATCTATTGACGTCCTTAATCACTAATCTCCTAGGTCTCAAACCCTCACCACTAGACAAGACTAACACACCATGTTCTCATTCTAAATAGGTATTAAAAACCTCACCAAAAACGATTACTTCAATTTAATTAAAAATGAAGAATATCTAGGAATTCTCATCTCATTTAAGACTAAGTACCTCTGTGCGGGTGAGCGATTTAAGGGTGTTAATCAAGTATTTTATATGGATGATTAAAGCTGGGTTGACTGAATTAATGATGAGTTCACGGACCGTATGACCTAGACCTTCCTTGGCGTAACCTCCTTCAGCGTACCGTCACTCATAACCATACTCCTATCAACGAACTCAAGTACCCTAGGGTCATGTGAGACTATTATTATGGTTGTATTAAAATCATCCCTTATCTTCTTAAATAGGTCAAGTACTTTAACAGCATTATACCAGTCTAGATTAGCTGTTGGTTCATCAGCAAGTAAGACTGATGGCGTACCTACTAAAGCCCTAGCGATAGCAACCCTTTGTCTCTCACCACCGCTTAAGTTCTTAGGCTTAAGCCTCTCCTTACCCTTAAGCCCTATATACTCAATAATCTCACTAACAATCCTATACCTACTTAATTTATCGTAACCAGCTAGGAGCAGTGGTAACTCAATATTTTCGAAGACTGTTAAGGTATCTACAAGTCCATAGTCTTGAGGTATGTACCCGACTATGGTGTTCCTAATTAAGGCTAAACCATTCTCATCAAGTAAATTAAGGTTATATCCATCAACAATTACCTCACCCTTATCAGGTCTTTCAAGACCAGCTAATATCCTTAACAATGTGGTTTTACCTGAACCACTAGGTCCGTGAATACCTACGATCTCACCCCTGTAGACAACCATGCTAACACCGCGTAGGGCTTCAGCAGTATGTTCGCTAGTTTTATATATTTTCCACACATCACTAAGCACTATGACCACATCTCTCAACTTCCTCAGCCCTAACTACGTAGTTTAAACATGCTCTATAAACTTCACCTTTACCAAGATTAGTGAGGTTAGGGATGCGGTAAATACGCCTATGAACTCTATTAAGGCTAATAACTCCTTAAGAAGTACTAACTGAATTATGGTTAAGAATAACGTAAGTAGTACTGCGTAGATAAGTATGAAGCCCCTAATAACATTAACCTTAGCACCACAGATCCTTAAGCCGGTAAATACCGAGGTTAATGATGTTTTCTCAGCATATATGAGTGATATCGAGGTGAGTATGGTTAGTAAAATCAGTAGGTAAGTAATTAGTAAGTGCTTACTCCAAAGACTAATTAGGTAAGAGGTTAGTACATTAACCACTATAGCGAAGAAAGGAACCCTACTCCTAAAAAACACCTTAGACACTAAAGGTATAAGTGATGCTACATTCAAACCCTTAACCCCCCATGAACCTTACTTAATACCATCTTACTGATTAATTCCATGTATTTATCAGATATTTCCTCAATACTCCATGGCTTAACACTTATACTTACCTTATACCCATCATTAACCCTAGAGACCATTACCTCAACATTAGCCCCTAAACCCCATGCCTTCTTAAACCTTAAGACACCATAAAGATATCCTTCGTCATCCCTACAGTACTTATCTATCTTAATTACATCAAAGAACTCATCACGCCTTAATAACGTATCTACCTTGCTCAAAACTTCGTGAGGCCCCTCACTAAGTACCAATGTTAACTCATGGGTTGCTGGAGTTATTTCTGGTTGAGCATATATCTTACTAACCTCAATCTTACTAAACGCTGTTACTGTTAGTGCTGTAATCACGAAAGAAATTAATGATGTGAATACCGATGGCGGTTCAAACACTAATGGTGTTATTAAGAAGAATACTATACCCATCATGATTAATGGTGATATAACTGCGAAGAGAGCTATGAGAGAGAGCGACCATATGGGAAACCCTATAATCACTAACCTCTCCTCAACCTCCTTAATCTTAGATATTTGAGCATGTGTTGATGGCAGTATTATTAATGAGGCTATGGCAGCTGAAATTATGGATGTTACGACCCCCTCCGTAGACGGTATTGGTGTCCCGAAGTACGTAATTAAAGTATCGTTATGTACTATAATGAACTCACTTATGTACTCTTTATACTTAAGCAATAGTGGCACAGTAGCATTAAGCTCCTCACTACTCATGAACTCAATTACGTATGTTATTGGTACTGACGCATTAAGTAATTCATTAGCTAACTCAAAACTGGTTACTAATGTATTCTCTAAAGGCACGAATATTGGTTTAGAACCTAGGAAGAATGAGGGCTTTAGGAGAGTTACGCCATCCACTATCCTTAATTCATAGATGAAGTTACCTAAGTACTTAATAGGGACTAACTTATCCCTAATCTTAAGTAATCTGCTAGAGAACTCCTTAGCCCCTACATAGCACTCCCTACTCACGTTTAGTGGTCCGTAATCTGTATCGAGACCTAGAACTGAGTATATGACCAAAGTCTCACTACCTACACGTAAGTTTAGTGGCTCCTCAAGAACTACCCTAATCATCTTCCTTAATTCCTTAAAATTTAATTCATGAGTAATTAGTTGTGGCAGGTTCTCACTTAATTCAATGATTATCAAGTACTTACCCGTAGGCTCTATGGTCACGGTTTTTGAAGCTAGAACAGCTCCTGATGAGAGAGCGCTTATCAGTAGTATTATGAGTATTACGGATAGTGATAAAGCTGTTGCTGGTGTCTTAAGCACTATAGAGACAACCTTGATTAACGCTATAACCTGTGAGTATGTGTATTTAGGGGCCTCCTGAGGTTTAGGTACTCTTACCTTCCTACCTATCAATAACTTAACTCTACGTAGGAGTAAGTACGTGGTTAGTACTAACGCTACACCATACATTAAAGCATTAATAAGCACTTCATTCATCCTTATCCACCCATGCTTATCAACATCAATGTATGTAGTATCACGGCAGTGCCAGCGCCAGCTAACGCCAGTGCTGATGATGTTATTAAACTCTCCTGAATCTCGGCGCCTAACCTCATAGTCACGTACTTAATTAGCGAGGCTATAAGGAACGTTAGGAATAGGTCGGGTATTAATGTTAAACCTATGAGTATGGCGAAGAGTGATATTTGGGTAAGCCTTAAGGCACGTAGTAACGCAATTAACATTATCGATACCGTGACCCCCATAGCTATCACGCTAACATTAAATACCTCACCAACTGCCCTACCATAAAGCGCCACCATCCAGTAGGTAAGTGGTAACCACCTAACTAGTGAGAAGTACCTTGAGTGAAGACCGTAAACAGCCAGTAATAAATGCCCGTAAATCAACGTGATCGGGGCACCCACGAGGATGCCTAGTAAAAGTAAGAGCACCACAGTCTCTATATCTAACTCTAAAACCCTACCTATCTTAATTACATTCATAGCTGAACCAGCGAAGTACTGAGGCATTGGTATCCCTGTAAATGGGTCTGCGAAAACGTAGAGGGATGCTCCTTTATAACCACTTACGTAGATTAATGATGTAGCTATTGGAAATATCGCTTGAGAGCCTAAACCAACTTCACCAACAACCCTCATGTTAACTAGCGTAAGGACTACCTGCATCACTATAGTGGCTACGAATATGGGTAAGAATACGAGATTAAGCAATTTATTATCATACACAATAGCTGTAACTATCTGTAACGTAAGTAGGGCTAATGACACCATCATTAATAACCTGTTAATTCTATAGCTTAGTAATATCCTTAATGTCTTGGCATAGGACCTATAGTTACTTAATAAGTACCACATTATTGAAAGCAGTATAAACCCTACAATAAATGATGATAGATAAGGTGTTGAAGACACCACTAAGGTTGTCATTGACGTGTTAGCACTAATTAGTAGTAGCCCCTGAAAGGCTAATATAGGGAATATTAGGAGATACATTAACGCATTACCTAAGCATATGCCTAATGAAGTATTTAGCGGCATTATTAGGGCTAGGTAGAGCATGAAGAAATCAATGCCTAAGCTTAACGCCATGCCGGGAACTATGGGTTGTAGAGAGGGTGTTAAGTCATAAGTGAAGGGCCCCCATAATAACGCTGCTAACTCAGTGATGAAGCCTATGAGGAATGGTACTAGCAGGGTCTTAACGGTCTTCAGCGTTATTGTGTTTATCATGAATGCTGAAGAAACCCCTATAGGGTAAAGGAGTCTCTCACGGTCAATGAAGTGCCTGTAGAATATGTAGGCAAGCACTATTCCTGATGCTGAAATCAGGGTCATTAGTGAGTAATTGATTATTGATTGAGGTAAGTAGTTGCCCTCCTCACTAAAATACAGCCATGTAGGTAGTTCAATACCTAACTTCTTAGTTATGGGTAGGTTATTAAGTAACGTATAGGTTACGTACATACCCGAAGTGATTGCCGATGTAAGTGATATGCCAAAAGCAATTACTGAAGCTACGAATATATCAAGAGTTGATGGCCTTAACCTTAGCAACCTAAAGAACGAATATACTATGACCGGCATGATTATTAAAGATATTTCTGATGTTGTATAGCCAGTAACGCAGTATCCATAAGTATCTATAAACCCCATAATAAGCCCTGTAAGTAGGCCTGTGAGCACATCGTCCTTAATCCTTAAATAACGGCTATTAGAATATACTGAGGAGCTTGTCATCTAGCTCACTCCCCGATTAAATCCTTCCCAATACCCATTAAAGATAGGGCTTCACTCCTTAATCGTTGATCCTTGCTGAAAACACCCCTTGTTGATAAAGTGATTAATTTAAGGTTCTCCTTAACCCCTCTAAGGAGGGCGCATGTATGTATAGCCTCTATAACCACTAAGCATCCCTTAGCCTTAACGTACTCCATGATAAAGTCAGCTACTTGATTAGTTAGCCTTTCCTGAATCTGTAACCTCCTTGAGAATATATTAACTATCCTTGAGAACTTACTTAAACCTAAGATATACTTAGTCGGTATGTAAGCTATATGTGCATAACCAAAGAACGGTAAGAGGTGGTGTTCGCACAGGCTCCTTACAGCTATGTCCTTAACTATTACTAAATCACCGTAAGCCTCATAATAGTCCTCTTCTTCATGCCCAAATAACTTAAGGAACTCTTTAGGATCATATCTATACCCTATGAGTAATTCATCAAGCAACATACGTGACACTCTCTTAGGTGTTTCTCTAAGCCCCTCCCTCTCAGGATCCTCACCAATAACCCTTAAGAACTCCTTAACAAGCCACTCAACCTTCTCATAATCTTCAGTACTAACCACACTATCACCTTCACCTAATTATAGATTGGGTTAAGTCTTACTTAATATTGCTTTAATAACCATGTTAAGTGATTCATTAAATAAGGATCTGGCCCTAATCATAAGGGGTTCTGTGGGTCTAAGCCTTACTAACTCACTGAAATAATAATTTACCTTAGTAAAGGTCCTTAATGCTTCACTGATAGCATCATACTCAATGAAAGCCTTAAGTTTGGTGTAGTATATCAGCATTTCCAGTAGGTACGTGTTGGCTCTACTATAGGCTAATTTAGAACCCCTACCTATCTCCATATGTATGGGTCTTAAGAACATCATAGCTCTATCCTTACCTAGGTGTTCGTATTTATCTAGAACACATTCAATGTAATAATCTACAGCACCATCAATACGTGGTACCTTAACCTTAAGTGACTTAATGAACTTTAATCCCTTCCTATTCAGTAATGAGTCGTAGTACAGTACTGAGTCATTAGTTAAGTTAATTACTGCTTCGTTGTTCAATAATAGATTCTCGTAAGTCTTCGTATTTATATATGGCTTAATGACTAAGTAACCACCCATGTAATCTACTCCCATAGGTGCTACGTTGACGGTGCCATCTCTACCTAACGTAGTCACTAAGCACTCATGATGCCCGTATCTAAAAAGCTCGTTAAGTACGTCCTCCAATATGACACCGTTTTTAGAAAATTAATTAGACTTATTAACTTAGTGATTAACTAGTGAGGTAATGTGGGTGAGGGAATCAAGGCTTTAGTAACGTCTGGGTTTAGGCTACATTTAGGGTTCTATAGATTTTACGATCCACCTTTCAAGTACGGATCTTTAGGTTTAGGAATATCTGAACCCAAGTTTAAATTAATGATTAAGCATCCAGGTAAGGGCATTATTGAGGGATTTGATGAGATTGGTGCTGGAGCTATTACTAAAGTACTTAAAGAGTTAGGATTGAGTAACGATGTTGATGTTTCTCTTAGAGGCTTTATGGCCCACCATGTAGGTTTGGGCTCAGTAACTAAGGTGATTATGTCGCTCATAGCTGGGTTAAGTAAGTTAGGTCTTGTGAATGATGATCTAGTAAAGTTAGCTAAGCGTTTAGGTAGAGGGAGGTTCTCATGTATAGGCATATATTCATCAATATATGGAGGCTTCATAGTAGATACAGGTATTTACGGTGAAGGAACCCCGAGGTTATTGTTAAGGCTTAAATTCCCCACGGAATGGTATGCAGTTACTGTCATACCTAAGGGTATTAAAGGGTTAGATGATCGTGAGGAAAGGAATTTCATGGAGGAACCTAAGTTATTCTCTAAGCAGTCAGACCTCTATGCATGCTTAATAAGCTTAGTAACAGCCATAAATATACGCGACTTTAACCTATTCAGTAGTTCCTTAAGGAAAATACAGTACTTAACTGGTCAGTATTTCTCATCGATTCAAGGAGGTATTTATTGCTGTGACGTTGTTGAAGAAGTAGTCAAGTTCTTCTTGAGTAAAGGTATTGAGGGTATTGGTCAAAGTAGCTGGGGGCCTACATGCTATGGTTTTATTGAGGGGTACATCAACGCAAAGGTAGTAAGGGATGAATTACTTAAGTACCTTAATGATATAGGTATTAGTGCTTACGTATTTATTAGCCCACCAGATAATCAAGGAGTTAACGTTAGGTTACTTAAGGATTCATGAGGTTAATAGCATAGTTATTAAGGCTAGAAACCCGGTAAGTATAAATAGTAGTATCTCAGTAATCACTAACTCACACTCAGTGAGAGGATTCTTTAGGGTTATTAGTTGAACTAGTGTGATTGGTGCTTTAAGATCGCAACTACCCTCGATGTACTTACCTTTAATGACTGTAGGCCTCTTAACTATCTCCCTTCTCTCTCTCAGCCCACCTATAGACGTGATTATCTGGAATCCATTAATTATTAAGGGCATTAAAGCTGTTATCATGAAAAACTCAACCCTACCTAGGATTGTTAATGATACAAGCAACGCACCAAGTATGAAGGACCCGCTATCACCATTAAATATTCTCGCTGGATACATATTGTATATTAACTGATTTAACGCTATCACGATGACTACAACAGCCAAGTATAAAGCAGCAACACTTGTTTTACCTGTCACAACATTTCTAGCTATGAGAGGTAAAGAAAATGATGCGGCTATTAGGGTCACTGAGGGTACTATACCATTATGTGTATCTATCATGTTTAACCCGTTAGTACCTACGGAGTAAGCAAGGAGTATGGCTAATGGATATATTATCGTAAGCCTTAAGGTACCTATGAATGGTACGTAAGGTCTTGGATAGTAAAGCCCTGTAAGTACTATAGGTAAGGCAGATATTATAGGAAGAAAAGTTTTTGTCTTAGCATCAAGCGTTACTAAGTCATCAACTAAACCAATTAAACCACTTATTAATGAAGGCACTAAGTAAATGGCTAAGACCATTAACTCATAGCCTCCAGTGATCTTGTAAATTACATATAAGGTTATTATTGTTACTAACAACGTAGGTATTAATATTGGACCTGAGGTTGATGGTATTTTAGGTTTGCTTGGTTTATGAATATCTATACCGGTAAGTCCCTTACTATACTCAAATCTAATTACGTACCTCACAAGCGCATTATATGTTAACGTCACTAACACTGTAGGTATCGCTATGTAAGTGATTATCTTAATACCTAGCACAATACCCATACCACAAATTTCATTAATTTCGTTAAAATTAAAAACTTAATTATGTGAGGTTTAAATGGGGCTTAAGTAGTGGTTAAGATAGCCGTTATTCATGAAGCACCCCAACCGACATTATCATCTCGCCAACTTATTCTCGCATTAATTAATGAGGGAGTTGACGCTTACTACTTAAGGATATCTAAGATACATGGGTTCATAACTAATTCAGGTTTTGAGTTAAGATACGGTGGTAACGTCAAGTTAGAGCTGGATGGGGCCTTCGTTAGGAACTTAGGCTTCATACTAAGTACTGAACAATTACTTAAGCGTGTAAGTATCTTAAGGCAAATGGAGCTTAATAACGTAACCTTAGTTAACCCTGTTGAAGGCATGCTACTTGCTAGGGATAAGTACATGAGTGTATTAACACTTAAGAAACACGGACTCCCAGTACCCGATACTGCTGTTGTTGAGGACGTGTTTACCGCAACGCAGTTAGTCAAGGAGTGGGGTGAGGTTGTTATTAAGCCATTAGTAGGTAGTATGGGTTTCGGTTCAATAAAGACTAGTGATCCAGACATAGCCTTTAGGGTTGCTAAAACACTCTTAAATCTCGGTCAACCGATATATATACAAAAATACGTAGAGAAACCAGGCAGAGATATTAGGGTTTTCGTCGTTGGTGACGATGTCCTCGGCGGTATGTATAGGATATCACCCATACATTCATGGAAAACAAATGTTGCTCAGGGAGCTAAGGTCAAGGCGCTGAAGGTTAATGAGGAACTAAGGGAGCTAGCGATAAAAGCTACTAAGGCACTAGGGCTTCATTACTCAGGTGTTGATATAGGTGAAGGTAAGGGTGGGTACGTTATTTTTGAGGTCAACGCATCCCCCCTATGGGCAGGGTTTATGAGGGCTACAGGCATTAACCCTGCACCTCACTTAGTTAAGCATATATTAAGCTTAGTTAAGAGGTAATTACTTGGTGATGAGTAGCTAACCAAGTGATTAATGATCGAAAGCTCTCGCTCTGACTTTAAATAGGTAACTTAAATTCCTGAGGTATCTTAAGTTGCTTAATTACATAAATTATCTTAATTTCAGATATTTCGGCTATGTCCCCTAATTCATCAATAAACCTAGCCAACTCCTCATTACTCCTACCTATGAACTTAATCATGAACTGGTACTCACCAGTGACTTCATAAATTTCTAAAGCACCCCTTAATTTCCTTAATTTAACGCTCGCGTCCTTAATTTTCTTGGCGGGTACTTTAATAAGTACGTAGGCCTGAGTCCTATAGCCTAATCTAAATAGGTCAATCTCGGCATGGAACCCTCTAATGACCCCTAAGTTCATTAACTTCTTTATTCTTGTATATATGGTCGTTTCACTAACATCCAGCTCTTTAGCTAAAGACCTAAAGGAGATTCTACCGTCCTCTATTAATGCATTAATTATCCTTAGGTCAAGCTCATCCAGCTGTTCCTCGATCTTTATGTATTTCCTATTAGGCAAGTATGAGACACCCCATTCCTTAATTACTTATATACCGTAAATACTTAAGCAATACTACGCACATATGCTTAATCTTGAGCTATATACAGTACTGTAACTTAATAAGAGGACTAAAAGATGTTCTAAGAGGGAGTGGAAGATAATACCCACATACGAACATAACCAAGCAGGAATAAGTAGTGGAGGTTCTAAAGATGACTTAGAGGAGGGTTATAGTAGTAAATGCGATTTAAGCAAAATGGGTGAGTTCATAAGAAAACACATATCTAGAGCTGCTCCAGGACACGTAACGCTTCTTAAGAATATGGCTGAACTCAGATACGGTACTGATTTTATTGAGTTATTCCTTAATGAACCTAGTAAAGTGCTTGACTTACTAATAAATATTTATGGAGGGGATGAGGAGACAGCCACATTTATTTTTAAGGTCTTATTCATAAAGCCTTTAGCCATGTGGTTAGGTGATTTATCATTAATAGAAGATTTCATGAGAATTATAGTTATGAAAAGAGATAACATGAAGTTCAAAGTACTTCTTCAAGCTTTATGTAGGGAGTGAAGAGCATTAATTGCCTTAAGTTAATACGCCCTTAATCAATTACCTCATAAGCTTAATAGCCATGTCTCAACATACTTATTGGTTAAGGTTTTGGCACGGATAAATATCGATGAGTTTTACTCAGAAATTAAGAAGGCTTATGAGTCCTTAAAAGGTGTTGTATATAACACACCTATAGATTTCTCAAACACGTTTTCAAGGTTAAGTGGTGGTAAGGTATTCCTTAAACTTGAGAACCTTCAGAAGACAGGTGCTTTTAAGGTTAGGGGTGCTTACTACAAAATAAGGTCATTACCTAAAGAAAAACTGGCTAAGGGAGTTATAGCTGCTTCAGCAGGTAACCACGCTCAGGGGGTTGCTTATGCCGCTTCCGTAAGTGGTGTTAGGGCTGTTATTGTTATGCCTGAAACAACACCTGCTAGTAAGGTATTAGCTACGAAAAGCTATGGCGCTGAGGTAGTCCTACATGGTAGAATCTACGATGACGCTTACAGGAAGGCTATGGAGATATGTGAAAAAGAAGGTTTAACGTTCATACACCCATTTGACGACCCTAAAGTAATTGCTGGCCAAGGAACTATAGCTATAGAGATAATTAACTCACTACCCAAGTTTGACGTCATATTAGTGCCTGTTGGTGGTGGCGGCTTAATCTCAGGTATATCTATAGCTATCAGAAAAGTCTTCGGTAAGAACGTGCGCATCATTGGGATTGAACCGGAGGCAGCACCTAAGTTTAAGATCTCTTTAAAGCATGGTAAGCCTGTGGTAGTACCCTCAAAACCCTCCTTAGCTGATGGGTTAGTAACTAAGAAGCCTGGGAACTTAACCTTTAAGATAGTTAATGAGCTTGTTGATGAGGTAGTCACGGTTTCCGAGGATGAGATAGCTAGGGCTATGTTCTTACTACTTGAGAGGGGTAAACTGCTTGCTGAAGGTGCCGGAGCAGCACCACTAGCTGCTTTACTAAGTGGTAAAGTTGATGTTAAGGGTAAGACCGTGGTTGCCATAGTTAGTGGTGGTAATGCTGACTTAACAACTATATATAGGGTCATACTTAGAGGATTAAGTCTTGAGAGGAGGGTAATTAAGTTAAGAGCTATACTTAAGGACGTGCCAGGGACCCTCAAGGAGGTCTTAAATATAGTAGCTAGCAATAGGGGTAACATAGTTGATATTAAGCACGATAGATTCTCACTAAAAGCCGGGCCAGGCTACGCTGTCGTTGAACTCATAATTGAGTTACTTAACCCCGAAGCTAAGGACACCATAATTAAAGAGATAAGTAAGTTAGGTTATAGGGTTGAGATTATTGAGTGAGTTATTCACCTTAAGACTAAACGTTCATGTTGAGAGCGTTGATGAATTCAATAAAGCTATTGACGGATTAATGAAGATACTTAAAGAGGCTAATGGCTCCTTATTCACTCACGGCCATATAGTTCTTTGGGCATCTGAAGAGACACTCCTAAAGACATACCCACTAGTCAGAACACCTAGAATGGAGGAAGCCGCATACATGCCCGGCAGATTCGTCTTCGTTATTGAGTTAGTATCTAGAAAGCCTAGTGAGTTAGTTAAGTTAGGTAGTAAGGTCATAGAGTTATTGAGAAGAACGAACTTACTATTTACTATCCATTAAGTCAGTCCATGGGAGTTTCTTCACTAATCCGCTCCTGCCTTAGACTCATCACCGAATACTATGTGTGTAAGGAGAGATAAATACCTACCACTCATACGCTGCTTAAGGTACGAGCATTATTAATGAGGCACTTATAGAGGTTGTTATAAGAGGTATAATCATCAACGCATCATAAACACCAAATCCACCAATATAGATACCTCCCTCATGAGATCTTAAGCTATCTAAATTAAATAGGTCGAAGCCTAAAAGCGTTGCTAGATAAGTCATTACGAATATTACGTAGGGCTTTAAGTAAACCCCTAAAACATCATTAAGCGCCTTAATGATTAACGCTAAAGTTAATGAGACCATCAGCATATTTCCCACAATACCTATACCTAACCTTACCTTTACAGTTACATAAGGTATTAACGATAGAGCAATCGGCATTACCGTCATTAGAAATAAATTAACGATGTTAAGTCTGAATATATTGAGTATCAATGAAGATATAGTAATTAATGATGGAGTAATTAACATAAGGTTCACGTATATGTCTTGATAACCTAATTTACTCAACGCAACCGGGAGTTTAAACCCAATTGTGTTTAGGGTTAGTACTCTAATCTTTAAGGACTTAACCTTCCTTCTAAGAATATGCACATAAGAATTCAATAGGGTTAACGACAAAATCGTTAATATAGCTGAACCTAATATGGATATACAGAGGTTATTAGTCATTGAGTAAAGCACTAAGTCGAGTGCGTAGAACATAAGCAGGTTTAGGCATACTTTATTAATGAGTAATTTACTTAACCACATACCTATCTAATAACACCATTCAGTATCAAATAGTATTTAAGAAGTTAATCACATCATTATATGGGTGTTCATGCTTGGTTAGTGTGTTTAGGGTTCTTCAAGCGTTACTTGACGGTGTGGAAGTTGCTACACAGTCGTACATTAAGCCAGGCACTTACCATAGATATAGCCTTGATAGGGATTTAACGATATACTTAAGAACAGTTACCGCAGCTATGGGTAGGTACTTTAAGGCCGCTGAATTAGGCCCCATGGTCGTTAAGGGGGAGGTTGGATTACCTTCACTAGGTTTAAGTAACTTAATAATTCAGTCAGTTAGGGATAGCTTAAGTAAGGTAGGTAGTAACGCGCCCATACATATACACATACCCCTAATCACTTTAACTACGTCCTCAACAATGGTGTTAAGTAAGGGTAGGGGGGTTAACTTAAGTGACTTATGGAGGACATACTTACAAGTGCTTTCGGGTACTTCATGGAGAGATAGCGTGACCTTCGTTAAGGAGATTAAGAGACTAGGGACCGAGCTATCATTAGCCATCGATGACTTAGGGATAACTACGTCAAGAATAGAAATTGAGGGTTTAACCCTTCATGAATTACTACAATACTTATGTAATAAGGTTAAGGACTTAAGGTATGTCATTAAGGACTTAGAGCCTGTGAGGTCCGCTAGTAACGTCATAGTTAATGAGTACTTAAGGATAGGTGACTTAAATATAGCTACCGTTAAGGCATACATAACACTACTTATTAATGAAGTACCAAGCGGGTTTAGGAGGTCCTTAAGTGAGTTATTAAGGAAGGATTTAGGTAGGGAGGAGGCTAAGTACTTAATCAGCCTAGATAAAAAGCTACGTAGCTCTGGCACGCGTTACGACCACCTATTAACACCTCTAATAACTTCAACATACGCAGCATTAACAGTGCTCTATACTAGATAACGGTTAGTCAGAACCACGGGTAAACATACCTGGTTAGTTTCTTTATTATTCTTAGTCTCTTCTCATCTATGAAGAAGGGCATTAACGCTAATCCACCTATGAACCCTCCTATATGCGCCCAGAAAGCAATCCCTGAATTAAAGAATAGCAACCCACCAAACAATTGATAAATGAACCATAACGTTATGAAGACTTCTGAGGTCATTATGACAGGTATGAACCCTATGAATGTAGCGACCCTACTTCTGGGGAATAATATTAAGTAAGCACCTAAGATACCGCTGATGGCTCCACTAGCACCTACTGCAGGTATGTCATAGACTAAAGGACCCGCCAATGACTTACTAAGTAAGTACGTTTGTGGTAGGAGATATATGCTTAAAGCATTAAATATAGCCGCTATTATTCCAGCAAGTATGTAAAATATGAAGAACTTTGTAGCGCCCATAAGCTTCTCAATATCACGTCCAAACATGAATAAGAATAACATATTACCAAATAAGTGTAATATATCAGCATGAACGAACATTGACGTAAAGACCCTGTAGAATGTTGGCGGGTTAAATAGATCATAAGGCCTCGTACCCAACATATATATAGCTATGTCGTAATCCTCATAGAAGATTATGCTTAAGATTATGAACACTAAGGTATTAACACCTAAAAGTATGTATGTCATTATCGGTCTTTTAAATATGTATATAGTTGGTTCCTCACCTAGTACTGGTAGGCCCATGACGGATCTCTCACTTACTTAATGACGTTAATATCTATTAAGGTTACTCCTTTCCTCGCAGGTAATGAAACGTTGTATATCTTACTTAAACCTATGCTAGCCTCAACAACTCTAGAATTATGAGCATGTGCATGTATGACTATGTTTGGCTTAGCTTCCTTAATCACCCTCTCAAAGTCTCTAGAACCCATATATGGGTATACCTTGAATGGCTCCCCATAAACCGTAATGAATGTTGGTGCGTAATGAGTTACTAATATCGTTACGTCACTCATGGTCTTTAACTTAAGTAACATCTCCTTGATCTTAAGTGGTCTTTCCTTATATACCTTCTCTAACTCGGGCTTATTCCTCCTTTGCCAGAATGTTAGCCTTTCTAGACTTCCCCTACTACCCACAATACCCAGCTTAACCCCATTAATATCTACTATGGTGTAGCTATCGTTTAGCCATAGTATTTCAGGGTACTCCTTAATGAATCTATCTTCAAGCTCATGATACTCCTCATTGCCGAATACCGCTATTATTTTTATGCTACTGAACTTCCTAGTCACTATATTCACTATAGGTCTTAATTCAAGTACATTCCCTTCATCAACCATGTCGCCAGCAAAAATTATTAGCTTTGGCTGTATGTTGAGTAATGACGATACACTTGCTCTAAAAAGAGGAAGGTACTTATACCCATGTACATCACCAACAGCTAAAATCTTGAAATGCAAAATTCGCACCTAAGTATGTAGTAATAAGAAAAGCTTAAATATCTCACAAAAAACTTCTTAGTAGGTACTCATCATGGTATCATTAGTAGGCGTTAATGCCTCAGGTCATGAGGGCTGGATAAGATTCTACTGCATAATATGCCATAAGAAGATGTTGGTAGGTAATGAACCGATATATTACTGCCCTAAGTGCGCACAAACAAGAGGTGCTTACTTCTGCTTAGCTGACTATAAGAAGGTAAAAGGTAAATGCCCATTCTGTGACACTGAGCTACAGCTTTACCTCTAAAAACTTCTAATTAAGGAGATATATTCTTGAGTGAATCACCAATTAGTGAGTACATAATTAAGGATCATATAAGGGTAATTCTTGTTAAGCTAAATGAATATAATTACCTAATAATAGACTTACCGGCACTTCCATGGTGCTTTAGTGAGACAAAGGAGTTAAGTGTTGATAGGGCCAAGCTGTTCTATGCTAAATTAAGTAATTCACTATTAAATGAGTGCTTAAGCAACTATCTAATCAGTAATGAGGTTGTTGGTACTTTAGTTAATGGGGTTAAGAGAACCATATCTATTAGGTTAAAGGTCAGTAGGTCCTTAACTATTGATGAAAGGGTTATTGAGGGTATATTTAATTGCTTGAGCAAAAAGATCATTAACTTTTGCAGTAACGGCTAATTACTTACCCATAGAGATATATTCCTCGTCACATGATTTTAGTTAGGTTAGGTAGGTGTATGTGTGGTGATTAAGTTACATTCTCTAAATGAAGTTATTGACTGTATAGTTAAGTACCTTAAAATAAACTTAAAGGGGATTGTTAAGAAGGTAGGTATCGCTGACGCCGTAGGTAAGTACTTAGCTGAGGATATTAGGGCGTCTATGGATATACCGCCTTACGATAGGTCTGTTCTTGATGGTTATGCAGTTATTTACGAGGACATAGCATTAACAAGACCTGAATCCCCGGTTAAGTTAAGGGTTGTTGGTAATGTTGATGTTGATGAGTTTAAGGGTTATGAGTTACGTAGAGGTGAGGCTATTAAAGTATCTACAGGCTCACCACTACCTCGTAACGCTTCAGCTGTAATCCCTAAGGAGGGCTGCGTTGCTCAAGGGGACTACATCTATGTCTATAACCCAGTACCACCTAATTACGGAGTTTCTAAGAAGGGTGAAGACTTAAGGCGTGGCGAGTTAATAGTGTCTAAAGGGACCTTATTAAGGCCTTGGCACGTAGGTTTAATTGCTTCTCAAGGGATCCCTGAGGTTCTTGTCTACGAGCCTAAGGCATGCATGTTTAGCGTTGGTGATGAGGTTATTGATGTTGGTAAAGTATTTAGCCCTGGTAAGGTTTACGCATCAACTACCTACTTAGTATTAACATATCTAAAGGAGCTTGGGTTTAGGGTTAGGTTTATGGGTTTTATAGGTGATGATGAAGAAGCCATAGTTAAGCTACTTAGGAAGTCTCTGAACCTATGTGACTTCGTATTCACTACCGGAGGTACTAGTGTTGGTGAGAGAGACCTCACTGTTAGGGCTTTAAGGAGGTTAAGCCCTGAGGTTCTTTACCATGGTGTAGCCTTAATACCTGGTAAGCCTATGGCTATAGCGGTAGTTAATGGTAAGTTAGTCATGTGTTTAAGTGGGTTCCCAGTAGCTGCCTTGGCTGAGTTAGAGGTCGTTCTTAAGCCATTACTATCTAGGGTTCTAGGTATGAAGTTCTTTGAGCCTAGGGTCATAGGTAGGCTAGGTAGGAGGTTAAGTACGTCACCAAACATGAACTACTTAATTAGGGTTAAGGTTAGTAAAGTAGGTAATGAGTACGTGGTTACGCCTCTAAAAATAACTGGAAGTGGTGTTTTAAGTACGTTAGTTAAGGGTAATGGGGTCTTACTCATACGGGAGGGATCTACAGGTGTTGATGAGGGTGATTTAGTTGAGGTTACGTTATTAAGTAATGTTGAGGGCGGGGGATGTGGGTAGGGCTATTTTTAAGGACTTAATTACTTTGGAGGAGGCTATTGCTAGGCTTGAGTCTGAGTTGCCACCTAAGCCTAAGGTTATTGAGGTATTTCTTGGTGAAGCTTTAAATAAGGTACTTGCTGAGGATGTTAAGGCACCCATCAATACCCCGCCATACCCACGCTCGCTAGTTGATGGATACGTAGTTAATTATCTAGACGTTAAGGAGGCCAGCGAGGATAAACCCGTAAAACTTAAGGTTAAGGGTAGGGTTAGGGTTGGTGAGCATCCTGACCTAACCTTAAGGCGTGGTGAATCTGTAGAGATAGATACGGGCGCTGTAATACCTAAGGGGGGTAATGCGGTAGTTCCTGTTGAGGAGACCAAGTGTGTTGATAATTATGTACTCATATATAGGCCCGTAGGTTATGGTGAGAATATAGCTTGGCCAGGCAATGATATTAGCTCTAGTGAGTTAGTAGCTACTAAAGGTACCTTAGTAACCCCTGAGCTCATAGGTGTTTTAGCATCACTAGGCATATCTAAGGTTAAGGTGTTTCGTAAACCTAAGGTATGTATTATAAGTACTGGTAACGAGTTAATAGAGCCTGGTAATGAGTTAATTAAGGGTAAAGTCTACGATGTAAACACTTATGCACTTACATCTAAGCTTAAGTCTTTAGGTTATGAATGCATTAGTTTAGGTATCGTACCTGACGACGAGGTTAAGCTACGTAAGGTCTTAAGTAGGGCTATGGAGTTATGTGACGTAGTAGTGATTTCAGGAGGGTCGTCAGCAGGTCCTGAAGACCTTGTTTATAGGGTTTTAAGTGACCTAGGTAAGCTCATAGTACATGGGATTAGGCTTAAGCCTGGCAAGCCTACAGCTATAGCGGTAATTAATGATAAGCCAGTCTTCGGGCTTCCAGGGAACCCTGTTTCAGCATTAATGAATTTTGAGTTGATAGTTAAGCCTTACCTAATGAAGCTCTCAGGTCTTAAACCACCTAAGCCTCAAAGTATTAAGGCTACTTTAGCAACGATGGTTAAGGGTGCTAAAGGACGTAGGACCTATTACCCTGTAAAGGTCTTTAAAGGTAGGGGAGGTTACTACGCTTTTGGCGTTAGTTTTGAGTCATACATGATTGGTAAGTTCTTTAGTAGTGATGGTTACATAATCATTAGTGAATTTAGGGACTCACCGTTAATACCTGGTGAGTTAGTTGATGTTTACTTACTAAGTAATGAGAGGCTTAACTACAGTGTTGCCTGCTTTGGTGAGGAGCTAGACCTCATTACTAATAAGTTACGTAGTGAGGGTGTAAAGGTTAAAGACTATATATGCTCACCACCATTAACTAAGTTCGTTATCGATGAGTACATAGCTGACTTAGTAGTGACTTCAGAACTGCCTAAGGAGATACCTAAGCAATATGGCGTCATGGAGTTCAGACTTAAGTATGTACTTGCTGGTCGTGTAGGTAGCCAGATAGCCCTACCACGGTATCCTAGAGGGACTCTACTTGAGTATTTGGTTAATGAAGTTATTAACATCTTAAGGTTGGGTGAGTATACTGAGATACCCGTAAACTCCTCGAAACACGCCCTAGCACTACTTAAGGCAGGGTACTTAACCCTGACACCATTACCTAAGTACTTAGTTAGTAATGAGTCAATAGTGATTAGGGAATTAGGTTCAAGGAGTCTTTACTTATTATTCAAGAAAGAATTAAGTGGTTTAGTTAGATGTGTTTTAAGTTAATTACTTACCTATTACCTCAATAACTACCCTACGCCTTCTAGGTCCATCTAGCTCTATGAGTATCAGTTCTTGCCACGTACCCCTAACTAACCTACCGTTACGTACTGGTAGAACCTTAGTCGAACCTATGACTGCTGACGCTAGGTGGGCATGCGCGTTAGTATCTATCTCGTCATGCCTCCAGCCAGCGCCTTTAGGTATGAGTTTCTTTATTAGCGTTATGTAGTCACTAGCTATGTGTGGTTCATACTCATTAAGTATTAGTGCCGCAGTAGCGTGTGGTAGGTGTATTATGCATATACCTTCAGAAATACCGCACTCCCTAACGGCTCCCTCAGCTAACTCAGTTATCCTTACTGTCTCAAATTCCTTATGGGTACTTACGTAGTACTCCTTAAAACACACCCCCACAGATATCACCATTGAGGTTAAGGTACTAGACCTAAATAACGTATATTGAGTACCTCACATACATATCTAGTGGGTTTAGCGGTGATACATAATTACTTAAGACTTCGTAGATATACCTACATAACTGTGTGCCTGACTACCATACTGGTGCTGACAACACTAACGTTCATCAGTATAGCTCAGCCTGAGGGATCTGGTAGTGCTGTTTTGATTAAGTTAACTATGACTGTCGATGGTGGTGCTGTATCACTTATTGAGAGAGGTATCTCTGAATTACGTCCAGGTGAGTTACTTATTATTGAGATAAATACGTACGGTGGTTACTTAGCGGCTGCTGATAAGATTGTTGAGTTACTAGGTAAGGTAAGTAATTGCGTGGCTTGGGTAACTCCAGGAGGTAAAGCCGTATCTGCTGGCTCACTAATTGCTTTAGCATGTGGTAATGTGTTTATGGGTCCTAACTCAGTAATTGGCGCTGCCAGACCTACACCAGCTGATGAGAAGGTGGTTAACTACGTACGTGGAAGGTTTAGGGCTGTTGCTGAGAGGGCTTACAGCAGTAATGAGACCTTAATTAATATTGCTGAGAGATTCGTTACTGAGAACCTAGTACTTACTGCTAGTGAAGCCTCCAAATTAGGTATCGCTAAGTATGTGAGTAGTTTTGATGAGTTACTTAATGAGTTAGGCGTTAACGTTAGGGAATCCGTAATCCCTGGCCCATGGGAGTACTTGATTTCACTAATATCTACCCCCTTAATATCATCATTAATGTTTTGGGTTGGTTTTATGCTCATATTTATTGAGGTATTAACCACTGGATTTCAAGGCTACGTAATTCCTGGGGTACTGCTCATATTACTTGCTCTCTACGGTATGTACTTAATACCTGTTAGTGTAATTGCTTTAGCTGTCCTCATATCGGGTCTAGTACTTATTGTTGTTGAGATCTATCAGCCTGGATTCGGTGTTTTCGGTATTAGCGGTATTGCCCTTAGTGCTTTAGGTGCTTACCTAATACTTGCTTCAGAGCCTTATGCGGTACTTACGTCCATACATTACGCAGTCATTAGTGGGTTACTAGTGTTTCTTGGTTTTGTTAGTTTCATAGCTTATGAGGCACTTAAGGTTAGGAAAGTTAGGAGGAGGGGTTATCGCGAGAAGCTTATTGGTTCTGTAGGTAGGGCTAAGACAGACATTCATAAGGATAGGCCAGGAGTTGTTTACGTACTTAATGAGGAGTGGACAGCCTTTAGTATTGATGAGCCTATAAGGGCTGGTGAGGAGGTTGTAGTTGTTGATGTGAAGGGTCTTAAGCTATATGTTAAGAAAAAGAGTTAATTTTACGTTTTAAGTAACTTACTTAAGGTCTCTAATAGTTTGGTTGTCTCCATCGGCAGTACTATTTTTGTTGATGGTGTTTGAGCTATTGACTTAAGTACTTCGTAGTACTGTAGTAGGAGCGCGTTTGAGCCTAACTTAGATGCTGCCTCATTAATTAGTTCTAGGGCTTTAGCCCTACCTTCAGCCTCAAGTATCGCAGCCATTTTATCTCCCTCAGCTCTCTTAATCCTAGCCTCCCTATATCCCTCGGCCTCGAGTATTGCTGATTGCTTCTTACCGTCTGCCTCAAGTATCATAGCTCTCCTAGTCCTCTCAGCAGCCATCTGCTTAATCATAGCATCCTGAACCTCCCTAGGTGGTTTAATCTCCTTAATCTCTACTGACGTAACCTTAATACCCCACCTATCAGTTACTTCATCTAGCTTAGCCCTTAACGTAGAGTTTATGTACTCCCTCTTAGCCAGTACATCATCAAGTACTAAGTCACCCACAATAGCCCTTAAGGTAGTCACCGCTATACCTGTAGACGCTAATACGTAGTTCTGTACTGAGGTAATAGCCATGGCTGGGTCAAATACCTTAAGGTAAATCAGTAAATCGATCTCCACTGGTGCGTTATCTTTAGTAATACATGTCTGTGGTGGTATATCGATGACCGTTTCCCTCAAATCAACCCAAACACCCTTGTCGATTAAAGGTACTAGGAATACTATGCCAGGGCCTCTTACACCAATCATCTTACCTAGCCTAAACACGACAAGACGCTTATACTCAGGAATAACCTTAATATGGGAAGCAATGACAGCAACGACAACTGCAACAATAAAAATCAAAATACCCAAAGTGATAGGGTCCACAATCCGTCACCAAATAATATACGAAAAAACACAAAATAAACCCAAACAAATACTTAAATCTATGACTTAAGTTCGAAACATGCCTTAATTAGGTTAGTAACTCGTTTTACTGTATATTCTCCTTATTTCATTCTTTTCCTCTATTGCTTTCTCCATTATTTCTTTATATTTTGCTTTCTTTCCCGTACCTATTTCTTTAGCTATCTTTAGCTCCAGATTTAGCTCCGTATATATCCCTAACTCATTCGCTCTTCTCATAGCCTCCGTTATGGTTTCTGTACCTATTAATGCTTTAGGTAATGGCTGATTGCTAAATACGGTCTTTGTCTTTAGCAGATATAATACTGACTTACTTACGTCCACCTCAGCGTACCTAGTACCATCCCTTATTGAAAGCCTGCCTAAGTAACCACTTAAGGCTAAATAAGGAACTTTACTAGCCTCAGTACCTGTTAACTCAACTAACCTACGATAAGTACTTAAGTACTTAGTAAAAACACCTAAGGACCCTACATAACCACCAATACTAGCCAGACAGCTAATCCTATTAATGACGTAGTTAGGGTCTAATTCGCCATCACCACCAACACCTAAGACACCTATTAACGATGGTGTACTTAATGATGCTATACCAGATAATGTTAGTTGATCAGCTAAAGGGCTCCATAAGCCGTCCTCATAACCTAAAGCGAGTATGTCACCACCGACATCAACCCCCAATACAAACTCTATACCGTACCTCTCAATAAATGATCTAAGACCCTTAGTAACCCCTAACCAGCCGTGGCATAGATCAAAGACTATGCATGGTAATCCAGTAACTTCTTTAATAAAGGCTAAGGTGGGTTTAAACCTAACTAATCCCCTATCAACTAAGCTATCATTACGTATTAATGCGTAACCATCACCTAAATCAACATTAACATACCTAGTCAAAGACACAGGACCAGGGAATGGGTCCCTAGACCACCGTTCCCAAGAAACACCACCAACAAAGCAATCGATACCTAAGTCACTAAGCATTAACGCGATTATGGATGCAGAAACGACATCGCCACCCCCACCAACACCAAGAACAAGGATCTTTTTAAAACTAAGTAAGTCACTTAGTGACTCAACCATGCATTCCTCAACCAACCATAGCCTCAGAATTAAGTATTTAACTTTTTCGGGTAGTAATATCTGCCTAAGACTAATTAAACATTCATTAAGTGATCAAGAACGGGCAAGTAATCAGGCCTTATGAATTCATGTGTAGTAGGTTAATTAAGTTACTGAAGGGTTATAAGATATTACTTTGGTGCTACTAGTGTATTCCGTACCTAAGACCGAGATGCAAGTAACCCCTCTAGGATCGGGGGTTCCTGACGTAATTAATACAGCACACTTACTTACTAAGGTATTGAGTATCATGAACGTGATTAAGGAGTTAGGTGGTGATCCCTCAGAACTAACCCCACTAACCAAATACTTACTCATACATATGTTGGACACCTACGGTAAACTCACATACATTAATGGTGCTATTGAGGAGCTAAGTACGTTGATTAGGTGTTGGTTATGGGAGTTAAGTAGTGATGAGGTAGAGACACTATATCACTTACTGAACATAGCTGAGCTCATGGCGTTAAGTAGGAGGGGCTACGTGAGTAAGGAGGAGGTTAGGGAGGCTAAGGAAGTAACTAAGGAGTTCCTTAAGTTTCTAGGCATAGATCTAAGTAAGGCTGTTAAGGTTAGGGAGGTCATTAATGCCCAAGAGCCTAATGTGATTAAGGTCAGGAAGCTAACCTCCATATGCTTAATAGCGCTAACATTATCTCTTGGTGGACTCTCAATAGGTAATCAATCACTTAATAACCTAAGAAGCTAGATTATGAGGGTGTGGAAATGGTCCTTACCTTAAGTAAGGTAGATGTGATTGCTGAGAAGCTTGTTGAGTACGTAGCTAGGGCTGCATCAAGAATAAGGTATAATAGGGATAAACTAATGACCATAGCGGGCTCATCACTTTATGGTAAGGTTGTTAAAGTCATAGGTAGGGTGGCCGAATATATAGTTGAAGATAGAAATGGCTTACTATGGTGTAGGTTATGTAATAAAGGGCCATTCACTAAGAGAGGACTATACCTACACCTAGTTAGAGTACATAGCTACGAGATAAAGCTACTTATTGAGGATGAGTTAAGTAAGGAGGTTAGTAAGGCTTAAAACACTATTAAAAACCCATTATTAGTGGGGATGATTGAAGACTCCAATGGTGATTGATGATCAAACTCCGCCCCTAAATGACCCTAAGGTAAGTGAGGTATTAGGGCATTAGTGAGTAAAGAGAAGAAGAATAATTATGTTGTTAAAAAGGCATTTGGTTTTAATCACCTAACAACTAACGTGAATAGTATTGGTAATGTGTTATCGTAATACATGTATTCGTAGCCTCCATAGTAATATCCTACGGCTAACGTCGGTATTGGTGTTTCTACGTACCAACCTATGAAGTACCTCTCCTTAGGTGTTGAGTCAGTGGTTATATTCAGCTTCAGCATGTCTACATAGAATATACCTCTCCTCTTAAGTAGTATCTGATCCTCACCTAAGTAAATGCCTACAGTGCTTATGTCATCTATGTAATGAGTGCTGTTAAATCCGTCTATGAATGGGTATGCCCATGACTCATTAAGTATTGGTGTTGCTGAATATACAGTTACTCTGTATAGTGTTGATGCTGTTGATGGCATACGGAACCACTTCCTATGGAACATTCTTATAGGTGTTACCTGCACTATGAATGGCTCAGCATACACCTCACCAGCGAATGGTGCATTCCTAATCAGTAGCCTATACTTACCGGGGCCCCATACGGGCATTATTATCATTGCAACACCGGGTGCTGGTAAGTCGAAGTGAGGTAGCCAGCCCCACATGTATAGTGGGTACGTTAATTTACCGCCAGTCACTAAGCCGTTAAGTATCATGTCTTTCTTAATCTCATAGGTATTCCAATCAATAACTACGACCTTCCGAGGACCTGCTAAGATAACGTCTAAGTTGCTGTCCTTATACGGCCACATAACAGTTACGAGTAGTGCCTTAACGTTCGGGTCCTTAATATTTATAGTGAATACCCTCCAATCACTAGTTACGTACCAGCCATACCAATCGAAAGCTCCTCTCAATGCATAGTTGTTGTAGTATAGGTCACTTGGTGGTGATCTCTCAGGCAACGTTACCCACGTTGTTACGTAGCTTATCGTGGTGGCTACAGTGAACGATATAGGTACTAATATCTTCCTACCATCATCCTCTCTAGTAACTATTAAGTAACCTACGTAGTAGCCGCTTGGATAGTCCCATGGGACCCTTAAAAACGCTGTGAATACCCTCTTAGTTGATACCTTAATCTTCTTAGGTGCGAATATTATTGGCCAGTCCTCAAACTTATACTTCCTAACTATCAGTTTGAAGACTGCTATGTCTGATGTCTGGTTATACCACGCATTATAGAATACATGTAACGTTAGTACTACAGCCCTGCTCATCTGCAGTAAGTCCTCATAGGGTATGCCTAATTGCTCAGACACCTTCTGTAGTACACCCTCAAACTTCGTGCTTGCGTTAGCTATCGTGAGCGTTATCGTGTTAGCTATCCTATAGTCATTATGTAGCCACGCGGTCTCATTAAGTGTTATTGTTGAGTCATTGTTGAGATCTATCCAGTACCTTAATACAGTCATTAATTCAAGCCAGTTCTGGTAATATCCTGACCTACCGTATGGGTCTAAGTAACTATAATTAAACGTTAGTGCTAACTCAACCATGTCAACATCGGTGAAGTAAGACTCATCAAATACTCCAAGTATTAGTGTTGACCCTGAAGGTATTTCTGATAGGTTAATTGGTATTTCATATACTTCCTCACTGACTACCTTAAGGGTTACTGGCTTAATCTTGTAGGTACCCGCGCCCTCAATGGTTATCCTAGCCCACGCAATACCTCCCCTACGCACATCGCCTAAGTAAATGCCTACGTCATTCCTGATTAAATCAGTTAACTTAAAGTCCTCATCAGTATATGCGTTAAGTGTGTCTAGTATCTCTGGGGCGAACTTCTCTGACTGACTTGATGAGTATACTAAGAACCCGTCATTGTTGATTATGAATGATACCGCTTTATATGCGTTAATCCTGCCGGTTCCCTGCGATAGTGGGTCGTACGTTAGTGAGTCGGTTGTTGACTTAATTATTAACTTAACAAGCTCGGGCGTGTATGACTTACTTAAGGACTTAAATGCTGAAACCATTAACGCTACGGTGCCTGCCGTCATTGGCGCTGCCATGCTAGTACCTCCGAATATCTCTGAGGCGAACCAGCCATTACCTACACCCGCCCATAAGAAGCCCGCAGTCCATCCGAAGGCACCTATAGCAGTCACATCAGGCTTTAACGAGCCTAGGTTCGACGGACCTCTACTACTCCATATGACTACATCATCCCATGAGCCATGTAAATAACCGAAGTCCACCCTATAGCCGTAGCTAGTTGATGCGGCAACACTTATTGAGTATGAGGATGTTGTTGGCGGCGTTACCGTGTTAAAGCCGGGCCCGTTATTACCTGCTGCAACTACGTTAATGACTCCTGTCTTAAGTATTACGTAGTCATAGAATAGTGACCACGGATCATAGCCAGTTGCGTAACCAAATAGTGGTGCTGCTACGAAGCCATAGCTACTGCTCGTTATATCGACTCTTGGTGAACCCCTATATACCCATGTCCAGTTACCCCATGTGTACTTAGGTGGTACAGGGTCGAAACCGCTTAGGAACAGTAGTGCCGCTATGGTGTTACCGTACCATAAGGCACCGGCTGAAGCCACCTTAGCAGCTGGTGCTACACCATACATGTACCTCCAGCCATAGTAGGTTATGAATGAGTAACCCCTACCAGCAGCTACGTTAGCGCATGCAGTACCGTGCCCGTAGAAGTCGTAGGCAATAACTGCATATAAACCGTCAGGATCTAGTCCTGGGTATATAGCAGCTATCGCATCACCTACATGCCATGTGTTATTCGTGTATAGGTAAACGGTACCATCAGGTGGTGGTACAGGTATTATGCCTCTCTCAAGTAATGAGACAACGCCGTAGACATCATATACGTAACCAGCCAGTGTACCTGCCGTGAAGTCTGGCATGCCGTCAACATCCCAGTCATAGTATGATATCTCATCACCATACATCATAGGTTTCTCATCAGTGAAGTTAAAGTCTGGTGTTGGTGTGTCTATGTAGCCTAACATATAGGCTATGTACTGCCATAAGGTTGATAAGTCAGCGTAGACAGTGTCGTAGTACTCACCGTTTGAGCTAGCTAGGATTATAGGTACTGTGTATTCGTACCAGCCATAATAAGGTACGTATACGAACTGTAGTAATAGACCGAACTTAACTGGTAATAGGCTTATGTCACCAACATACCATGTGCTTATGTTGAACGTTACCATCTCGTCTGTTGTGTGGCTGTATACGTAGCCGTAGGATAGGTTGTAGATAGCTCCATAGGATGAGTCAAACACAAGTACGTCGTTGGGATCTATGTTAATATAGCCAGTAGCGTTTGGTACGGCCTCAACAACCGTAAGCACTAAGCCCAACTCATCAGCATCAAAGATTAGCGGCGTATCGTTCTCATCTCTAGCTATTGCGTCAAGACCTAGGTTGGGTGTTGCGAAGTCAACACCTGTATCTATAAAGCCTATGGTGACTCCCTGACCAGCAATACCGAATTCCTCCCAAACATCCATCGCCTTAATGATCTCTAGCCAGGACGGGTATTCAAATTCAGGGCTTTCAGGTAATGCTTGCCCACCACCATTGACAGGGAAAGACTCACTCTTATTTAATGATACCTCAACTAACCTCTTCTCATGTTTGAAGATATCTACTAACCTTATATCTGGCAGTATGAACATTACCCTATCATCATTAGCCATAGCCAATACGTTTTCCTTAGTGGTCAAGCCGTAAACATACGTTAATCCACCAACACCAAATATGTTAATAACTCTTAAGAAGTACTTACTTAAGTCAGCATTAAGCCCCTTAACAATCACTATAACTCTACCTAAGCCGGCGCTCAGAAGTACTGCTGAATCTATATTAACGTTTCTTGGATACGGGCTATTGCTCATCTTGTAGTACTCGTCCTTAAGTAGTAGTGGATGCACCTTTAACTCAGGACTCACCTTGAATTTCTTGACATTAGTTTCAGAGGCCTTCACAGGTAATGTCGTAGGCATTAATGGCAGCACTAAGAGCAATAGTAATGAGACAACGATAATTCTTTTCACCAACAACCGCACAATCACACCTCAATATATAGAGAGTAGGTACTACAATATAAACTTTAAAGAAGAAGGTATTACTATTAGTAATACTTGTTCCGCAAGCATTATTAAAGCCTACTAAACGTTATTAGTAGGAGAGGGTGATCAGATATAGATGAGCCCGTAGTTGTCGCTATATATACAGATGAGGTAGGAGTTGACAGTAATGAAGTGCAAATACTTATGGATTTCATTAAAAGTGTTCATGATAGGGAGGTATCGTTAGTTCTATACGTACTTAATGATGATGAGATAGAGGACTTTGACTTTCTACCTAAGGTTGAGGTGTACCTAGGTGATAGAATTATTGGTGAACTTTATGATTTAAGTAGGTTAGATATTCTTGAGGGTTATATAGAAAAAGCCTTAGGTATGAGGCATGTGCTTAAAACTCGTATTTCTCACCAGGTTGTAAGACCACGATATCTACGGTGAGCCCTCTCCTCTTAACCTCCACCTTAAGCTCTTCTGGTGTACCCTTAATTACCGGGAACGTACCGTAATGCATAGGTATAACTACCTTAGGCTTAAGTAGCTCTATAGCTTTAGCGGCTTCTTTAGGCCCCATGGTGAAGTGGCCACCTATGGGTAGTAATGCTATCTTAGGCTTATAGAGTTCACCAATCAGTGACATCTCAGCAAATAGACCTGTATCACCAGCATGATATATTGAGTAATCATTTACCTTAATCACAACACCTGTAGGACTGCCCTTACTTGAGCTATGGTATGCTGGCGTTAGTATTACCTCAAAACCCTCCCCTAAGTCTATAGGTCCACCTATGTTGGCGCCTACAGATCTACCGCTAAATCTCTCTTCAACATACTGAGCTAACTCGAAAATCCCTATGAACTTAGCCTTAGGACTCACCTTCATTAACTCTAAGGTCTCACCAAAGTGGTCACCATGGTCGTGAGTAACTATTACGTAGTCTACCTTACCAGCATAATCATTTACCTTAACAGGTGATTTCGGATTAGTTAACCACGGGTCTATAAGGAATAGCTTACTTTCAAGGAAGACCTCAAAAGCGGCGTGCCCTAACCACCTAACGTAATTCATAATAACACCCGTTACTACAGTATTACCTTGAGACTTAAATTTCTTAAGGCGTGATATTTAGGTGTGTAGGTGCTGAGTAGGTGGAGGAGTGGGAGCTTAAGGCTTATCTTAAAGCAGGTGATATAGCCCGTAGGGTTAAGGAAGAAGCCTTAAGATACGTAAGGCCTGGTATGAAGTTAGTTAATGTATGTGAGCATCTTGAGGGTCTTATTAGGTCTCTAGGTGGTCAACCAGCATTCCCCATAAATATATCCATAAATGAGGTTGCAGCCCATAGGACTGCCCTCATAAGTGATGACGAGGTCATACCGTCTGATTCCGTTGTTAAGGTAGATATAGGTGTCCATGTTGATGGTTTCATAGCTGATACTGCAGTTACCTTATGCTTCAATCCCGCCTACGACTTACTTATTGAGGCCACCAAGGAGGCTTTAGATAGCGCCTTAAATAGCGTTAAGGCAGGGATTAGGTTTAGTGAGGTTGGTAAAGTTATTGAGTCTATAGCTAGGAGATACGGGTTTAGAGTCGTTAAAAACTTAAGCGGTCATAGCTTAGGTAGGTACTTAATACATGCTGGTGAGTCTATACCTAACTTCTACGATAGGCTTAACTTAAGGAGGTTTAAAAGCGGTGCTGCATACGCTATAGAGCCGTTCTTAACTAAGGGTTTCGGTTACGTTAAGGAAGGTAAGTTAATCACTATATACTCACTAAAGAGAACAAGGATTAAGGGCGGGTTAAGTAGTGATGAGGTTAAGTTACTTAATGTAATTAACGAAAGGTTTAAGACACTTCCCTTTACTGAGAGGTGGCTTAAGGATCTAGGTTACGGACCTAGTAAGTTGCGTGAATTGCTACGTAAGTTAATAAAGAGGGGTTACCTCCGTGGTTACCCAGTACTTATTGAGATAGCTTCAGGTGTTGTTGCTCAGTTTGAGGATACTATAGTTATTGTTGATGATAACGTTGTTGTGACTACTAGGAAGTTGTAAATTTTAAAACTCACGTTACTATAACGTAGTGTAGAGGTGAATATAAGAGAGTGAATGGGGATAACCTATCACCACTCCTATGGGTACTCTTCATTCTTGTATTATTCTTACTTAACTTTACGGACATCCCTCAGAGAATGCAGTTAATGCGTTGGTCTAGGTTCATTAGGTCTAAGCTAGCCTACATAGAAACATTAGTCACTTCATCAAGGAATAAAACCATCCAGTTCATTAGTAGGGTACTTAAAGTTAGTAAAGCTGAGGAGATAGTTAATAACTTCATAGATAACTTCTTCGTTATTGAACCAGTAGATATTGAGCCTACAGACATTATTAGAAGGTTAGAGCACTTACTTAATGTACGTGATACTAAGATAAAGGCTTATGCAGAGAAGTTCCTACCTAGCGTGCCCAAGGAGCTTAGATATAACGCCATAGTTGCTCTTGAGATTACGTCGGTACTTAACTCTGTGTATAAGTCACTTAGGCATTACTTCCTACTAGGTATTAAGCATAATAACTGGGCGCTAGTAATGCAGTTAGCCCTAATAATACCACAATTAGTTAAGGAGCTTGAGGGTTACCATAGGGCTATAGACTCCTTCACCGCAGGTAAACCAGTAGGTGATAGCGCTGGTCCACTAGTCGCTTTTAACTTCATAGGCCTTAGTGAGCGTAGACCGATAGCTGAGGACACGGTTTATTCGGTAGTTGATTTTGAGGGTAGGAAGCTATATGTGATTAAGGCTGAAGGGCCTGGAGCAGCTGTAGGTAAGCCTGGTGAGGCTGTTGCTAGGATTGTTGAAGAGCTTAAGGGTAGGGTCGCAAGGATAATTACTGTTGATGCGGCCCTCAAGTTAGAGGGCGAGGAGTCTGGTGGGATTGCTGAAGGTATTGGTGCAGCTATAGGTGATCCAGGGCCTGAGAAGATTAAGATTGAGCGTATTGCTAGTAAGTATAACATACCTGTTGATGCCGTCATAGTTAAGATGAGTTCTGAGGAGGCTATTAACGAAATGACCAGTAAGATATATGAGGGCGTTAAGAAGGCTGTTGAGAAGGTTAAGCAAATAATTCTTGAGAAGACTAGGGCTGGTGATATAGTTGTTATAGCTGGTATAGGGAATACCGTAGGTGTCTATTAGGGGTGGTTAACGTGATTAAGCTTCAGATAGATACTGTAACATTACTCATAATGACCTTAGTCTTGCTCTTCATATACATAATGTTCACGGTAATTAAGGAATTATCAACTAAGAAACCAGAGGTTAGGAGAAGAACTATAGCCATACACTCATGCATAAATAACGACTACGAGATAAGGAAGGAGTTTAAGATAGGTGACTACGTAGGTAAGGTAATAGGTAAATGCCCGAGATGCGGTGCAGCACTCATAATTAAAGCAATATATACGGAAGTAGAGGAAAGACCTACAAAATCAATAACCTAAAAGCTTTAAATCTCCCGAACCATTAATTCACTGGCGGCCCAGCCCCGGCCATAGCGGCTGGGCAACACCCGGACTCGTCAGATCCCGGAAGTTAAGCCAGCCGCGTTGGGCTGGGCTGTAAGGTCCGAGAGGCCTTGCAGCCCACCCAAGCTGGGAGCTGGGCCGCCACAACAGTCTTAAGTGATGTGATGTTTATTAAGTGTTTTGGCTAATTAATTTCAAGGTATGTAAGGAGTTAATAGTTATTTAGAGGAGAATGAGGTTAAAGATTTATAGTGGTTAGAGCTACCCCTAGATCCGGCTCTTAATAGAATTAAAACTTACTGAGAAGAAGTACTACTTTGATCCTGGTAAGGTTGTTGGTGAGGTGTATTTAGCTAGTAAGGCAGAACTATGTATTGAGTTTAAGAGGATTAATAGATGTACTGAGGCATACGCAGTTATTGAGCCAAAGGGGATGAAGTAATACATCTGGACTTAAAACACGGTAAGTGGTGGCTGGTTTAAGTGTGGTAGCCGGGCGGGGATTCGAACCCCGGTCACGGGGGTTCTTCCCCTAACAGGACCAAATTCGGGGGATACCCCTGCCCCGCATCCTTGGCCGCTAGACGACCCGGCTTCATTAATTTCTGGGCTTTCCGTGGTTTTTATTTTTAACTAAGGTAGTATGTATTATACATGTAGTGTGTTAGGTATGTCATGGATTGATAAGTTAGTTGATAAGGTAATAAGGCTAAAGAAGGGGCCTACGTTCGTTGTTGCTTCAGGGATAACGACCAGTGGCCCTGCCCACATGGGTACTGTTATGGAGTTCTTAATACCTTCAACTATCGTTCAGGAGTTAAGAAGGCGTGGTTATGGTGCGGAATTCATTTTTGTTGCTGACATAATGGATGCTTTCGATAGTGTGCCTGCAGGTTTAAGGGGGTTTAAGGAGCTTTACGATGAGTTAGGTAAGCCACTGGGCTACGTACTTGACCCTTACGGGTGCCATAGGAGTTATGGTGAGCACTTCTTTAATGAGGTACTTGAGCTTATGGAGAAGTTTGGTATTGAGGTAGATAATGCGTTCTCAGCAACACAGCTATATTCTGAGGGTTGGTATGATGACTACCTACGCTTCTTCTATGAGAGGATAGATGAGGTTAGGAAAATACTTGAGGAGACATCATTTAGGAAACTACCTAAGGACTGGCTAGACTTTGTTAAACCCATATGCCCTAAGTGTGGTAGGATAGATAAGACTAAAGTAACTAAGATAGTTAACGACCAAATACACCTTAAGTGCTTAGCCTGCGGTTATGAGGGCTACATAACCATAGAGAGCCATGCTTGGAAGCTCGTTTGGAGGCTTGACTGGCCATCAAGACAGGACTTCTTAGGAGTTGATGTTGAGGGTGGCGGTGTGGATCACTTTACTAGGGGTGGTTCTTGGGATACCGCTGTAGCTGTACATACCAAGCTATTCGGTAAGGAACCACCAGTAGGTTTCAAGTTCGGTTTCGTCCTACTTGAGGGTAGGAAGATGAGTAAGAGTAAAGGTATTGGAGCGCTTCAAGACCTACTTAAGATACTTCACCCAATGGTCATGAAGTACTTCTTACTTAAACACGACCTTGAGGAGAATAGGAATATGAGGCTCAGCCCTAGAGCACTACTTAGGCTCTATGATGAGTACAAGTTAGTTAGTGAGGGAAGATATCAAGACGAGAAGCAGAGGAAGGCCTGGGAGTTAAGTGGTGCGTCGAGATGGAAAGCAAGCTTTGGTGAGCTACTTGTCTACTACCAGCTATACCGTGATTGGGGATTAGTTACTGAGAAAGTAGGTGATGAGAAGACAGTTAAGGACCTAAAACCCTATGTTGAAGAGTGGGTTAAACGCGGTATGGTTCCTGAAGAGTACTTAGTTAGCATTAACCCAAAGAAACCACCTAAGGAGCTAGTAGGTGTTGTTAAGGAATTCCTAAATAGGTTAAGCCCTGATATGAGTGATGTAGATATACATAACTTAGTCTACGATGTTGCTAGAGGCTTAAGTGTTGAGCCTAGGAAGCTCTTTGAGGCTCTATACTTGAGTGTGTTAGGTAAGCCTAGAGGACCCAGGCTAGGTAGGTTCATAAAGATAATAGGTATTCAGGAGTTCAAGGAGATAGTTAATAAAGTTTTAATGGAATAACTTAAGTTCAGCGACGTTAATTCTATATATCTATAAAGGTATTACCGGATGGTTTTAAATAAACCCATTAAGTGAGAGAAAAATTTATTAGGGAGTGGTAAGGCAGGGATTAATAAACCTTCCGAAAGGTTTATTAACCCCGGAGATTCACTGGTTTATAAGAGTTTCGCTCGGTAGATAAATGTTAAGGGGCGATTCTGCATGGATAGAAGGTCAAGAGGGGGAAGAGAGGGTCATGCCGTAAAGCCTGAGGGACAGAGTACTCAAGGTTATGTCTGCCCTCCAGACAAGATTATCTACGATGAGGAGCGTGGTGAGTACATATGTATAGAGACTGGTGAGGTTATTGAGGAGAGAGTTATTGATCAAGGACCTGAGTGGAGAGCATTCACTTCTGAAGAGAGAGAGAAGAGAAGTAGGACTGGTAGCCCAATATCATACACAATACACGATGGTGGCTTGACAACTGTTATTGATTGGAAGGATAGGGACGCTACTGGTAAGAGACTAAGTCCTAAGAAGAGATTAGAGATAATGAGATGGAGGAAGTGGCAGATAAGAACCAGGATTCAAGACAGTATCGATAGGAACATTACTCAGGCAGCTATGGAGTTAGATAGGCTTTCTGAGTCTTTAGGACTACCCAAGACTGTTAAGGAGGAGGCAGCATTGATTTATAGGAAGGCTGTCGAGAAAGGCTTGATTAGAGGTAGGTCTATTGAGAGCGTTGTTGCTGCAGCAATATACATAGCTTGTAGGAAGTATAGGATACCCAGGTCATTAGATGAAATAGCTTCATACACTAAGGCAGGTAGGAAGGATGTAGCTAGGTGTTACAGGCTCCTACTTAGGGACTTAGGGATTAAGATACCTATGAGTGATCCAGCAGACTACGTACCTAGAATAGCTAATGTATTAGGACTTAGCGGTGATGTGATTAAGAGTGCTATAGAGATATTGAGGAAAGCTAGAGAGGTAGGTGTTACTGCTGGTAAGGACCCAGCGGGTCTAGCTGCTGCAGCAGTATACATAGCTGCGCAACTATATGATGAGCGCAGAACACAGAAGGAAGTAGCTAACGTAGCTGGTGTAACTGAGGTAACAGTACGTAATAGATATAAGGAACTAATTAAGGCATTAAACCTCCAGGTACCACAACAGTAACCACTAAGGACTTGAAACAAAAAACTAATTCACTTTTAACATACCTAGAGAGCCCCTTAGACACCCTAGTACTTAACTTAAAACTCTATTTTAATGTTGTTATCTTTCCTCGATAAATACTATATTCTCTGGTGATATGCCGAAGTCATTAACTAATATATACTTTATCCTGTGCCTATGGTCTCCTTGAATCTCTATCCTACCTTCCTTATACGTACCTCCAGCAGCTAGTTTTGACTTAAGGTAAGAAGCTATTTTCTTGAGGTCGTAAGAAGAGTCGAAACCCTCGATAATGGTTACTTCCCTACCGAACTTCCTTTTCTCTACCTTGATCTTTATAACTTGTTGTTCAGCAGTTAATTGCTGGCATAGCTCTGGTGGTAAACCGCCACAGAGGCTCTCTAATTCCTTTGAGAGTAGGTCTATACCACTTAAATCACGTTTACTTTGCTTACCCATTATCCACCCTACGTCAATAACCTCATAATATAACTACCTTATAAGCCTTTCGCTAATAGCTATATAAATACCTTCAGCATCAAGGATAGATTTATAAGGTACCAATACTCAGATACCCTAGCAGGTGATAGCATGTTCGAACCAAGTAACCTTAGCGAAGTAACAATGAAGTATAAGTGCTTCATATGTGGTCAGGAATTTGATGCTGAGAAATTAACGTTGATGCACGGTCCTAGATGCCCTTACTGTGGTAGTAAGATCGTTGTTAAGATAAGGATTGAAGGTATTAAAAGGGTTAAAGCTGTCTAACTAACTCACCACCCTTACCCTTAGCAATATATATGTATGAGGCTAATTCATTAATTATCTTAGCAGCCAAGACACTAGTTATTCCTGAGGGATCTATAGGAGGTACTACCTCAACTATATCAAAGCCCCATACAGACTCATTAATTACTTCAGAAAGAAGGTTAAGTAGATATGTTGGTGATAAACCCTCAGGCTCAGGGTTAGCTACTCCGGGAGCATAAGCTGGATCTATAACATCTATGTCTATAGAGACGTATACATTTTCACATCCTCTTAAGAACTTCCTAACGTTATTAACTACATCCATAAAGCTAAGACCTTGACACATAAGTGATGTTAAGTACTTAATACCGCTTTTTCTAATGTAATCAACTTCCTCACTACATAATGCTCTTAACCCAATAATGAAAACCTTATCGGGGCCTACGATCTCTACTAACCTCCTTAAGGTACATGCATGACTTAACTTATACCCTAAGTACTCATCTCTTAAATCGGCATGCGCATCAAAATAAAGTACACATGTAGGTTTCTTAAAACCACGCAGGATACCATAAGTTATTATATGCTCACCGCCTAAGGCTATAAGTACCTTACCCTCATTAACTATATCTTCAACCACGTACTCTAACCTCTTCATAACCTCATAAACATCGCCATGCACAACTGCTAAGTCACCCTCATCATATATAGGGACTCTCTCCATATCTAAGCCGGATCTAAGTGAGTATAACTCAATATTCTGTGATGCCTCTCTAACACGTTGAGGGGCAAATCTAGAGCCTGGTCTATAAGATGATGTTGAATCGAAGGGAACGCCAATAAGTGAAAATATGCTATCCTCCCTCCTGCACTCAACACCATTAAAGACGTAAGGGTTCCTTAATAGGTAAAGTTCCTTCATCTACTATACCCTCATACCATAATGTACGGAGTAAACTTAAAATGTTAGTATATCAATAACACAGTAGGACCCTCAAATAACCCTTAAGGTGTTAATCATTGAGTATAGGGAAGTTAGCTGATAAATACGAGAAAATAGTTAACCTAGCATTAAGAAGAGGGTTCTTCTGGCCGTCGTATGAGATTTACGGTGGTGTTGGAGGTCTCTATGACTTAGGTCCCTTAGGCGCATCACTTAAGAAGAATATAGTTGAGAAGTGGCGTGAGTGGTTCATAATTAAGCACCAGGATTATGTAGTTGAAATTGAGACACCTATGATAGCCCCAGCTAAAGTCTTTGAGGCCAGCGGGCATGTGGAGCATTTTACGGATCCCATAGTTGAGTGCTCAAAATGTGGAAGGGTCTTTAGGGCTGATAAGTTAGTTGAGGAGAAATTAGGGGTACTGGCTGAAGGACTTAAGCCCGATGAGTTAAGCAAGTTAATCAAGGAGCATGACCTAAAGTGCCCGGAATGTGGCGGAGCTTTAGGTGACGTTAGGTTATTTAACCTGCTCTTCCAGACAACTATAGGACCTATTAAAGGTAATGTAGGTTACTTAAGACCTGAAGCGGCGCAGGGGATGTTCACTGCTTTCAAGAGAGTTTATGAGGTTATGAGAAACAAGATACCTATAGGTATAGCCCAAATAGGCAGAGTTGCTAGGAATGAAATATCCCCAAGGCAAGGTATGATTAGGTTAAGGGAGTTCACCATAATGGAGGTTGAATTCTTCTTCGATCCTGAAGAACCCGAATGCCCACTGCTAGATAAGTACATGAATACAACCCTAAGGATACTTCCAGGCAAGTATAAGGTTAAAGGTAGGAAGGAACCTATTGTGATTAAAGTTAAGGATGCTCTCAAGGAAGGCCTCATAGTTAATCAATGGTTAGCTTATTGGCTCGTAATATCTAAGGAATTCGTTAAGGACTTAGGCATACCCGAAGAGAACATGTTTTTTGAGGAAAAATTACCACATGAACGTGCTCATTACTCATCACAGACATTTGACCAGTTAGTTAAGGTAAGCCGTTGGGGATGGATTGAAGTTTCAGGACACTCGTACAGAGGCGATTACGACCTATCGGGACATATGAAATATAGTAAGGTAGATCTAACGGTATTTAAGAAATATAAAGTACCCAAGGAGATCATTGAGAAGAAAGTTGAGGTAGATAAAGCCATGATACTTAAAACATTTAAGAAGGATGAAGTACCTAAGGTGTTTAGGCTATTATCTAAGATTTCTAAGGAGGAGCTAATTAAGCTGGTAGAGAGTCCTCAAAAGGTCATTAAGTTAGATGATATTGAGGTACCTAGGGAAGTTATTAAGGTCGTGACCGTGACTAAGAAGATTCATGGAAAGAAATACGTTCCGCATGTTGTTGAGCCTTCCTTTGGTGCCGAAAGACTTGTTTATGTCGTGTTAGAGTACGCGTATACTGAGGAGGCTGATAGGGTAGTGCTTAAGATAAGACCTGACCTAGCACCAATTAAGGTTGCTGTATTCCCATTAGTTAATAAGAAGGAGTTAGTTCGTATTGCTTACAGGATATATAAGGACCTAATGGATGAAGGGTTTACGGTCATGTACGACGATTCAGGCAGTATAGGTAGGAGGTACGCAAGAGCTGATGAGGTAGGGGTACCTTATTCAGTAACCGTAGATTATCAGACACTTGAGGATAACACAGTGACCATACGATATAGGGACGATAAGGAACAAGAGCGTATAAAGATAGATAAGTTAATTAATAAGATTCATGAACTGATAAGAAGTAAGAGGTGTTGCTTAAGTTAATTTAAGTATTTCGCATCATTCAAATAACCTTTATTCCCCTTCACGTATTAATTATCATGGATAAGGTGTATAGGTTATGAGTAAGTCCTCAGAGAGTGAAAAGGGAGGGGAAAGGAAGATAGACATTAAAGCATTAGTTGCTGTTATACCTCCAGCCTCGCAAGTACTTGGTAGACATCAAAAGAAAATAATACCTGAAAGACGTATCAGAATTAGGTTATCTGAGGATGTTGAAAGAGATAAAGCTAAGATCAACCCATCACTAGCTAAGGAGTTAGGTATTAAGGATAAGTTGGTCATCGTTGTTGCTGGTAGGAAAAGATTCGTGTTTAATGCGGTACTTGATGATTTAGTAAAGGTTAATGAAGCCTACGTAAATGCCGAGTTAATGAAGGATAACGGCATAGCCGACAATAGTATAGCAACCATTAGGAGGGTAGGTAGTTAATGTCTAGAATTGAAGGAGCCATACATGGGCTAAGCGTTAATGCTAAGGAAAGGGAAAGGGTCTTAAGGAGGTTAAGGAAAGCTATACGTGAGAGCTTAAGAGATAACGAGTTAAAGGCTGATGTCAAGGCATCTTTTACTCAATTGAGGGAGCTTAGGAGCTACTTAAGTAAAGCACTTCAGTTAGCTATTGACTCATGTAAGGAGGCAAGTGAGGAATGCCTAGATCTAAAGACGTTACTAGAGTTTAATGCTTTGATATCTCTCGATAAGGAGGAGGAATTACTCTTGAAGTTAATGAAGCTAGTTAAGAGCGAGAAAGGTGGGGTCCTAAGGCAGTTAATTAGCGATCTAAAAAATGACCTAAGAGATATTGATGAATTAAAGAAGAAGGTTCTTAGTTATTTAGAGCAAGCGCCTTAACCTCTTAACCATTGAATAAAGTATTTAACCCCAATCTCTTAATACCTCACGGAGATAGTGATAGTCATGGCTGAGGAATACATAAGGCCTGGATCTGCCACTTCAGAAACAATAGCTGAGATGAACTTAATTGAAACTATAAGAAATATACTTAGGGATTTAACTACACCTGTAAGGGAGTTTAATGATGCAATTATAGATTTTGAAGAGGGTAGATATGAAGCTGTTAAGGTTAGGTATGCTAGAGTTAGAAATAGAAAGAATGAAATTGAGGACAATGTAATTAAATCAACTGAATACATGATTAGAGTAGGCCCAGGTCTCTTATTCAAGGACATATATGCCAACATATTATCAGCGCTTAACGCCGCCGTTGAACGCGTTGAGGCGTTCATGTATAGGCTTTACTTACTAACCACGTTCAATAAGATTAGGTTTGGTGATGAGATAGTAAGTAATGTCCAGGAGATGATTAAGATAGTTCTTCAGCAAATAGAAAGTGCCGATATAATGCTTACTTACGTAGCCTCAAACCCGAAGAGAGCCGTTAATGAGTACTTAAAGAGCGTTAAGCTTGAAGATACGTTAGATGACGTATATAGAGCCGTTAGTATAAGCGTCCTTAAGGCATTCACAACCAATGTAGCCGTGCTTATGTTGGTTAAGGAGATGATTGATAAGATTGAGGACTTAGGTGACATACTTAAGAGCATAGCGACTCAACTCCACTATATAGCGCTACATAAGGTATAGACACGCAATGGAGAAATTTCACATTAAGGGTTTCTTAGTAGGTTCACGTATATTAATCTTCGATGAGGCTTGGGCTAAGAAGCTTTATGAATTAGGTGTTTACGGTAAGCCATTCGGCATTAGGAAACCAAAGAGTGTTGAAGATGTTAAAGCACCTCTTGAACTATCCATAGTAGAGGCTACTTACCTTGTTGAGAAAGGGGTTATGAAGGTATTTAGAGGTGATGGTAGTGAGGTTGGTGTTAATGACTTACTTGAGATAGGTAGGAAAGTCATACCTAATTTTGATGATCTATACATAGTCTATAAAGACCTAAGGGAGAGAGGGTTTATAGTCAGGTCAGGCCTCAAGTTTGGCGCCGATTTCGCCATATATACTGAAAGGCCTGGAGTTCAACACGCGCCATACCTCATTAAGGTATTTAAGGGTTTTGATAAGGTGGACCCGATAGATCTAGTAGGTTTGGGTAGGTTGTCTCATAGTGTTAGGAAGAGGCTTATACTAGCAGTAATAACCCCTAGTAACGAGATTAAGTACGTAATGCTTAAATGGGTTAAAATGTAGTTATACATAAGGAATGGTCATAATGGGTTTCATTCCTTAAGGAGGTGTTCATTTTGCAAGAAGGTAGCTCACCTTATTATAGACGCCATCCTCCTAGAGGTAGGGATATAAAGGGATTTAAAGAGTTTAGAAGAGGCCCTAGGCACTTCATTGAGGCTAAGCCATTACCTATAGGTGAGTTCTGTAATTCCCTATGCCCATTCTTTAAGTGTGCTAAAGGCGCTTTAGTCTTTGGCAGTAAGGTCATTAAAGGCAGGCCGCAGAAGGTTGCCTATTGTAGGTGGGTTGGTGATGTATGCCTAGGGTATAAGTGCCAATTCGCCATGTGTGAGAGGAGAGCCTTACTACCTAATGGTAAATGTGCTTACGCCATTAAGTTTAAGGATGAGAGTGAAGAGATGTTTAAGGAAATTGAGAAAAGCGATTACGATACCAAGGTCAAGAGCATTCTGAGCCGAAAAGTTGGACGCAAAGATATGATGGCTGAGTAGGTACCTCACCCCTCCATCTCCTATATAGGTCATGCTTTATACCTAAAACATCAAGTACCTTACCCACCACGAAGTCTATGAGGTCTTTTAGGTCCTTAGGGTTATGGTAGAAGGCGGGCATTGCAGGTATAAGTACAGCACCGGCCTTAACTACTTCAAGCATGTTACGTAATTCGATATAACCCAAAGGGGTCTCTCTAGGGACTAATACAAGTTTCTTACCAAGTCTTAAAGTATTGAGGGCAACCCTCACTATCAGGTTCACAGCATTACCGTTAGCTATATTGGTTAGTGTTCTTATGGAGCACGGGACTATTACCGTAGCTTCAATATCTACTAAATTACTTGACGAGGCCAGAGGGCTGGTAACGTCATCCTCTGCATATATCTCAAGGCTTCTTGACCTGATCATCTTTAAAAATACGTCTTTAGCCGTTAACTCAGCCTCAGCAACGTTTAGTGCAGCCTTGCTATAGATAGTAATTACTTCATGACCAGCGCCACTTAAGAAATCTATAAGCCTTAAACCATAGATAATCCCGCTAGCGCCTGTTAAGCATGTAACAAACCTCACCCAACCACCAAATAGTAATTCACGGTCATAATAAATATAAGAGTCTGTAACATAAATCCACACGATGATGAAGCTCGAAAGGACAGATCAATGAAGAACCCGCGCAGGACTGAACCAAATTAAAACTTATAAAGCAACTCAATTACATAATCTAACGAGAGCCGCCGTAGCTCAGCGGGTAGAGCGCCGGCCTTGTAAGTCAACTAAGAAAGCCGGTGGTCGCGGGTTCAAATCCCGCCGGCGGCTCCATAAACATCCCTAATTGATTTAGGTAGTCATTGAGATAAAAAGAGATTTATTTACTTTATGTTTCGGATTACTTAACGATAGTTTTAAATAAGTTAATGGTTCTTTTTGTCCCAGGGATTATGGCTACATGCCCTGCTTGTGATAGGGAGATCCCCCAAGATGCTAGGTATTGCCCTTATTGCGGTATAAGGCTAAACGATAGTGATGAGGCTATAAATATATATCTACTCCGTGAGGAAATCGCTGAGACTAGGCATATGGAGGTTATAGCTGTTTTAGGCATCCTCATGAGCGTAGTTATAGTGTTTGTTGGGTGCGTGTTAATTAGTTCCGTAGAGACCCAGTTAATTGCCGGCTTAGTAGCCCTCACAATATTCCTTACTTCATTAACCATATACATACATAACAACCTCAAGAGGAAACGTCTTTTGGGGAAGTTAAGGCAATTAAGGAGCTGATTAAGGAGATTTACGTAAGCCACAACCACGGTAATAGCTGCTCTTGATTTACGTAAAGAGTTTTAAGTGCCTTGTTCAGTAATTATTTACGGTGCCGCCGTAGCTCAGCGGGTTAGAGCGCCGGACTCATACGGTGGGGCCTGGGATATCCGGAGGTCCGGGGTTCGAAGCCCCGCGGCGGCACTACCTTCACTTAACATGGTGTTTTATTTGGTGTCTTTAGGTAGGTTGGGTGAGAAGGGCTTTATTCTTAATTACATCTCTAAGCACTTAAGTCGTGATGTCTTACTTGATGATGCTTACTATGTTAGGGTTGCTTCAGGTGATTACTTAGTTCTTAAAGTTGATGGTTTTTCGTTAAGGTCTGCAAAGTACCCATGGATGGATTACTATGATGTTGGGTGGAAGGTAGTTACTTCGGTAGTGAGTGATTTAGTGGCTAAGTATGCAACCCCTAAGTACGTACTCGTATCTATAGGGCTTAATCGCGGGAGAAGCGTTAGCGAGGCTGAAGACTTGATTAGTGGTGTAAGTGACGCCTGTAGATACTATGGGGCTTCACTAGTTGGTGGCGATACTAACGTTAGTGAAGGTGATGAGTGGGTTGATGCCGTGGCTGTAGGTACATCGCCAAACCCCATACCGATACGTGCTAAGGATCCAGGGGACTACATAATCATAGTGGGTGAATACGGGGTTACTGGACTTGCTTATGAATTATATGTTAGGGATGTAAAGAAACTACCTAATAAGGTAATCGAGGTAACTAAAAGACCCAAAGCAAGGGTTGAACTACTTAATGTATTTACAAAGTTCCGTGACTGCATATGTGTGTCAACAGACGTTAGTGACGGATTAGCTGAGGCTCTTCATAGGTTAAGTACTATAAACGAAGTGAGCATAACCATAAATGAATTACGCATACCTAAGGAGGTTAGGGCTATGATTAAAAACTTAGGTCTAGACCCTATGGATGTGGCATTAAGGGGCGGTGAGGAGTTTGAGGTTATATTCACGACTAAGGCCGAGTGTTTAGATGGGTTAATTAATGAGTTAAGGAGGTTCAATATACCATTCACGATAGGTGTCTTAAGGAGAGGTATGCATAAGGTAATTGTTAATAGTCGTAAGGTACCTTACGTAGGTTGGGATAACTACTTAGGGTATACCACCATAGAAACTAAGTAACTAATCAACTAGGTTTAAGGGTAAGTTACTAATTTTTAAATAGTTCATCTTAATTATATTAATCAGTAGGCGGTGTTAATGGTAGAATCAACCACCCCAACTCGTAGGGAATTAATTAAGCCATCTAAATTCGACCCCACTACTGGGACGATCGAGATCGCTGGACGTAAGATACGTGTTGGTGGACCCCTACCTAAGCCTAAGGAGGGTGAGAAACTAATTAGGTATACGCAGAGCATATGCCCGTATTGTTACGCGTTATTACCAGCCATTATAGTTGAGAGGGAGTCTAAGGTATATATAAGGAAGATATGCCCCGAACATGGCGAGATTGAGGAGCTATACTCAGGTGATTCAGAGATATTTAGAAGGTTTGAGAAGTGGCATGTTGAGGGTTTAGGACCTCGTCACGTTTATTCCGACTTAACAGCCCCATGTCCTTATAGCTGTGGTCTATGCCCGCTACATAAGACGCATACAGCACTAGCTAACTTAGTAGTTACTAACCGCTGCGACCTAGACTGTTGGTATTGCTTCTTTTACGCTGAGAAGTCAGGGTTTGTTTATGAACCTACTATAGAGCAGATTAAATTCATGGTTAATGAGTTAAGAAAGCAGGGAGTTACGATGGCCATACAGTTGACGGGTGGTGAGCCTACGGTTAGAGATGACCTTATAGATATAGTTAAGCTCCTTAAGTCTATGGGTGTTAGGCACTTACAGCTAAATACCCATGGTATAAAGTTTGCTAGGCTATACCTAGAGAATCCTGAGAAGGCGATTAAGTATGCTAAGGAGTTAAGGCAATCAGGGGTTAATACCGTTTACCTAAGCTTTGATGGTGTATCACCTAAGGCTAACCCAAAGAACCATTGGGAGATACCGTTCATTTTCGAGGTATTTAGGAAGGCAGGTATGACTAGCGTAGTCTTAGTACCTACATTAATCAAGAGTATTAATGACCAAGAGATAGGAGAGATGATTAAGTTTGCCGCCCTGAATATGGATATAGTTAGGGCGATTAACTTCCAGCCAGTAAGCCTTACTGGAATGATGAAGAGGAGAGAGAGGGAGAAGTATAGGATAACTATAGCTGACACGATAAAGAAAATCGAGGAGCAAACGGATGGTCAGATATCTAGAGATGCTTGGTTTCCAGTCCCTGCCTCAGTACCTATATCTGAATTCGCAGCGGCGTTGGCGGGTAGGTTTAAGTTCGAAATGCCTAACCACCCACAATGCGGTGCCGCAACATACGTTTATGTTAAGAGAGAAGGTGATGACGTCAGCTACATACCCATAAATGAGTTTATTGATATCGAGGGATTCCTTAACTACTTACTTGAGAAGGCTGAGGAGATAAAGGAAGGTAAGACCAGGTATTTAATAGGAGCTAAGCTACTAATTAACCTAATAAGGAAGTTCATTAAGTGGGATAAAGTACCAGGAGACCTTAAGGCATCACTCCCAAGAATACTTTACAACATATTTACTAAGCAGAGCTATGAAGCATTAGCTGTCTGGCACTATAAGTTCCTCTTCATAGGTATGATGCACTTCATGGACCTATACAACTACGATGTCGAGAGGGTAATGAGGTGCAACATACATTACCTACTACCGGACGGTAGGATAATTCCATTCTGCACATTCAACGTACTTAATGATGTGTATAGGGACTACGTCCAAAAGAGGTACATGATACCTCTTGATGAATGGGCTAAAATTAAGGGACCACACACTATTGGTGAAGCCATGAAGTATAGAAGGAGTAGGGAGCTCATAAAGAAGATGGTTACCCATGAGCTATACAGAAAGACCTACAAGTACTGGATAGGTAAATTATTCGATATAAGTTACTAAGGTCTGAAGTACTTTACCTTAACTCCTAACTCCCTTATTTTTTCATAAACATCAGGTGGTAAGAGTCCCTGCCTACCATAAATGACTAAGACAGGTATTAGGTTAAGTTTCTTTGCAACATTAACTAATTTTTCAGCCTTAGCAACAACGTCCTTAATGTTCTCAACAACAAGTACACCGTACCTTTCCCCACCTCTTATGGCTATAAACGATAAGTAGTCCCTACCTATCACCTTAACGTTAAACCCTGCTAGAAGGTAATTACCAGCTACCTTGCCTATGATACCGAACTTTTTCTGCAATAACTTAGCCTTAAATATGGCCTCACTCGCGGTCAAGGAATACACCTAGTAAATATGAAAGATGACAGGAATTAAGTTTTCTTTGAGGCCACCTCAAGAAATTCATTGATATAGTCCTTGATAGCGGGACCCTCAACGATCTTTAACTCATAAGTAACTCTAGCAACAGGCTTGTTCAGCTTAATTAACTTATCTAAAGACGCTGGGGTACCTATAACAATTACGTCAGCATCGGTATTATTTAACGTAATCTCTAGGTCCCTTAACTGGTCAGGTCTGTAACCTGTACTAGGCACTACAGGCCCCATGTGCGGGTACTCTTCATAAAGCCTCCTTATTATACCTACAGCGTACTTCCTCGGGTTAACAACTTCTGAAGCACCGTACTTTAATGCAGCAACATAGCCGGCACCGTATGGTAACCCCCCATGAGTTACTGAGGGTGAGTCCTCAACAACAACGACTCTCTTTCCTTTAACTAGCTCGGGTTTATCCAATGTCACCTCCATATCTGCTAATGATATGTATGCCTTAGGGTTAACTGACCTAATATTCCTCTTAATCCTCTCAATGTCCTCCTTCTTAGCTTGACTTACCTTGTTTATTATCACAGCATTAGCTAACCTAACATTTACCTCACCAGGGAAGCTACCTACTTCATGGCCAGGTCTCATAGCGTCAGCAACGGTGATCATGAAGTCAGGCTTGTAAAAGGGCCAGTCATTATTACCTCCATCCCATAGAATTACCTCAGCCTCTTTCTCAGCTTCCCTAAGTATTTTCTCATAATCAACACCAGCCATGACTATTAAGCCCATCCTTATGTATTGTTCATACTCCTCACGTTCCTCAATAGTTAACTCCCATCTCTCGAAATCCTCAGCAGATCTAAACACTTGAACAGCCATTTTAGCTAAGTCTCCATAAGCCATCGGGTGCCTGACAGCAACAACCTTAATATTGCGCGACCTTAATTCTCTAATGACAGCTCTACTAACGGTACTCTTACCGGCACCTGTCCTGACTGCTGTGACAGCTATTACGGGCTTATTACTCTCTAGCATGGTCTCCCTAGGGCTTAAGACCTTAAATGAAGCACCAGCAGCTAAAACAGTAGATAGTTTCCTACCAATGTCATCATAAAGTAAGTCACTATAGCTTAAGTAAACTTCATCAACATTAAATTTCCTTATCAACTCCGGAAGTAGCTCCTCAGAATATATCGGTATACCATTAGGGTATAGAGAACCAGCTAATTCAGGGGGGTATTTTCTTTTCTCAATACCAGGTATTTGTGCTGCGGTAAAAGCAACAACCTCGTACTCAGGATTATTTCTGAAGAACACGTTGAAGTTATGGAAGTCACGCCCACCCGCACCCATAATGATTACTCTTTTTCGCTTAACATTAATCACTTAAATCCACCAATTATCATAGCTAATGGATCATTAAAAGCCTTCTTTATAGGATGTTCACATAATTAAGTAATTATATTAACTAAATTTTATAGCGATATAAGTGTATTAAAGAATTTTAATCGGCTACATAAATACACAACGCGGAACGACCTGACTGTCTTCAGCTATAGATTATTAGTTAGGTATTAATATCAGCTGAGACTAAATTAATAGATAGTGGAAAGAGGGCGGTGAAACAAAATAGCTGGTAACGAGCGAAGAACAGCGAGTATAAGGTTACTATGGTCAAACCTCTATAGAGACATTAGAAGCTTACTTATAACTCTAGAAAGACCTATTGAAGCCCCTATATCTTATAAAGTTATTGAAAGCGTTGTTAAAAGGGACTTATTACTTAATGATTCTTCATCAAGTTATAGCTTAATAGTCAAGGCATACGTGCGTGGAAAGAAAGATATCAACTTAAATGAAATTAGTTACGCCCTAATACCGCTCTCGCTCATATATCTACCCAAGGTAATTAAGTTTGATAGCGAGACCATATATTTATCAGCAGTAATGAATAATTTAAATCCCAATAGTTTAGTGGCCGCATCAATTACCTACTCCATTAACTACATAAAGAATAGGAGAGAGCATGTAACTCCTGTAAAGCCTATAATAATATCTAAGATAAGTAAGCCTTACCTTATTGATAATAAGAAGGCTATACTTAGAGCGGCTAGTGGTGTATGGAAAATGGTTGTTAATGAGTTTGTAGCCCATCTAAATAAGCTAGGTATAAGCACACCTAGATTTAGACTAGCTAAACCACCACTCACGCTATTAATAGTAATTTCTAGGGAGGAAGGCGATGTAATTAGGGCGATAATATCGGATGGTACTGAGGTCAGGGGGGTTAAGCTGCCCGTTAGAGTTCCCTCATGGAGATATACAGACATACCTGATAAGATAGCTAATGAAGTACTGACTGTAATAGTTAAGCCATACATTAATGGCAAGGCATACGCACCAAGAGGAGTATTCATCACTGGACCTCCAGGCGTCGGTAAGTCAGTAATGGCCGAAGCGATAATTAGTGCCTTAAGGATGAAGTATGTCGAGTTAAACCCAAGTCATTATAGGTCAATGTGGTATGGAGCTACAGAAAAAATACTTGACGCGTTACTATCAAACATAATTAAGAGAAGGAAGGAGGTTGCCTTATTAATAGATGATGCTGAGTTCATATCTAGTAGGTTATATTCGATACATGAAGCCCATATAAGTGAGATCATAACTCTATTGAGGTATATGCAAAGACCGGATAGACCATTCACGATAATCACTGCCAATAACCCAGACTTAATAGATCCAGCATTACTTAGGCCTGGAAGGATAGATGTGGTCATAGTCCTTGGCTACCCAGACAGAGAGCTTAGGAGGAAAGTCATTAAGAGATCTGCAAAAAGGTATGGGATCGAGTTCGAGAATGAAAAGTTGATAGACTTATTGGTTAAGGAGACAAAGTGGTTCTCGAATGCTGAGATAGATGCTCTAGTTAGGTTAGCTGCTAGTAAAGGTGATGGCTTAATAACTATGGAGTCACTAAGATGGGCTAAAAGAAAGTTCAGTATTAACTATATTGAGAGGAAGAAAGTTCAAGAATACTTGAGGTGGTACGCAAATAACCTACAAGGAATCAAGATAACCCTCATTCCCAAGGACAATGAAATAGGGTAATTACCTACGTATGTTTAAGCTTAGGTAGTAGGTATACTTCACCATCAACATCCTTAATCACTAAGGTATTACCCTTCACGTAAAAGTAGGCTACGGTGGCGGCTATCAATGCATCTACTTCATCTTTATTCTTAGGTCTTATATCATGAGCTAACTTAATCATTCCTAAGTTGAGTAGTTCTTCCCACGACTTAAGACCTGAAGATTTAATAGCGCTTGACGGGTGGGTCTCTATGACCTTGATACCTAGGTCTTCAAAAGCCTCCTTAAGTATTAATGCCCTATCGATGAGTTTCTTCATACCCCTCCAGCCTGGTGGCAGCACCTTAAACCCTAAGCTTCTTAGCCTTAAATCTATCTTTCTATAACCAGGCGCGTGAGATAAGGGTGCGTCTATAGCTATTACCTCGGGCATGAATTCCTTGACCTTATCCAAAATCTCTTCATTAGTTCTTAATGAACCCACGTAGATAACTACCGCATCACTTATGACCACAAAGCCGCTTATACTTCTTGACGTACCTGATAGATCTAGACCGGATACTATGACCAACTTAGCTAATTACCTCCTTAATCTTTTTAGCTACGTAATTAATTAATGGTGAGTTAAAACCCAGCCTTGTTAGTAAGCTTACATATAGGGGTACCTTAAGTCGAGCTCCTGAAGCGCATTTATGGCCTCCACCACCAAGCCTAAATGCTAATTCCCTAACATCATACTCTCTACTCCTAAAACTAATCGTTACTCCCCTAATTATTACGGCTACATCGGCATTAGCGGCGGAGAGCAAGTAATGGCCTAAGTAACTTGTGTTTGGAATATCACTACGCTTAACCACAAAGACAAACCTTACGCCGCCTATATTTATGGCCTTAGACTTCTTAAGGTATAGCTCATAAAGCCTTAGTTCTTTATCTACGTAGTCCTTAACTATAGGTTCGATAGCTTTAATGCCCTCGCCTCTGGACATACGTTCAAGGAGAACCATCACATTATATCTCCATAAGTCATCATTCCTATATGTAGCAACTCTACTTAGCCATGGGGCTAATGGATCATCAAAAACCCATAAATCAAGTGAGCATGTGGCCCTAACCAGCCAATTGTAATCCTCTATGAAAGAAAGCCCTGCCTTCTTTAAGAACCCACTAACAATACCCGTAGCGCATGTCGACCTATCAATAACTAATTCAATACCTAATGACTTTAATTTATCAATCCATTCATCCTCCCAAACATGATGATCAAACCAGAGTACTTTAATGCCTTTGCTTACTACAGTGCTTAAGTGGTTAAGCACTGCGTCAAAGTTATTTGTGTTAAGCCCTAAATCAGATATATACAAGTGCGTGATTTTGAACTTATTTAGGTTCTTAATAACTTTACTTAAGGTCTTATGCAGTAGGTACGGTTCAGTAAATAGAACCTTTACGTCCTGCTTAAGTGATTCGATGATGTATTTTCTAAGTAGGAACCCTGATGATATACCGTCGAGATCTCTATGTGTGATCACTACTGCTATGGGGCTTCCTTGGTATTCTTTCACCATCACCTATCACCCAATACTCACCGTCTTCTCTCCTCTCAATTTTCCATATACCTGACTCAAGCTTAATCCTATTAATAATCTCGGATAACGTCTGAAACACGTCCTTTCTCCTAACACCAGTAATGAAAGTATATAAAGCTTCCTCACCGGGCTTTAAACGGCCTTTCCTATGATAGATCTTCACTACCTTAATTCCCTTATACCTACCTTTTATGTCATTAATTATCTCTTTTAACTTCTTATACGTGTAGTCTTCATGAATTATGTATTCTAATTCATGAACGGCCTTGCCATTGACTAAGCCCTTCACTATGCCTATGTATATGGCTATAGATCCGCAGTCCCTTAATGAAGGGTTGCTTCTTAACTCATTAACCACAGCATTTAAATCAATAACGTCATCCTTACTTATGATCCTTACCTCATCAGAGCCTGAACCCCCTGAGGAAGGAGGTAAGAACTCTACTAAATCCCCATCCTTAATTAGGCAGTCATCACTACATATGGAACCATTAACCAGCACAGTTATCTTATACTTACCCATGAACTCACTTAATTTAGGGTATTTATTGTTAAGTAATGAGATTAACTCACTTAACTTACGTTCCTTAATCTCTAAGGACTCCTCAGACTTACCAGTAATATCCCTTAATATGGCGTAATATCTTACTCTAATCACCATGTCTCACCCAACTTCCTTTAAAGCCTTAACCACGTAATCTACTTCCTCAATAGTTAGTGATGGGTGCAGAGGTAAGCTAAGTACGTGCTTAGATGCTTCTTCAGCGTTAGGGCATTTAACCCCCTTACTAAGCCCCAACTTCATAAAGACCGGCTGTTCATGCAGTGGTCGTGGGTAATGTACTATAGTCTCTATACCCTTATCTTTAAGATATATACTTAACTTATCCCTATTCATAGGTGCATCATCCTTAACCCATATTACGAATAAATGCCATACGTGCTTGGCCCAAGGCATTACCTTAGGTAGCTTAAGCCATGAAACATTACTTAACCTCTCAGTATATGCCTTAGCAAGCTCCTCACGTCTTCTATTCATGAATTCTAACTTCCTCAACTGAGCTAGACCTATGGCTGCATGGATCTCGCTCATTCTGTAATTACTCCCTAGCATAACATGGTAATACCTTCTTTCCTGTCCGTGGTTCCTTAATAACTTAATTATGTTGGCTAAGTTATCATCATCGGTAGTTATCATGCCACCTTCACCCGTAGTTAAGTTCTTAGTTGCATAGAAACTAAACGCTGATGCTATACCGAAGCTACCTACACATTTACCAAAAGCCTTAGCCCCGTGAGCTTGAGCTGAATCTTCAATTAAGTGTATTCCTTTATCATCACAAATCTCTTTAAGTGCCTTAACGTTAGCTGGGTGGCCGTAAAGATGTACAGCCACGATGGCTTTCGTGCGGTTAGTGATTTTGTTCTGTACATCGTTAATGTCTATGGTGTACGTATCCAGTTCTATATCAGCAAACACAGGCTTAGCACCAACCATCAATACCGTTGATGCTGTTGCTATGAAGGTGAAGTCAGGCACTATAACTTCATCACCGGGACCTATACTTAACGCCTTAAGTATTAGCTCAAGTGCTATAGTGCCATTAGCTACAGCTAACGCGTGCTTAACACCTATAAACCTAGCGAACCTCTCCTCAAACTCTTTAACAACGGGTCCAGCAGCTAATCTCCTACTCAGTAAGACTTTCCTAACAAGCTCTACTTCCTCATCAGTTATGTAAGGGCTAGAAACTCTTATCGGCAACTTCACCATGTAAGTAATCCCCACATAACATACGACTACAAATATAAGTACTTTAAGTTAAAACACTTAAGGGGTCGCACGTGATGATAGAGTTAAGTAGTGAGGTGAAGAAGCTAGGTATATACCTGACATACGCTACTGTTGGGGAGGTACATGTGGAGAAAGACCGTGTTGATGTTGCTGAGTACACTAAGAAGATAATTAATGAGGTTCTTGAGAGGTATACGTTAGAGTCATTAACTAGACACCCAATAGTTAAGGCTTATAGGAGATTTATGTGGCGCCTAGGCATAGACCCAACGAAGGTTAGACCTAGTAGTGAGGCTCTCGTAAGGAGGATATTAAGGACTAAGTCCTTAAGGAACATAAATAACGTTGTTGATTCAGGTAACTTCGCAAGCATAGAGACATTAGTACCTATAGGCATATATGACCTAGCTAAGTTGAGACCGCCTCTACTACTTAGGTATGCTAAGAGAGGTGAGCACTTCCTACCTATAGGTGGTAGGGAAGAGGTACTTAAAGGTAATGAGGTTGTCTTAGCCGATAGTGAGAAAATAGTCCATATATTCCCACATAGGGACTCCATTTATAGTGCTGTAAGTGAGGAAACTAAGTCAGTACTTATAGTCTCGGCGGGCGTACCTGCAGTACCTAAGCAGTTAGCTATTGAGGCTGTGAAGAAGACCATAAATTACATTAAGGTATTCGCCTCAGGCAGAAAGGAGTCTGAGGTGGTGGTTGTTGATTAACTATGAGGAGTTGCTAAGTAAGCTTATTGATATAGTTAGAGAAGGTATAGTGTTTGTTAAGGGGTTAGCTGGTAAGGAGGAATATGTAAGGAAAGTGAGGAAGCATGAATTTAGTAGTGATGTTACGAGGAGGTTTGATGAGGAAGCTGAGAAATTCCTCCTCGATAGGATTAAGTCGTTAGGTATTGACTCACTAATAATTACTGAGGAGTCAGGTGAGGTGAGGTTTGGTGGTGACCCTAAGCTAATATACGTTATTGACCCTGTTGACGGAAGTATAAACTTTGCCTCGAACATTCCATGGTCAAGCATAAGTATAGCTGTAGCACCATATAAGGAAGGTGCCTTACTTGACGACGTGACCTTAGGCATCATAGGAAATATATATACCGGGGACATATACTACTTCATTAAGGGTCATGGGTGTTTCGAGAACAGTAGGAAAGTAGTGAAGAGAGGCCCGCCACAAAAGGTTATCTTCGGCTATTTTGAGGGTCTTGATGCATACCTAATAATTCCTAAGTACTGGTCATTAAGGGGTAAGACTAAGGTAAGGAGCTTAGGATGTGTATCCCTTGACTTAGTTTATGTTGGGTTAGGGAGAGCTGAGTGCTTTATTGATGTTAGGGCTAAGTTAAGGAATGTTGACATAGCTGCTGCCTATGGCTTCATTAAAGAGTGTGGTGGTGAGGTATCTCACGCTGATGGCACACCATTATCTGATGTATCTATTAACCGCTTAGACAGGGTCTATAGCCTTATAGCATCATGGGATAGAGAAACACATGAGTACTTAGTAAGGGCTTACGAGTTACTACAGAAGGACCTCAGGTAATTTATTTAAGACCTCAGCACCTCCCTTAGTTATTAACACCATGTTCTCAACTCTAATACCGTGCTTACCATGTATATATATGCCTGGTTCCACAGTAACAACCATACCGGGCTTAAGTTCTGTGTCACTTGTGGGTGATAATCTAGGTGGTTCATGAACCTCAATACCGACCCCATGACCTGTTGAGTGAATGAAGTACTTCTTAAGACCATGCCTACTCAAAAACTCCCTAACTACTTTATCAACCTCTGACGCCTTTACGCCAGGTCCTGCCCTATCTATGCCCGCATGCATGGCCTCAGCAACTACTTCAATAAGCCTTCTTAGCTCAGGATCGTTACCCAAGGTTATCGTTCTGGTAATGTCTGATGAGTAGCAACTATACACAGCGCCTAAATCCATAACTATAGGTCCTTCCTTACCTACCTTCTGTGGTGTAGCAAATGCATGTGGGTATGATGAGTTAATTCCATAAGCGACTATCGTTGGAAACGCAAACCACTCAGCACCTAATTTCCTCATATGGTACTCTAGAAGACCCGCAACTTCTAATTCAGTCATGCCGTCCTTTATCTCATTAACGACCTCCTTAATAGCTCCTTCAGTAATCTCTAATGCTTTCCTCATCAGTGAGACCTCGTCAAGCTCTTTAATCATCCTAGCATTAAGTATGTCCTTAGTCACGTCCTTCAACGTAAATTCTTTACCTAAACGTTCAGTAAGTTCCTTAAACCCCGGCTCCATATAGCCCATATCAATACCTACGACTCTACATCCCTCCCTCTTTATTATGTTGATTAATACATCACTTAACTTGCCAGTTAATACCCTATCACTAGGGATGTCATACCCTTCAGCACCCTTACTAGCCCAAGTATATATCTCGAAACCTTCAACGTAGTTTAGGGCTCTGTTTAGGTCTAGGAATGGTGTTATTAAGTACTTACTTCCATCCTTAGTTATTAAGGCTATAGAGCCCTCAAAATTAGACCTAACTAAGTACTTAATGTTAGGTGATCCTATGAGTAATAAGCAATCTAAGTTATTGCTTTCGATTACTTTCATAACTTTACTTAGATTGTACATTAGGTTTACCCAAGGTTATGTAGGTCTCCTAAAGTTTATGTCTTTAATCCTAAAACTGTCTAAGCAGTTCTTATAGGCACGTACGTACTTGATGTAGTTATGCTCAAACTTACTGTCTAAGTACCATAGTATTGATGGCTCACGGAGCGAATTAGCTACCTTGATAACCTCCATAAGCTTACGTATCTTCTCCTCACGTGTTAATGTACTTCTTAATATGTCTATTATTGGTATTAAGTTATCATTCCTAACTAAGCAGGGCTTCAACTCACCTTTGGCAGTTACTCTTAACCTCCTACAACCAGCGCAAAATATCGGATTCTTAACAGGTCTAACAACCTCCACCTTAAGTCCATTATTAAGTATGTATAGAGGTCTGTTGTGTAGGTCCCTAATAATAACCTTAGAGGACATCTCCCTTAACTTACGCTCAATAACGCTAAGTGGGGTATGATACTCCTCAAAAACATCGGCACCCTTGCCCACAGGGTGGAGCTCTATTAGCTGTAGGTAAAACTCATTCTTTAAAGCGAATTCCAGTAATTCCCAAACGTCCCCCTCATTAATCCCTTTAAGTATGACCATATTTACCTTTATCTGCTTAAAACCGTAATTCTTAGCCTCCATTAACCCGTCAAGAACCTTATCAAGACCGTCAACCCCAGTTATATACCTATACTTTTCCCTATTAAGTGTGTGTAGACTTACATTTAATCTATCAGTACCAGCATCACGTAAGTCCTTGGCTAATTCCTTAAGTAAATACCCGTTAGTCGTTATTGATAAGTCCTCAGGACTTGCATAATACTTTATGCTTTTAACTATATCTATGAGATCCCCTCTTACTGTTGGTTCACCACCAGTTAATTTAAACTTCCTAACATTAAACTTACTAAATGCTTCAGCAATAAGTCCGAAGTCCTCAGGGGTTAGTATGTCTTTATCGTCATTTTGTTCACCTTCAAAATGGCAGAAGAAACATTGATAGTTACAGCGATGAGTAATAGTCATTCTAACAACATCTACAGGTCTCCCATACCTGTCAATGAGCTTAGAATCACTCAGCGTGTACACACCTACCTTATATTCAGATAATTACATATGTTAATAACTTTTTACTACATAATGCTAAATACCACGTAAAGCCCTTTATCTACACTCATGTATTAAGCTACTTAACCATAATTTAAGCAACTTTATTAGCCTTATACACTAAATTAATTCCTGTGAAAACACCAGTAATGAGGCCTTAGTAATACATTAATGACCTAATGGTGATTTAACATGGAGGACATGAATGGTTACTGCCCACGATGCCGAACGAAGTTATCGTTCATAATGGAAATCTCGGAGAGTAATGGAGTAAAAACGATTAACTACATAAATAGATGCCCACTATGTGGGTATAGATACGTGATCAACACTGTAGAGATAAAGAGAAAGGGGGCTGTTTTAAGGGTACATAACATACCTAGGTACACATTAGGGATACGTAAATAAGACTTTTTCCTTTTCTCATAATATTGTTAATCAGTTAATGAGAAACCTAAATTAAATGCCTTTATGTTCAGCTCAACCCACTCAGGCTTTACCACTTCCTTAATGCTCTTAATTATGGACTCTGGCGATGCTAATTTAGTTATCTTAACGAAGTAGCCTAAAGCAACCATATTGGCAACTCTAGGCGTTCCTAAGAAGTCTAAGGTCTTCTTAGTTATCGGTACTAAATGTGTGTTCCATGACTCCTTAGGCGCTTTATCAATAAACGTTGAGTCAATAAGGACCAGCGCGTTGTCCCTAACCATACCTGCATAGTTGTATACTTGGTCCCTATACATGAGTATAGCCATATCTGCCTTACCTATCCTTAAGCTATAGGTTTCTTCCTCTGTATCAGCAACTATCATCTCAACACGTGAGTCCCCTCCCCTAGTCTCAGCACTGTAAGACTCCATCTCAACAACGTACATACCCTCATATTTAACTAGCGCTAGGCCTAGAACATAGCCCAAGACAAGAATACCTTGACCCCCTCTACCAGCGATTAGTAAGTCATGTCTCACGACTAACACCTAGTATACTTCTTATGAAGCCGGGCTTATTTTCATCAATGAACTCACCTATAGTTATTTCACGTTCCCAATCAAACACTATCTCATCAAGTGATTTCGGGAAGTTCCTTACTTTAATTATCTTCCTAAGTCTCTCATAGAGCTCAGGCGCTGACTTAAAGCCTATGTGTCTACCGAAGACCTCAGGACATAACGATATTATCTCAATGAAGGAAAATCCCTCCTTCATTAACGCCTTCTTTATGTGGTTCTTAAGTAGTATTGGGTGAGTTACTGAAGCTCTAGCGACATAGTTAGGTCTACAAGCAGTCACTAACTGGGCTACGTTAACGGGATTCTCCGGATTACCTCTAGGGGTGGTTGTTGTGTATACTCCCTTAGGGGTTGTAGGTGCTACTTGGCCACCTGTTAATGCGTAAACAAAGTTATTTACCATCAGCACGGTGATATCTAAATTCCTTCTAGCTGCGTGTATTAAGTGATTACCACCTATACCAGCTAAATCACCGTCACCACCATAGACTATGACCTTAGCTGATGGATTAGCTAATTTAACACCCATAGCGAACGGTATAGCCCTCCCATGAAGTACGTGCGCAGTGTCGAAGTTTATGTAGAAGGCTATCCTACCAGCACAGCCTATACCTGCGATTAATACTACTTTCCTAGGGTCTAAAACACCTTCGTTAGCTAACTCATCAATAGCCCTAAGTAGAGCCGATAGAATAATACCATTACCACAGCCGGAACACCATAAGTGGGGTATCCTATCAAGCCTTAGGTATTTGTCAAGTGGGTGTATCATAGCCACTCTCTTACCACCTCCCAGATCTCATTAGATGAAGGCGCTTCTAAAGAAATTAATGGTATAGAGATCACGTTATCAGTCTTTAAAATCCTCTCAACCTCGTAAACAAGTTGCCCTGTATTATTTTCAACAACAAATACCTTCCTGGCTTTACGTCCCAGCAGTATTAACTTACTGGTATCTAAAGGCCATAGGGTCTTAGGTCTAAAGAGACATGCTTTAATACCTTTCCTCCTTAAGTCATGTACTAAGTCATAAACTGAACGGGCAGTACTTCCAAACGCTATGAACAGTATATCTACATCATCACCGAAATATACTGCTGAATCGGCTATGAAGTTTTTATGTCTACGAACCTTCTCAACTAACCTCTTAACTAGCATAGCGTGAGTAGCTGTATTAGGTCTGTAGTAACCCCTTTCATCATGGGTTAACGACTCAACAAGAATTCCATAACCTTCACCGAGAAAAGTCATTGGAGGCACTAAATCATTTTCAACCTTGAAAGGTTTACGGTAGTCTTCTGGGTTCTTAGGTCTTTTTCTACTAATTATTTTTACCTCATGGGGTTCTTTAACAATGACCTTCTCACGTGTATGACCTATCACGGCATCAGTAAGTACTATGACGGGTATCCTAAGCCTCTCAGATATATTGAAAGCCTTAATCATTAAGTCAAAACACTCCTGAGCATTCCATGGGGCTAGAACAACTAATTCGTAAGGTCCGTGAGATAACCACCTGGCTTGCATGACATCCCCCTGACCAACCTTAGTAGCTACACCAGTACTCGGCCCTGCCCTCATAACATCAACGATAACTATAGGTGCTTCAGTCATTACGGCAAGCCCTATACCTTCAGCCATTAAGCTAAGTCCAGGGCCGCTGGTTGCTGTCATGGCTTTAAGACCTGCCCATGAAGCACCAACGATGACATTAATCGCAGCTAGTTCATCCTCTGTTTGAACGACTATACCTCCATGCTTAGGTAACTCCATAGATAAATGTTCAAGAATTTCAGATGATGGTGATATAGGGTAACCAGCAAATAACTTAAGACCCGCTGTAATAGCGCCTTCAGCAATAGCTATATTACCGGTAATGAACTCCACCCTCACTTCTTTACCACCTCAATGAATATTGCGAAATCAGGACATACATACTCACATGACCTACAGCCGATGCATCTCTCTATATGAGCTGGTTCAACAGTTCTATAACCTAACTTATTAATCCTGTTACTTATTCTGAGAACTCTTCTCGGACATACGTAAACACATAGACCGCACTCCTTGCATCTATCGATAATGATGTTAACCCTAAACCTCCCGTTGTCTTTAGAAATAACGTTAATTACCTCTCCAGAAATGGCTAGCACCTCTGAACCACTATTTACACTAGAACTACATAAACTTATTTAATAAAAACATACCCTTGTTTAGAACATTTAAACCAATAAAAATGGAATTAAGATTAAGTCACTGACTCAACTTCATACTTAGCTATAGCCACTCTATAAATATCCTCATCATTAAGAACTATCACCTTACCATTAATAAACTCTACAGTAACACTCTGTAACTCCCTTAGACCTATCAAGGAACCTACATACTTCCCTAAACCACTAATCATTACTGATGACTTAGAAATGACCGGTATGTTCTCATGGTTCATACGTATACCGTCATTAACCCAATCAAGAACCTCTCCCTTACGATTAGCAATAACTACCAAGCTATTAATTAACTTAGATTTTTCCCTCACATCAACTTCCTCTGTTTGAGTAGACATAGTTCTTAACCCACTTCATTATGACCATGGTGTTTATTTTTAAGTAGTGAGATACATTAATGACTAAGTTTAGTTAATGGAGAGTTATTTGGATGTTCATATTAAAAACCTTAGGTCAATAACTACGTTTGGTAGGTGGCTAATTTGAAGTATGTTGAGCTTGTTAGGAGTATAGTTAAGAACTTAATTCCTAATGACTCAATGCATGGTTATGAACACGCTGAAAGAGTGCGTAAGTTGGCTCTACTTATAGCTAAGGATTATCCTGGAACTGATAGGGAGGTTTTAGAGATAGCAGCACTTCTTCACGATATTGGTAAGTATAAACTTTGTGAAGATCATGCTAAGGTAAGTGCTGAGATAGCCCGTGAGATATTGACGCATTTAGGCATGCCTCAGGAGAAATTAGTTAAGGTTATTGATGCCATAGAAAACCATAGCTATAGCGGTGGAAGGAGGCCTAAAACCCTTGAGGGGATGATATTGAGTGATGCTGACAAAATAGATGCTTTAGGAGCTATAGGGGTTGCTAGAGTGTTTATGGTTAGTGGCCATGAATTCAGGTCCTTACGCGCATCTATAAACCATTTTTATGAGAAAATAGTTAAGCTCGATAAACTACTCTTCACGGAGACTGCCAGGAGATTAGCTAAAGAGAGAATGGAGTTTGTTAAGTTGTTTCTTAAGCGTATAGAGGAAGAATTAAAAGCTCTTGAAGCGATAGATTAATAAGCTATTTTAGTGAGCTACCCCCGTAGCAAGTAGGTGATAAATATGCCACCGGCTATCATGACTAAGTCATGGTTCGTAATCTTGCAGAGCCAGATATTCGCCTTAGTATTCAGCTCAATAATGACGTTCGCTTCACAATATAGGCATTTATTCTGGGTATTCATATTTGCATACGTAATAATAATGTCGTTAATGACTACAGAGCTAGGAAAGAGGATATTCTCTAAGAAGGAATATAACGAAATAGTAGGCTCTAGGAAGTTAATTGAGGTAAAGAGAACTGAAGTTTATGAATTAATGATGAAGGACACTAAGTTAAGTCAGGAATTAAGACCGCAGTTTAGAGCCTCTATGTACTCATTTCTAATAATGTTCATAATCTTAGGCTACTTCTGGATATATAGCTCTACAGTACTACCATATACATCTGCGTCTAAAGACGTTATGATTAGGTTCTTAGGGTACTTAATAATGTATGAAATACCTATAGGCATTAACACATTATTCCAGAGATTTGTTTTCCTGAAGGCCATGAGCCAAGTAGTTCAAATACCATACTCATACACAGTCTATGAGAAAGGAATTACTGGTTCCGGCGTGCTACTTAAGTTCCCCTTAGAGAACATCGAGGAGTTAAAGACCGACCTCTTTAGGAAATTTGTTGAAGTCCGCATTAGGCAAAAGAGCAGGAGAGCCCCTAGTAGGATTAGGTTCTATACTAAGAATGTTGAAAGACTAAGCGAGTTAATAAGAAAGTTTGGTAAGGTGAAGTAATTGATTACTAATACTACATACACATTAACGAACATAACGACAATAACTGAATCTCCATTTAAGGAATTAACTAAGGTTCATAATCCTATAGCCTCAATAATTAACGCTTACTCGGCTTCTTACGTCATAGTGTTTTTAGTTATTGGAGTGGTACTGGTATGTGCATCGTTAATTCTACGTAAAGTCAGCCAGAGGCGTGGTCCCTGATACACTATTAATACGTATGTAATTAAACGATATTAAGTACGAACCTTAAGTTATTTTAAGATTGCTGAGGTGTAGTGCGTGTCTAAAATTAGGAAGGCTATAGAGTTATTTAAGGCCGGTAGACCCATTCTCATACATGACTCAGCCTCAAGAGAGGATGAGGTGGATATAGTATTTTATGCTGGTTACGTAACTCCGGAAACCATTTACTTAATGAGAACCTTAGGTGGGGGCCTCATATGTTATGTGACATCACGTAAGATTGCTGAGGTGTTGGGACTTCCTTATATGGCTGATATTCTCTCCAACATACCTGGGCTTAGGAATTTAGCTATGAAAAAATTGAGGTACGGTGATGCTCCAGCATTCAGTATATGGGTTAATTACGTAGGTGTACGTACGGGGATCTCAGATAGTGACAGGGCATTAACTATAAGTAAACTTCATGAGGTTGTTAAGGAGGTATTTAAAGGTAATAAAGAGACGGCTAAAGAAATGTTCTTAAAGAACTTCCAGGCTCCTGGACATGTACCTATACTTGTTGGTAGATCCTTAAAAGTACGTAAGGGGCATACAGAGTTAAGCCTTGCCTTAGCTAAATTAGCTAAGTTATTGCCGAGCACAGTCATTGTTGAAATGCTTGATAAGGGCATCTCGTTATGCGTATCTAAAGCGGCTAAGATTGCTGAGTCTTTAAGGACTGTATTGATTGAGGGCAATGAATTAATAGAGGCACTAGGTGATTTAGATGTTTAAGGTAGGTATAGTTGATACTACATTCGCAAGGGTTGATATGGGTTCAGTAGCTTTAGAGGAGTTAAGAAGGTTATTACCTAATGCTAGGATAATCAGATATACCGTGCCTGGGATTAAGGACATACCCGTAGCTGCTAAAAGACTCATTGAGGAAGAGGGGTGCGATGCTGTGATCACATTAGGGTGGGTTGGTGCTACGTTGACAGATAAATTAAGTTATGTAGTGGCTAGTACGGGCATAATGCTTGTTCAGTTAATGACCAATAAGCACATAATAGACGTTACTGTCCATGAAGATGAAACTGAGAAACTTGAGGAGCTTTATTCCATAGCCATTGATAGGACACGTAAGCATGTAAGGAACTTAGTAACCTTACTAGTTAAGGGTAAGGAAGGCTTAACACCCTACGCTGGTAAGGGATTAAGGCAAGGAAGACCTGATGTAGGTCCTATAAAGCCTTAGGTAATTCCTACGTAGTTAAAAACTTATTAGTTTTAGCTGGAAGTTAAATGAAGGTTATGGATAATGGGCTTAAAAACGGTTAAGTTAGGTATAGTCGTTGCTGAGTTCAATTACGACATAACTTACTTAATGCTTCAGAAAGCCATAGAGCATGCTAAGTTCCTAGGTGCTGAAGTAAGTTATGTTATCAAGGTACCGGGTAGTTACGATATACCAATAGCTGTAAAGTCATTACTTGAGAGAGAAGATATTGATGCCGTAGTTACTTTAGGAGCTGTTATTCAAGGTGAAACCAAACACGATGAAATAGTGGCTCATAACGCAGCAAGGAAGCTAATTGATTTAAGTATAGAATACGGGAAACCAGTTACTTTAGGTATTATAGGTCCAGGAGCCTCTAGAGCGCAGGCAGCTGAACGTATTGAGGAGTATTCAAGGCGTGCTGTTGAAGCAGCCATAAAGCTAGCTTTAAGGCTCGATAAGCTTAAGGGGAGCGTTTACGAGGGTAAGACTGTATTCATTGAGTAGGGCTAGGTACTGATGGTCTGTGTAGGGTTACTTCAACTAGTTAATTACCGTGAATGGACTGAGAGTTTAGGTTATGATAGGGAGTGGTTAATACAAATAACGCAGTCAACGATATATAAGGAGCTTGTTTCTAAGATTAAGAATATAGGTGGTGTTGTACTTCAATGCCGTCATGATTACTTTATAGTTCTTGAACCCTATTTAGAGAATTTAAAGGAGGTTAATAAGAACATTATTGATGAGCTAAGTGAGTACTCACCTGTACCGATAAAGCTAATTTTAGTTTGTGGCAATGATCCCTACGCGGCCCAAGATAAGGCGTGTAAGTTACTTCAAAGAATGAAGGACTCCATAACTATACTTACTGACGGTAACATAAGGGAAGTAGGCATAGTTCATGTTGATGTGAATGATTTCACTAACTTAACGTTCACTAATAATGCCTATGACTCGTATGTAGAGATAGTAAACCTTATATGGAGGTTCACTAATGAGCTTAAAGGTCTGGGAGTATTAGTTCAGTATTTAGGTGGTGATAACATAGCGTTAATTTTTAGTCCTAAAAGAATTAATGAGGTCATTAACTACATTAATAAAATACCTAATATTAAAGCAGGTGTAGGTATAGATTCTATACCCCGCAAGGCGTTTGAGAAAGCCACTAAGGCTTTAGACACCATAAGAAGTAAGGGTAGAGAGGTTAAGATATTAGTTTTAAGGTAATATAGTTCCCTCAACGTGGGTCTTAACCCCTCTTTCCTTAGCTAATTTATTAATTACAGACACCATTTCATTAACCATAGACCTTACCTTATCATACTTTAGGGATTCACAGTATATACGTATCTTAGGCTCTGTACCTGAGGGTCTTACTAAGATCCATGACCTATCCTCATAGTTAACCCTAAGTCCATCAATCTCTATTAAAGTTGCAGATGACGGCGCCTTACTGCCTAAGTACTCAATGGCCTTACCAGCTATTTCATATTTAAATCGATTACTGTCCAGGAACACTGATATACGTGCCTGTGGATAGTCGGGTACCTGTTTAAGTAGCTCATGCAACGGCTTACCTTCCTCCATAATTATCTTAGTAAGGTATGTTGCTTGGTATATGCCGTCAGCCCATAAACCCCATTTAGGATCTATGAATTTCCATGGTTCAGCAGCCAATAACACGTTATTAAGCCCTAACTCAAGGGCTTTCTCATAAGTCTTCCCAAGCCTATAGATAACTAATTTACCACCCATAGATTCAACTACCTCCTTTACCGCATTACCACAATCAACGGAGACCACTATATAGCCTTTCTTATCAAGTAGTTTATGATACGCGAAGAGAGCTATTACGCGGTCCTGCTTAATAAATCCCTTACCCCTAATCAGTACTGCTAACCTATCGCCATCACCATCATGCGCGTAAAGCATGTCATAACCAGCACCATCCATAATCTTCATCATAGGCTCTAAAACATCAGGTCTGGGTTCAGGCATTCTTGAGGGGAAAGTACCGTCTGGGTGTGTATTTAGTGCTAATACCTTAACACCTAACCTACGTAATACCGTAGGTGTGTACGCGCCTGCGGCTCCATTAACAGCATCAACTACGATCTTAGGAATATACTTAACTTTGTCCGGTCTTAATGCGTTAACTAAGTCCTCAACATAGTCTTTAAGGATAAAGCCAACATGCCCCCTCTTACCGACATGATTCCACTCAACATAACTGAATTTACCCTCAAGTAGTATATCCTCAAGTTGCTCCTCTTCCTTAGTTAGTAGTTCAGAGCCTAATGAATTAAAGATCTTAAACCCATTATCCTCAGGTGGGTTATGGCTTGCAGTAACGTAGATCCCACCACTTAACTTAAGCTTCTTTATAGCGTAACCAGTAATTGATATTGGTGCTAACCCGACATCATAAACATCAAGACCTGAAGCTATGAACCCTGAAGTAATCAACTCCTTAAGTAGTGGTGAGGTAAGTCTTACGTCATGACCTACGATCACCTTACCTTTATGACCTAAGTAGGTACCGTACGAGAGCCCTATCTTAAATGCTAAATCAGGTGTTATTACGTCTAGGTACCTACCCCTAATACCGGCAGTACCAAAGAATTTAGGAATACCCACCACCAATTCTCATAAGCTCTTCCTTCTTTAAAAGTGATATGGCTACTTTCTCAATATGTTTAAACAACCTAACTACCTTGATGAAGACTATGTAGTCAGGGTTCTTTAGATCAACAGGCCTATCGATATACTCAGCAAGTCTCTTAATAGCATCTAACGTATGTAACCTCCTTAAGAAACCTTCCCTAACCTCGTATAGATGGCCGTTGAGTGTTATTCTGAATTTAGCTCCTTTGGGTATCTTAACAGCTAACTCCTTTACAATTTCCTCAACCTTATCTATCAATGGGTCGGTAACATAGTCTACGGGTATAGCCCTCATGATGGGTGTCGAGGAATCTTTTAATTTCTCCCTAAGTACCCTAGCGGCCTCGTGAGGATTACTTACCTTAGCTAAGATTATTGACTGATAAGAATCCACTATGATTAAGTCATTGCCTAGTAGTTGCCTTAACTGACTCCTAACCCATCTATAATTATCTAACCCAGGCTCATGGGTTACTATTAAGTTGAAATCTATATCACTACTCAAGCTAATTAACCCTGTAAAGAAGGGAGTCACTATTTAAAAATTGTTATGTTTAGGGCTTACCTGCTTAACTTAAGCATCAACCGCTCTCTGCCTTTACGGTCTCCGAAGTGGGTGTTGGTACAGCGGGTAGCTCTGGGAACTTCTCCTTCATTCTCTGCTCGGCTATTACTTTAGCCTCCTCAAGTATCTTCCTAGCCTCAGGTGATGCGTATAAGTCGCCAACACTTACACCAGTAACTTCACCAACCTCGATGACTAAGTCCCTAAGTACCTCCTCAACCTCAGCTAATTCAAGGCTCATTTCAGGTAAGATACCCTTCAGTATACCCTTAAGCTCCTTAACAACACCTATAACAGGCACTAAACCAGCTATCACATCACCAAATGCATGTATTGTCTCTAGCCTTAGTGATATCTGCTCAAGAGCTACTTGAGTTATCGTTAACTGCTTAATTATCTTTCTTATCTGTGCTACCTCACTGGCATACATCTTAGCCCTAGTCTCATCCTTAACGGTTAATGCTTCAACAACCCTCTCAAATAGTATTCTGTCCCTCTCCTTAAGCCTCTCAATAAATACATCAAGCTTACTAATCATTGATCTAATCTTATATATTGCTGTTATAATCCTCCTCTTAACGGGTATCTTAGGCGTAAATACTTTCTTTATTGTACTACCTAACGTCTTATCACTACCAGCCCACTCCTTCTCTAACTTACTTAACTTAACCACTCTAAACACCAGTTGTGTTCTCGTATGATATGATAATTAAAAAAGAAGGGCTAGTAATACCGGGTATCATTCAATAACTCTATTATTAGGTATATAAGGTGAGCTAAATAACTTAATGAGGAGAAAGGCTTAAATACCCTTCTTAAATACCTTCACAAGGTATGCCTAATACCTTAACACACTTAAGTAATTTATCGTAAGTTGTTGCTATCATCATTTTAACATATCTGCTTAAGGCATTAAATATCATGGATTTCTCTTCAATATCCTCTACATTATTGAGTGAGATCTCGATCACGCTACCGCCCTTAATTATGTACAGTGATGTACCGTCAATCCTTACCTCAAGATCCCTACTCTTTACGCTTAACGTATGGTCCTTAGTATTTAATATTATGAAGTATGACGGATCTAATCTACCTAGTATAACGCTATCTCCGATGACTGTTAATCTCCAATTACCACATCCTAGTAAGAACACTCCTTCCTTACCCTCAGTATGGGTGTTCTCGTATATGCACTTTATTAACTTAAATATCTTTTCCATACCTATTAAGATCTCCGATGCACCGCTTATGGCTTTAGCAAGAACCATGGGTGGTTTCTCTGGAAGCGCTTCCTTAGTTCTTGCTAAAGCCTCAATAGGTCTCTTTACCACCGCGTCACTTATTGATAGACCCATTTAGGTCTACACCGTAGTAATGTATTCCCTATTGGTTTTTAAGACTTTTTCAACTCTGTAAAAGCGGTAAGTAACGCGTGTTTAAAGTCTTTAAGCATGCCTAGTCTGGATTTATACCTATCAAAACATTCCCTACATATTCTTAAAGATGGCTCTACTTCAATACTGCATGAAAAGCAGACTATTCTACCACATATAGGGCATGTAGTGACTGAGAGGTTCCTCCAGCATAACCTACATAACGTGTTTAAGCATATACTGCAAACGCCTTTATCACTTACGTAATGATCTTCACATACATGCCTTCCACAGATTTTACATATATGTGTTGCTGGCTTAACCTCACAAATTTCACAGTAGCCCATAGGGTTTTAAACCACCTAGCCCATTATCTATTCGGGATGACCTGAGACACTCCTCTGATCAGTGATGTAGGGTGGAGCGACGGGGACCGCTAACGTTCTTTAAACCCTAACTCCTCAAGCCTCCTCACTAAATTACATGGCCTATCAAAACCTATATACTCCTTAATTATATATCCCTTACTAGCTTCCTCACTAATTAATCTTAGGAGCTTACTCTCATCGTTAGGACTTAATGCATAGACCCTTATACCTAAAACTAAGTTATTAAGTATGAGGTCACGCACCTCAGGAACCCACTTACTCTCATTTTCCTTAGTTACTAAGACTATGGTAATTGACTTAAGTTTATTTCTTAATGAGTACTTACGTAGTTCCTCAAGTTTTTCCTTGAGGTTGCTTAGTTTATCGGTGTTTATTACGTAAATTCCTTTACTCATCCATACACCTAGTGTTTAATTAGCGTTGGGGACTATATCTTTTTAAATTTAAACATCCTTACTTAACTGAGGTGTCTCTATGAGTCGCTATGATGTCATTATAGTTGGTGCTGGTATAGCAGGTGCCTCGGCTGCATACTTCTTAAGCTTTAGCGACCTCCGTGTAGCTATTGTTGAGGCGAAACCTTGGGAGAGAGTTGGTGACAAACCATGTGCAGATGCGATGGGTAAGCACCATTTTGATCATTTAGGGCTTCCTTACCCTAAGGGCAAGGAATTAGAGGGTTATGTTAAGGGCGTCTTTCTATATAGCCCATCGCTTAAGACAGTATTTAAAGTTAAGGGTGATGGTTTCGAGATCAACAGAATTAAATATACACAGGGACTACTCTCTAAGGCATTAAATAAAGGTGCCGAGTTTTTTGGGAGGCACCAGGCTTTAAGACCTATATTAGAGAAAGGTAAGGTCGTTGGTATTAAGGTACGTAACTTAAGTAGTGGTGAGGTCTTTGATATCAAGGCGAACGTAGTTATCGATGCTTCGGGTAATTCAAGAGCCATTGTTAGACATTTACCTAAGGACTGGCCTGTAAGCGAACCCGCTGACCCTAAGGACTACGTAATTGCTTATAGGGAGGTATATGAACTGAGTAAACCAGTTGATGAACCTGAATATATCAGGATATACTTAAGCAATAAGGTAGCCCCTGGCGGTTATTGGTGGTTATTTCCTAAGAGCCTAATTGATGTGGTTAACGTAGGTTTAGGTGTTCAGTATGGAGTCGGCAATCCACATCCTAAGACACTCTTCGATAAGTATATAAAGAACATACCTGAATTAAGTGGTGCTAAGTTAATTGAGGCTGGCGGAGCTCTAGTACCTACATGTAAGCCTCTAGACTCATTAGTTTGGGACGGTATAGCGGTAATAGGTGATGCAGCATACACGGTAAATCCTGTGCATGGAGGTGGTAAGGGTTCTTCAGCCATAGCGGCTAAATGCGTTGCTGATGCCGTAATTAGGGCTCATGATGTTGGTAACTTTTCAGCTAAAGGATTGTGGAATGCCAACCTATGCTACATAGAGAATTATGGCAGAAAGCAAGCTAAACTAGATATATTCAGGATATTCCTTCAGAAATTAAGCGATGACGACTTAGAGTATGCAATGAAGCACCGCATAGTTAAGGAGGAAGATATCTTGGAAGCCAGCTATAAGGGTGTACTAAAGATGAGCGTTGTTGATAAGGCATTAAGAGTAATCGCTGGATTGGGTAAGCCGAGCCTATTATTTAAGTTAAAAACAGTTATTGAGTTCATGAATAAAGTAAGTGACCTATACTCTAACTATCCAAGAAACCCTAAAGAATTAAATGCCTGGAGGTTAAGATTGAAGGAAACCTATGCCAAGTTCAGTGAAGTATTAGGTAAGTAGATAGTAGCGGACATAAATCGAATAATGCTATGGTTATGAAAAGAAGTCTTATTAATTTCTCACCAATAATTTCAAGCCCTTTTATTAAATCCCAGACATAGTCACCCATTAATGGAATGTTTTTAATTAATACTTCCTTAAATAACACCTTAGACCTTCGTAAATTACTTAATGCTATCCTCACGCTTTCTTCTATGGCTTTAGTTAACGGTGGGTACCTAATGACTATGCTGTATGGGGTATCCCTAGTTGTTGCAGCACATGAATGATCATCAGGTGTTACTACCTCAACATCACTAAAGCTGTGAAGCCCTTTAAGCTTAGCTATAAGTTCCCTCCTATAGCTTAAGTCCATGTTGTTTCCGTAAATATATATTAGAGCATAAGTACTTGAGTTGCACTTAATTACTAATGCTTTAACTAAGTCCTTACATAACCCTCTACAGGTACCCTTAACTTTACTCTCACCGTAACCGACCATGAACTCATCACATACATCACTAACTTCAAACTCTAAAACCTTATTGATACCCTCAACGATATCTGATACCTTAACCTCCTTCGGCCCTTTAGCGCTATGAGAATCTATAAGGACAATACTTCGCCCTACACTAACCTTACTAGATACTAAATCCATAATCTTATATGGTAAATCGTCATTGCCCACATCCTCGTTATGTATGAATATAAGCTTAACCTTATCAAATGGGAGTACAAAGAACGACCAACCTTTATGCCTAACCCTGAATGGTTTATAAGGATGTGTGTAAACCCATGAAGTACTCATTAATGACTTAGTGATTTCCAAAGCTAACTCTTTAGTGATCTTTGATGAAGCAACATTTCTTTCGTGGCTACCTAGTGTATGGAATGAAAATACCTTAAGATTCTCAGGGCATAGGCTTTCTAATATATGTATAAAGGCTGAACTACCGACGTTCTTAAATGGCCCATAATGTATTTGGGGAAACGTTAAGACCACGTTATGACCACCGTCTTCATGCATCATGTTAATTAATGTTACTTTTACATCATCATACTTAGGTGAGGTTGATAGAGCATCCTCTAAGACTTTAGGATCATTAGCTAGCCATGCATTAAGGAATCCCCTAAGTAGCTTAAGTGGTTTCATGTAATACTTACTTCCTAGAATATTGGCTAAACTTACATAAATAACCCCTAGGGCAAAATTAAGTAAGTAGAGGATTATTGCATAGCTGGGTAATGGATGACCCAAATTAATTACATAGAACGTTATTAATGGCGGTATTACAGAAGTAACCACTATCCTAAGTAATGAGTTAGTTACTGACGAAGATACTATAAATAAGAAGCCCGCACTAAGTAAGTAAGTATAGCCCAAGTACCTGTTAGGTATTAGCATATCGGTAATCATTAAGAATAGCTGGTTAAATAAAGCTATACCTACTGAACGCCTAAACCCGACGACCTCATTAAATAGCCCTACGCCTAAATATATGAGTATCACATATATAGTTGCTGCATAGACATACTTGATAATTATAGTAAAAATATCTAATCCTTTAATCATAGATGTCACTAAGGCTATGAAAATAGCTAGTAAGTAGTTATATATGAGTAATCTAGCTAGATTAGGTAACGCAAAGAGCCTACCGTAGTACCTCTGCACTATGTTCTCAACATCCATACCCGTCCCTTACCTACTGCCTTAGGTTTAATACCGCCTAAATGGTATGTACCACTATAGTTTATATTACTACCCAAACTTAAAATTAATTTGAGGGCCATGGGTAGGGGGATCTTTGGTAAGGTTCAAGAAGCTATTGAGAAAGAGCTGGGGGTGAAGCTTAAGAGATTAGAAACAAAGGAGTGTTACCTCAGTGCATTTGAGTATGAAGGTAAGATTTACTTACTTTCATGTAATAAGGGCAAGTACGTTGACTGCCTATATTGTAAGGCAGTCCCAACAGATAAGCTAGGTTTAGTTAGGTGGGACTGTGTTAGCGTGGAGTATACTCCATGGGGTTTCTACGTATTCGGTACTGATGTTAATGAATTAGTTAGTAAGCTTTTAAGTAAGTTAAGAAGGTTCTTAAGTTCATAAAATTATTTAGCTAGTTCGTACTCCTTCTTCTTCTTTTCATATTCCTCTCTACTCATTACAGGCTTGGCTGGCACACCAGCAACTACAGTATTCTCAGGTACGTCCTTGGTGACTACAGCCCCGGCGGCGACCACAGAATTCTCACCAATCTCTACACCAGCTATTAAGGTAACATTAGCTCCGATAACCGCATTACGTCTAATAACCACCCCTACAAGCCTCTTACTTGCTGGATACTTATCATTGGTTACCGTAGCCTTAGGACCTAAGAATACATTATCCTCAACAACTGTTTGGGGTGGTAGGTAAACACCTGACTCAATACGTACGTTAGAGCCTATAGTGACATAACCATCTATTATGGTTCCCGAACCCACAATTACGTCATTACCTACCTTAACCTCTTCCCTTATTAGCACGTTATGACCTGTCTGCACTCTATCGCCTAATTTGGTACGTTCATAGATTGTTGTAAGTGACCTAATAATGCATTCCCTGCCTATTACTACGCCATCACTAACGCCATCAAGTAATTCATAGTTCGGGTCCTCACCTTTAAGTGCGGGTAACTTACGCATTACTGGGAAACCTATCACGACCAACGGAAATACCTTCGTATTATCACCTATGGATGTATTACCCAATATTATTGAACCAGCACCTACAAACACCTGTTTACCTAGCTTAACCCTCCTACTGATAAACATCATGATCGCCTCGTACATATTTACAGGTATTAATTTAATTTTTCATGAAGTCAGTAAGTGTTACAATCCTCCTTGGAGGCCCATTACTTAATAACCACTCCTTAACCCTCTCCCTAGACTTAAGCTTGGTAAGAAGTTTTATAGCTTCATCATAAGCACGTATTAGGCCTTCCTTCACATCCTTATTGTAACTAAGTTTAGGAATGATAGCGTTCCTAGCGTAATTAAGAGCTTTTATTGCATGTTCATAATCTATATTTCCTAATGCGTAATGACTAAGTATGTCCTCAATTTTAAGAAATACCTCCATAGGGCTTTTAGAGAATTTTCTACCTTCCTTTATAGATGGCGGTGCCGGGTTAAACCTTAACTTCTTGAGATCAAACTCCATAACCTCCACCAATAATATCGTAGCTGGCTAGTTAATTAATTAGTAAGTGAGTAAATGATTAGTTGAGAACCCTCAACATATATTAGGATAGGATCTGTTAAGCCCTCCTCACGAATGTTTTATCTTTGTTAATACTCCTATATACTATTGGGGTCTTGATGGTGAATAACGATAAGGAACTTGATGAGATATTTAATGCGTTAGGTCATGAAATTAGGAGGAACGTGATTAGGATATTAGGTAGTAAAGGAGCCCGTAGCTTTACACAGTTAATGAAGGATGTAGGCGTTGATGATTCTTCAGTCCTTGCTTTCCATCTAAGGAAGTTAAGGAGATTAATAAGGAAGAATGAGCAAGGCGATTACGAGCTGACTAATCTTGGTGTTAAGGCCTATAAGATACTGAAGGAGCTTAGCCTAGGTGAAGAGCGTAAGGAGGAAGGGAAGAGTGAGGAAGTTAAGGTTGAAGTTTCTAGGGAACGTAAAGAGGGTGAGGTTATAACTATCAGTGATAAGATCTCACTTACGTTAACTAAAGATATGCTAATGAATTGGTATAAGGAAGGCAAGAAAGTGGTTATTGAGGACGTAATTAAGTTGATTATCGAACCGGTATCTAGGGAAGTGTTTAAGTCCGTGATTAAGGGTATATATGATGTCGTCACAGTTTACGCGCCTAGAGAGCTATCGGCTGAGGTTTATGAGAAGTGTATGGATGTCGGAACGATTAAGTTCTATGAGGGTAAAGAACCTAAGGTTAAGAGAAGGGGTAAGGTATCATCGATAATTATCGATTTATCAGGGATTAGTGAGGTTTTAAGCACCATACCCCAAATAGTTACCAAGGTCACTACAGCATTAAGTAAGCAGTTGGAAGGTATGATATTAGGTATTAAGGAGGGTGAGATATATATTTCAGAACCTATTTTTAAGGAGATAAAAACGCCAAAGAACTTGATTACGACGATAGATATTGAAGGGGGCTTACTTAAGGTTATGAATTCAGATAAGTCTTACTTTAAGGTACTTAAGAGTCAAACAGCACCTCTTTGGGATTTAGATATTGATTATCATGATGAGAATGAGGGTAGTCTTGAGCTAGCGACACAAAGCGGCGCTTTCGAGATGTGTTTGGAGCCTAATGTTACCTTGAAGTCCTTAAGCCTTTACTGTTCTGGTGGCGCGCTGAATGTGGATTTAGGTAATAAGGTTAAGGAGAGTGTAGAGCTCCATATTGAGGGAGGCTTAAGTAATATTAAGTTAGGTAATGTAGTTGCTGAGGACGTAGGTATTAAGTTAGACGGGGGTCTCTTTAGAGGTGAGTTCAGTTATGGGACTATAACCAGAAAGGCTAAATTATATGCTACAGTTCAGGGTGGTGTACTTAACTTAGTCTTAAGAGTCCCTAAGGATTCATGCGTAAAGGTTAAGAGGAATGTTTATGGAGGCTTCATTAAGGTGTCTGTGAATGGTAGGACAGTATCTGCTGAGTATAGTGAGGAATGTGAGGGACCTATTATTGAGGTATCTATAGAGGGTTATGAAGGTATAGGGAGCGTCAACATAGTTAAAGAGTGATTTCAGAGGTATTTACTTAGAACCCTGTCTAAGGTCTCACGTATCTTTACTAATTCGTCATAAGCTGTACCTACTATTGAAGAATCTTCCAGGGCTAGACCTACGACCTTTTTAACTATCCTCTTAATGTTCTGCCTCTCTAAAGCCTTCTTAAACTCACCGAAGCGTATAGACCCCAACTTAGGGTTAACGGACGTTAACTCATTTAGAACCTCACTTATAACCTTATCTCTGTCCTCGACGCTCTGTATAGACCCTATTAAACCCCTTATTTGCAGTACTTCATCTATTATCTTAGAGGTCACCTCCCTATACTGGGGCTCCACTAGGCTTACAAGTTCCTCCTTATTAACCTCATCTAGTGTTAGTAACGCTAATGACTTAGCCCTATATAAGTACTTAAGCATCATGGCGTCGCTATAGCGTTGCGACTCTAACTCAATTAGTGGTGGGTTAATAAGGTCTCTGCTACGTAACCTAACTATGTAGGATCTGGTTGTTAATGAGTTTTTAACCTCCTCGTATAGCTCATTAATCCTCTTAAGTTCAACAATTGGTACCGCCTCCCATTTAATTAGCTCTACACTCTCCTTAGTTGTTAGTAACGTGCCGTCAGACTTCCTAGCCGATATTAGATACAGCTTAAAGTTAGAGTAGTCCGATGGTAGCGGATATGGTGGTTTTGTCACTGCTGGTTCAGGTCCCTTAAGTACGAAGTTAAATGTCCATCCCTCGTAACCCTTAAACTTACTTAGTAACCCGCTTTCCTCAGCTATCTTTGTTGCTATCTCTACATAAGGGTTAGTAACCTTTGTTGGTGAGTCAATAATTAACCTACCGCTACAGAAGTACATGTTCCTAAGCAAGTACTTGGTGGCGAAAACCCACTCCTTAATTACTGGATTGTAGTATGCCGTTATGTGCCAGCCATCGACACGTTTAGTAACCTCTATAGGTACTTCTTCCTTAACCTCCTCCTCAGGAACACCAGGTCTCTTACCGTAGTTTAATATCTTATGTTGAGGGAACGCTACTAACTCCTTAGGTTTACCATCCTCAAATAGTATTACAGTCCCTGTAGAATGCATGGCTAGTGGGAAAGGCCTAAAGGGCACTTTGGTATTCCATGTAAATATACATTCCTCAATATCATCGTAAGACACGCACCTCCTAACGATGTACTTTCTAAATACATCATTAAACCTACGTAAAGCAACATCAATTTTCTTAGTAGGCATACCAAGTAAGGAACTAAATTTCTTAACCTCATCTTCACTAAATTCGGCACCCTCATTAACGTCAGCAACAAACCTTAAAGCATGAAACACGTAATTACCCACTAAACCACTCACAGAAAATCCCCCAGTAATATGAAGTAAATAAAACAAAATATAAATCACTCACTAAGAGAGGTTAAGAGTTAAGAAATGGTGGCGGGGGCCCCTCACGGGGCTGGTAGCGGGGGGTGGACTCTCCCGGGGGTTACCCCCCGTTTTGAACCACCGACCTCGGGGTTTCCCAAGGGATGGACTATATGAGCTTCGCGGGCGGGGCTACCGTCCCTCAGAATACCTATAGTGGAAGTTTGTTTATAAGCTTTTATCTCCTCAACTTCCCTCTGATCTTAACAGATACTTACCCAACAAAACATACTACTTAGCCTTTCTCAATATGGATATTTTTAAAGCTGTGTAAATAGATACTAGAGAAGTGATTATCTACAATCAAGATGTGGTTTAGTTAATGAAGAAAATTCGGGAAGTTGTAGGGGTGGGACGGTAGCCCCGGACCTCCCGCGGGCTTCCTGGCTGCCCCACCCCGCTGCTTTGCCCCGCCGTGTATTACTTATGTTTTTGGTGGTTTTTAAGCTTTAATTTTGATTATGTCTTTGGGGTCTGCTATGGACGTGAGTGATTTAGAGACTTTTTTAAGGGGTACTTTAGGTATTAAATGCTCCTTCCTGGCTATGCATGAAGTATTACCTTCTACCTTAGTAATTACGTGTGGGTCAGGAGGAGTTAGTTATAGGAGGTTAACCACGCCCTTCAAAGGTGTTAATCTTGATGTGCTCATAGTTAACACTGACATTATAAAAGCTGATTTAACGTCTAAATTCCTTAATGGTTTCATAGGTAATAGGTTCTTCCTACCTACTAAGATAGTTAGGGATGACGTAGGACTTAGTGGGGACTTAATGAAGTATATTAGGTCACGTATAGAGGAATTGGTTAGATATCTTACACGTTTACTTAATGACTTAATTGCCTATACTCGTATACCGGCTAAGTTCTTCCATTATTACTACGCCTTAAGTATAGCTAAGTTCCTTGGTCTTAACATTAATGAAGAGTACTTAATGAATCTCCTGGAGAGATATAGTTGTGAAGTGCTAAGGGAATTAAATGTAGAGTACCTTAAAGAGGTTGATGTATGCGTTTTTAAAGTAAAGGGTAAGGTTAAGGGTTTTAGGGGTGTTAAGAGAGAGCTTAATGTGTCATTGGTAAGGGCTTACGAGTCCCTACAGGCGATACCGTTTCTTTTAGATATGCTTAGAGACTTCACTAGCTATCTAACCATGTATAGGGATGTAAGTTTAAAGAAGTGTTTAACGCTATTAAAGATCCGTGACGTACCGATTGTAAGTAATGTTAATGAATACATAGAGAGCAAGTTAGGTAAGGGTTACGTTTGTGTTACTGAGGATATCATAGGTAATGCAAGAATATGTAGGAAGGGAGAGCATAGATTGGTAATTAAGGACTTTACCTCACCAATATCAATTAAGTGGTGGTTAGTCTCTGCCTTAGCCATGGATATAGTGAAGATCTATCTAAACCCTATGAAGAGATTATCAAATGAACTTATATATTCGGAGGAGTTGAGGAGGTTCTCAATAACACCTAGGTATCTAGCCATACATATCAGCCCACCAATAAGAGTTTTAGGTATTAGGGAGTTTATTGAGGGTGAACCCATAAATAATGTTAAAAAAACCAACCTATGGAGGGATGTAGGAGTTTTATTAGGTAAATTACATTCCCATGATTATGTACTTATAGATACTAAGTCATCTAACTTTATAGTATCCAAGGAGGGCAATCTAGCACTTATTGACTTAGAGCAATGTAGAGTAAGTTCCGATATTAGGGCTAAGGCTTGGGATATGTCGTTAATAAGTAATTACGCGTTATTTACCGGGATCAGTGATGAACTTATTAAGGCACTTATGAAGGGTTACATGGATTCCTTTGATGAAGCCCACGAAATCCTCAATAAAGCCGTGTCTCTAGAAGTGTCTAAGCCATTTACCTTATTAATGCCTACAGTAGCTATGAAAGTCAAGAAACTGGTTAATGAATTACTTAAGTAGCTTTAGAATCTCCTTAGGAGCAGAAAATACTCTACATTTAACCTCATCTTTCACACTTAATAACTCTCTAAGCGCCTCCTTACCGTAAAATCCTTTATCAGCACCCTCAATGGTAACCGCTTTTAGTTTCTTACCTTTAATTAAGGCTCTAAATCTTAACCCACTACTACCTACATCGCCAGTTACATATAGAATGTCTGAGGTTTCACTGCCTACTTCTTTCAATAGGTCTTTAATGAATTTCTTACTCACGAACCTAAATATCACGGTCTTGATGAACTTACTCCTTAAGGCTAAGTGGGTCTTAAGCACTATGTCTTCGTAAAGTCTTTTACTAACATCATCGAAATCATCGCTTAAATAGCTAATCCCAACCTTAACCTCTTTTGGTGCCTCAATGGTCTTAACCTCCTCACGAGGTGCTTCCTTGAACCCGGAGGTAGAGGGTGCAGGACTAGTGGATAGTGTTGGTGGTTTAGGCAGTGTTAATGTTTGAGCTATTGATGGCAGTTCAAATTGCATTTTGGCTTTAACATTATTTATTAATGATGTTAATTCAGTGCTTATTAACATCTCCTTAAACCTACCGGCCCTTAACTGTATAGCATAGTGAACTACAGAACCATTTACGAAGGGCTCTATGTCAGCGTCTATCTCTAAACTTATAGGTCCTTCACCATGAATAACCACTCTTCCTCCCCTACCACCGCGTTCCTCAGTATTTACGAGGAATCTTAATCTATACGTACCTATCCTAAACCTAACGTTAGCCTCAAACTCATTATGACTATTCAGTAGGTAATGATACCTTAGCTTCTTTAGCTACTAGAGATACTTAGTGGTATTTCAGATACTCCTAGGTATTTGAGTGTTAGAACGTATGCTGAAGCTGTGTGTTTGTCTAGTCCTAGTTCTGTTCCTAGTCTCTCTCCCAGTTTTGACGTATAGGCCGGATTCACTAAATACACCTTAAAACCATTCTTTAATGCCATAACAATACCGTGCTCTAGTAGTTTTCTCTTAGGGAATCTCGTTATCTTGCGATTAGCAGTTTTACTCTTAGTGAACTTACGATTCTTAATCCTATTCAAATCTTCAAACAGGACAACACTTACACCATGGTGATAAGCGTAATCAAGCAATCTGCTAAGTGCCTGAAGTCTTATAGTATTAGCCTTGTCCTTTGGAAATCCGTGACTTGTTACTTCCGAGAACCACTCCGTCTTAACATCTCTTATGATACCGAGCTTATCAACTATCACCATGTTGATTCTATCACTATTAAGGTCGAATCCAGCAACCAATTTGCCCTTCGCTCTACCTTTACTAAAGTGCTTCAGGTACAGCTCTATAGGAACAGAGACATGAAAGTATATTCTCCCATTCCTAAACACTATTTTCGCTGTATAACTTAACTCTTTAGATAATGCCTTCTTCACTAGCTCGTTTATAAGCGGAATATACTGTTCGCCAAATACTACCTTGAATCTTATCCATCCTTTACGAGGAATATTTACCTGTAACTCGTTTGTTGAAAGTAATCTTATGTTGCGGTTACCCTTATTTGATGCAAACCCTCTACTTATTATGAATAGCCTTCTTATCCTTATCTTTAATGGATTTGAGTTGTTGCGTCTTGCCCCCTTTACTATTAGTTTTGCTAATTTATAGATGGTGTCTGCGTATCCAAGGTTTAGCTCTCTTGTTATCTCTTTTACTACGGTGTTCCTGTCTAATCCCTTTGCATACATCTTAACTGCTTTAATTAATGATTTTCTGAATCTGTATGCTAGGAGTACAAGCTCCATGTAGCTATCATTATCCAATGGTATGACTCTACCTGTTACTGTTACGTGTGCTATTTCTGGTTCTCGTACCTCTCCAACCATAGCTTGATAGCCTCTTCAACAGCCTTAGCCAGAGCACCCTTCCTAGCACCGTGGACATCAAGAACCTTCTTCCTAAACCTCTTCTCCAGCTCATCATCTATACGGACATGAAGAATACCCACAACTATTCACCTATATACTTATATACCAGAATACCTATATAAGTATACTGGAGCCGATGAGCTGATGAGCCGTAGGCTGAGGGACGAGGCACACCACCTCTTCGCCGATGGCTCTGGAGATAAAGCAACCCTCTGGAGCCGTAGGCGGGGAGGAGGGATAGGATAGGTGGGATGAACCCGTGCCCAGAATAACACTAAGTGCCCCGAGTAGCTGAAGTACCTAAGCTAACGGGCACGGGCAACCACTTAATAGTTTAACATCCTCTAGAAATATAAGTAAATGGGTATGGTGTGAGGGATCAGACAATATACGTATTACCTGCTCGGGACTTATGGGAACCAGGAACGTTACAGTTCTAATTAAGGTCAAAACATATCATCCTAATACATAGATTTTAAGGTGAGTTAATAAGGATATTTAAATGGGTTTAAGAAAAATGAAGTTAATTAATGAATTACGTTTTGGTACTGCAGGCATACCTAATAGTACTCCGAGACCATCTACAGTCAATGGTATCCAGAGGGTTAAGGAGCTAGGACTTAACGCCATGGAAGTTGAGTTCGTCAGGGGCATTAGATTAAGTGAGGAGAAAGCCCTTGAAGTAAGGAAGGTTGCCAAGGAGCTTGATGTGGTTTTAACAGCTCACGCACCTTACTACATAAACTTATTATCACCGGATGAGACGAAGGTTAAAGCCAGTATTGAGCGCATATATCAAACAGCAAGAATTGCTTGGATATTTGACGGCTGGTCAATAACATTTCACTCAGGTTATTATGGTAAGTTAAAGCCCGGTGAGGCGATTAAGATAGTTAAGGTGCACATAGGTAACATTGTTAAGAGATTAAAGGATGAAGGTATAGAGATATGGGTAAGACCTGAAACCACGGGCGGGTTAGCTGAGTTTGGTTCTCTTGAGGAACTTCTCGAGGTTACTTACGAGTTAGAGATGGTGCTTCCATGTGTTGATTTTGCGCATATATACGCTAGAAGTAGAGGTAGTGTGAATACTTACGAAGCATTTAGGAATATAATGTGTAAGCTTGAAAAAACATTTGGTAAGTTAATAATTAATAACATGCATATACATATGTCCGGTATGTCCTACGGCAAGAGAGGAGAGATAAAGCACTTAAATCTTAGGGAGTCAGCATTTAACTATAAGGACGTACTTAAGGTACTCAAGGAGTTTAATGTAAAGGGTGTGGTGATTAGCGAATCACCTAATCTTGAGGAAGACGCAATATTAATGCTTAATTACTACAAGAACCTTTAGCTATGCTTAATGACATTTATAATTAGTGTAACAAAGGTTTAACCTCCTACTTAACTCGCAAAGTTTATCTATAGGTATGAATGCGATAGCACCACTAGCTGTTTTAACCACCGCTGATCTACCCTTAATTATTACTTTAGCTAACTCGCATTTATCGCTCAATAGAATCACCGTAATACCGTAATATTGAGGGATTATTTTAAGAAGCCTAGGACCCCTTTTTCTCTAAATACCTTTTACTATGCCTTAACCTTGCTAGGTAAGTACCCCAACGCTCTCTAAACTTCTTGGCTACTAAAGGCCTTATTCTCTTCTTTAACTTCCTGGGTACATAGTTCCTCTCCATGCCCGGCAGTCCGAAGCTGCCGTCAACCATCTCAATGATCTCTTCACGCTCAATCAAGTTAATTAGTGCCTTTCTTAACCTATCCTCACCAGCCAACCCGCTAAATATTTGTCTTAATTCTCTCCATGAGAGTGGTCTTCCTTTCTCTTTTATTGTTTCAAGTATGAGCTTCTCTAACTCCTTATCATCAGGTGCCTGCATTACCACGATATCCTCGTCTTCATACACCACTTTGAGCTTCACTCTCTCACCCACTATATTATATTGTTTCCCACCTATTAAAATCTTCAACCGGGGGGTCAGTTTGTCTAAATCTAAATTTCGCTTTTATTAAAACATATATTAAATAATACTAACCTATCCCCATTTAGGGTTAAGGGTGCGTATGGTGATTATATGTAAGTCTTATAAGTTTTCACGACCGTAAAACTGGTTTGTAGGTGTGTTCTATGGATATAACATTAGTACTTGTAGTCCCTAGGAATGCATCTGTTTCACAGAGAGTTATAGAGGACCTAACTACGTTTCTTAGTAAAGTTAGTAAGGAGAGTCGGGTTGATTTCTTAGTTATACCTGTAAATAACGGTGAGGCCAGGCTATACATAAATGACTTAGTTATACCATTAAGAGGTAATTCAGATGACATCATAGACATGTTACTTGATGAGCTAAGTACTTATTTAGGTAAGGAGATAATGAGAAAATTTGAAAAACAGGCTGCTGGTGTTAAGTTAATTGCCGAAGGAGATACTTAAGTGTAGGTACTGTGGTTTTGAGTCATTAGGTAATAGATATTACTGGAGATGCCCCAAATGTGGTAAGCCGTTAATAATTACCTATGAGGATTTTAAAGCACCAACAATTAGTGAATTAAGGAGAGCCGTAAGTAAGTTAAGTAGTATTTGGGTATTTAGTAAGTGGTTACCTCAAGTAAGTGATATGGTCACTCTAGGTGAGGGCTTAACCCCTATAGTCCGTAAGGTATTGAGGGGGGTTAACGTTTACTTTAAGCTAGATTATCTAAACCCTACAGGTAGTTTCAAGGATAGAGGGGCTTCCTTAACTATAAGTAAAGTACTGTCTTTAGGGTTAAGAAGCGTTGTTGAGGACTCATCAGGTAATGCGGGGGTCTCCATCACGTGTTACGGAGTAGTCGCTGGATTATCGGTTAGGGTTTACGCACCTAAAACTTCCTTAAGAAGTAAACTAGATTTAATAAGAGCTTTAGGAGGCAAGGTTGTGGAAACTAAGGACAGGTATGAGGCTAATGTTAAAGCGTTAAATGGGTTAAGTGAGAATGAGGTTTATGTGGGACATCTTTGGAATCCTTACTTTATTGAGGGATTAAAAACGCTAGCTTATGAATTAGCTATACAGTTAGGTAAAGTGTTAAGTAACGAGACGTACGTACTAATACCTACATCAAGTGGAGGGAACTTACTAGGCTGTTATAAAGGTTTTAAGGAAGCTATTGAGGGTGGAGTAGTTATTGACCTACCTAAGTTAATAGCTATTCAAGCACAATCACCAGCACCTATATATGAGGGATTCCATAACGTAAAACTCAATTATGAAGAGACAACATTAGCTGATGGGTTAAGAGTTAAGAACCCGCCGAGACTTAATGAAATCATTAATGCCTTGAGAGAGAGTAGGGGTGGTGTCATCATAGTAACTGATCAGGAAATTCTTAGAGCGTTAAAGGCTTTATTAAAGATGGGTTTTATAGTTGAACCAACATCAGCCACTGCCTATGCAGCTTTCAACAAGCTGGTAGACGATGGTGTTTTGGGAAGAGGTGATAACATAGTCCTGATACTTACTGGTTCAGGACTTAAATCGATTAACGACCTGCTTAGGTGGTGTGAACGTCAAGGATCATATACCTAACTAACGTTTTAGGTTCGGAAAGGCTATTAAGGACCTTACTTGCTGAGGTAGGTAAATCTGATATCTTATTAATTGGTGGTGACGTTTGTTTAGACCCAGCAATAATAGACTTAAGGTTTTATGCCGTGCCTGGCGACCTCGACGATATATACATACTTCACAAGTTAAGAGTTCTTAAGGCTAATATTGATGGTAAAGCGATTAAGTTAGGGAACGTGCTTTTATTAGGTATTGGTGGGGTGAATCCTCATCAATCAATAAGGTTACTTAAGAAGTCCTTAAGTAGGTATATAGACCTCGATGACTTAATTAAAATACTCATAACTCATTACCCACCTTACGGGATCTTAGATTATAGTGAATCTTTGAGAGTGCATAGAGGGTTAGGAATAATTAATGAGGTGATAGATAGCTTAAGACCGAACTTCGTGTTGTTAGGGCATCCATATAGGCCTATGGGTATATGCATTTATAGGGATTCATTAGTGATTAATCCAGGGCCCTTTAGTGAGGGTTTTTACCTAGTAATTAACCCTGAAACATATGAGGTAAGTATTAATGCATTACGTAGATATTGCGGACGTGGCTAAGTTAGTTGCTAAGAACCATTATACAGTCCTAATGATAGGTTCCCGCATATACGAAACTATCGAGAAGAACATCTATATACTTCATAAGAAATTATTATGTAGTACCTTAGATCAAGTTAAGCGATTACTTATGAACGATTCATTAATTAAGTACCTAATTGAGTTAGCTAAATATGAGTCATTAGTCATCCATGACTTAATAGGTAACTTAGTCGGTAAGGGATTTATTGATATGGTCATAACAACCTGTATAGATGGTTTCTTACCTAAGGTTATTGGCGGTAAAGTTATTGAGGTTTTAGGTAATATACGTAGATTTACATGTGTTAAATGCGGGTCTACGGTAGATCTTAATGAGGCATTAAACACTAAGTTTAAGTGTCTTAGATGCAGTAATTTTCTTAGGCCTAAGGTACTGCTTAAGGGTGAAGGCATTAGTAAGAGTGTTTGGAGTGAGGTTCTTATGGAGATTTCTATGGCTGATGTTTTATTAATATGCGGCTTAGATATTATAGAACCCATAACCTACTTACCTATAGTAGCTAAGTTCAGTAATGCTAAGGTTATTGAAGTGCTAAGGAAGGGTGAAGAATGTTTATTCCGCGATCACGTAGTCGTTACTGACGATTTTCTTAAGTTCTTTAAGGGGCTAGTAGGTTACCTCATAGCTTCTTAGCCATTAAGTAAGCATTCTCGCCGTCTAGGTAGTAACTTTCAAGTATTTTAACCTTCTTGAAACCTAGAGCTTCATAAAGCTTTATTGCTGGCTCATTACTGACCCTAACCTCAAGATATACCTCACTTGCTTTGTAATGATTCTTTAAAGAATCTATGCATGCAAGCATTAAAGCCTTCCCTATACCTTTACGTCTATAATTAGGCAGTACTGCTATGCTTATTATATGACCCATACGTGTTAGTCTCTTAGATAAATGCCCGAACCCTAACTCAACCCTGGCCATTACGTAACCAACGACTAGGTTATCCACCTCAGCAACAAAGAATGCCTTACCCCACTTTCTTAAATGCTCAAGCCAGAATTCGTAAGGATAATGCTCAGGAAGTGTCTGGAGATTTATGTTTATGATTGTAAGCAGGTCTCCTTCCTTAGCGTTCCTAACTATATACTTCAAATACCTACCCCATTAACTGAGTGAGGGTTCAAAATTAAATTTTATTACATTGATATTGTTACGTTTAAGTAGGTGTGTTTAAGAGTGCTTAAGCACCCTTCAAAGGGTATCATTGGTAGTGTTAGTGATGAGCTTTCAGGTATGAATATAGTTGTTGCAGTAACTTCAGGTATAGCCATATATAGGGTCCCTGATATAGTACGTGGGTTAATGAGGAGGGGCGCTAATGTATACGTTGTTATGAGTAAGGAAGCTACTAAGCTAGTTTCTCCTGAGGTGTTTAGGTGGGCATCAGGCAATGAGGTATTCGTTGAGTTTAAGGGTGAGGTAGGTCACGTAGCTTTATCAAGGGAGTGCAATGCCTTACTCATAATTCCTGCGACAGCGAATACCTTAAGTAAGGTAGCTAATGGTATTGCAGACACCTCAGTTACATTACTCACGCTTAACTTCATGGGGTTAAGGAAGAAGGTCATTGCGGTGCCTACAATGCATGAGCCTATGTATAGATCACCTCAAGTTAAGGAAGTGATTAGAAAGTTAAAGAGCTACGGTGTATATATCATTGAGCCTGTAGTTGAGCAAGGGAAGGCTAAGATACCAAGTAATGAAGAAATAGTTGAGCGTGTTGCTACGTACTTAGCTAGGGGTTTAGACTTCAAGGGTATTAAGGCACTAGTTACTGCAGGACCTACTAGGGAGTTCTTGGACCCTGTGAGATTCTTAACTAACGCAAGTACTGGAAGGATGGGTGTAGCTATAGCTAAGGAATTAACCTATAGAGGTGCTGAAGTAATTTTAGTGCATGGTCCTCTATGCGGTGTAGAGCCTCCCCGTGGAATCCTTAAGGTAGCTATAGAGACTACTGAAGATATGTTGAGGGAGGTGAAGAACATAGTTGCTGAGATGCGTGACCTCGACTTAGTGGTTATGGCAGCAGCCCCAGCGGACTTTAGATTTAAGGTTGTTAGTAAGAGGAAGTTAGATTCCTCTAAGGGATTCTTGGTAGAGTTAGAGCCTACACCTAAGATACTCCCCGAGTTGAGGAAGTTACTAGGTAGTGCAGTTATTGTTGGATTCGCTGCTGAGACAGTAGGTGGTTCCAGGGAATTACTCGTTAAGAAAGCTAAGGAAAAGTTACTTAAGTATGGTGTAGACCTCATAGTGGCTAACGACGTTAGTAGGAAGGATATAGGTTTTGCTAGCTTATTTAATGAGGTAGCCATAGTTAGAAAGGACGGTCGCATAAGGTACGTTAATAAGATGAGGAAGGAAGTTATTGCTAGGGTAATAGTTGATGAGATAAGAGGCCTGATTAGGAAGTGAGGGTTATAGTCCCTCCACATATATCTGGTATTTGGTGTGTGGTCCGTAAGGATAACTTACTTAAATCTGGGTCACTAGGTGTTGGCGTGACGCTCGCACCACCATTAATTATTGAGCCCTTAGGTTCTAAGAAGGACTACATAGTTATGGGTAATAAATCCGTAAACTTAAGTACGGTTACTTATGCTCTTGAAGAAATACTTAAATTACCTAAGGATAGAGTTATTACGGTTCGTGTAAAGGCTAAAGAGTACTTAAAAATTGGTTATGGATATGGACTTAGTGCCGCAATAACGTTAGGGGCTGCAGCAATAAACATGGTCCTTAACAAGGATTTAATGGTCTCTAAAGGCTTCAAGGTTTCGCTCAATGAAGCAGGTAAAGTAGCTCACATATCTGAGATAGTTAATCAGACAGGCTATGGTGATTTAATGGCTGAAATGCATGGAGGAGGACTAGTGGTTAGGGTTAAGGAGGGAGGTCCTGGTTATGGCGTTGTTGACAAGATCCCTGTAAGTAGTTCTATAAAGGTAATTACAGCCCACTTGAAGAGACCTAAACATACTAAGGTCATGCTGAATGAGATGGGTAGGAGGGGTATTGAGTTAGGACTTAAATACTTTAATGAGTTCATGAAGGACCCTTCTATAGAAACTTTCTCAAGACTAGCACATGACTTTAGTCTGGAGACAGGGCTTATGACCCTTGAGGAGGACTTAAAGATTAAGGAGTCGTTGAGAGACTTATTAAGTAGTAGCGGTGTTTTAGGATACTTTATAAAGAAGAGCTTACTTGTTGTTGTAGCTGAGGAACAGGTAGTTAATGATGTCACATATGCCTTACTAAAGAATTTTGGACATGCTTATGTTTTTAACCTGTATTTTGGGAGTACTTACATGGTGGTTTAATGGGATTCCATATACCTAAAACCCACCCTAGGTATGAATCGCTAAAGCTTAGGGAGAAGATCATTGAGGGGTATAAGTCCGGTATAACTGCTATCCAAGGTTTAATAGCTCATGGTAGGGGTGAGTGCTTTGATTACTTAATCGGTGAGAAGACCATACCTCCAGCTATTAAGGCTATGAGAGCGGCTATTGCCGCGATGTTGCTAGCTAAGCACCCAGTTATTTCTGTTAATGGTAATGTAGCTGCTTTAGTACCCGACGGCATAGTTAAATTAGCTAAAGTACTGAATGCTAAGTTAGAGGTTAACCTGTTCTATAGGACTAAGGAGAGAGAGTTAAAGATTAAGGAGCTCCTAGAGAGGTGCGGTGCTGATGAGGTTTTAGGCGTTGATGATGCTACAGCAACCATACCTGAGTTATTCAGTGAGAGAAGAAGGGTTAGTCCTAGGGGCATATATATCGCTGATGTGGTCTTAGTCCCTCTAGAGGATGGTGACCGTACTGAAGCCCTTAGAAAGATGGGTAAGACAGTAATAGCTATAGACCTAAACCCATTATCAAGAACTTCAAGAGCTGCCTCAATAACTATTGTCGATAACGTAGTTAGGGCAGTGCCTAAGATGATTGAGTTAGCTAAGGAGATGAAGAGCGTGAGTAAGGACGAATTACGAGTGATAGTCGATAGTTACGATAATGATGAAGTACTTAGGGAAGCGCTTAAGTACATAGCTTCTAGACTCATGGAGCTGGCATCCAAAGGGGTGGTACTAAGTTTTAAGACCTAAACCTTAAGCTTACTGAGTAAATCCTTAAACACCTTATACTCCTGGGGCTTCATCCTCCTCATATGCTTCTCGGTAGGGAATAACCCCTTACGTACCTCCTCAACATACATGCTTACGGCTTTAACAACTTCATTAGCTAGATTAGCGTATTTTTTAACAAATGGTGGTGGGTTTTCCGAAAGCCCTAATATGTCATGAAGTACTATGATCTGACCATCACAGTGTGGACCGCTACCTATACATATGGTCGGTATCTTTAATCTCCTTGTTATTTCAGCAGCTACTTCAGCTGCTGTGAACTCTATCACTATGGAGAATGCGCCAGCGTCCTCAAGCGCTTTAGCGTCCTCAATTAGCTTAATAGCTAACTCAGCCTTCTTACCCATTAACTTATAGCCACCAAACTTAAGCATCCTTTGAGGTGTTAACCCTATATGACCCATTACAGGTATGCCGTGCTTAACCATTACCTCAACCTTATCAATAACCTCAACACCTCCCTCAATTTTGACCGCTTCAGCACCTAACTTAATTAACTTACCTGCATTCCTTAAAGCCTCGTACTTACTTACCTCATAACTTAGGAATGGCATATCAGCAATAACTAATGCTCTGGGCTTAGCCCTAACAACTGCCTTGAGATGATGCGCTATTTCATCCATGGTTACGGGTAATGTGGTTTCGTAACCTAAGAGAACCATGCCAACAGAATCTCCAACTAAAATACCGTCAACGCCTGCTTTATCTACTAGCTTAGTCATGAGGTAGTCATATGAGGTGATCATAACGATCTTTTCTTTGTTTTTCTTCTTAACTATTGCTGGAACAGTGATTTTCTCCATCTAACTAAGCCCTTAATAATATTGACAAGTAAAGTATTTATTGGTGTCTCAATACCTAACTCCCTACCCTTCTTAACTATAACCCCATTTATGTAATCGATTTCGGTCTCTCTATTGTTTACTATGTCTTGAAGCATTGATGAATAATTTTCACCAGTTTTCTTAGCGACGTCTAACAACCCCTCTATAGGGTCACCAGGTAGATCAATACCTAACTTATTAACTACTTCAAGACCTTCACTAACAGTCTTAGTAGCTAGTATACGAGCCTCCGGTGACTCAATGATTACCTTATTAGGTGCTTGTAAAATGGCTGTTATAGGATTAATGCCTGCGTTTATCAATAGCTTATACCATCTATACTTATCTATATCATCAACGTACCTAACCTTGAGTCCTCCATTACTTAAAATATCCATTAATTTATGAAGATCCTCATGGATATCGCTAAATCTCTGTCCAATTAAGACCTCACCAAAGCCTTGAAGAAAAGTTACATATTCATATCTAAAGAGCCCATAAGTAATTACTGCTGCACCAGCTCTATTATAGCCAAACATTCTTTCCATTAACTCAAGAGGCCCTATACCGTTCTGGAACGAGAGTACTAGACCGTCTCTTCTTAGCACCTTTGAAACAGTCTTAAGCGCCTCTTCAACATCATACGCCTTTACAGCCACCAGCACTACATCATAGGTTTTTGACGTATCTGAAGGTAATTTGAGATTAGCTTTTAAATTTACTTCCTCATCCCGAATAACAATCTTTAATCCTCCAGCACAACGTATATGCCTAAGCCTACCTTCGTCACGTACATAAACATCGGGCACAATGCTAGCATTATTTAAAGTATATATCAGTAAACTACCTATAGCACCAGGACCTACTATAGCTATGTCCATCCCACTCACTTACTATCAGTGAATTAAGGAATTATTAAACTTTTAATACTTAACTTCATTGCATTTTAAAATACCTATTTAACATATTCATCATACTCACCAATAACTTCCTCAACATTAATTAAGTAGCCACCTACTTTACTACCAACAACCCTATTAACTAATTTGGACATGAGCTTAAGGACATTCAAACATTCATTTATCTCTCTTTCAAACCTATCTTTAAACTTCATCATCTTTTTAAGAACTTTAACAACAGCTTCTAACTCATTAAATACTAACTCCCTAACTCTTTCCTCATCCTCCTTAAGTAGCTTACTCTTGTTAAGTAATTCATTAATCACTTTGCTTAACTCACCTAATTTCAGTAGTTTGAGTTGAAGTCTTATTAGGTATATCTCTGGATCATCAATAACCTCTTCAGTAAGTTCGTACTTATTGAGTATCTCCATAATGCCGTGAAGGTTAGTAAAGCGCCACCACCTTTGGTTGCTACTTCTATATGTAGTCTCTATAATCCCGTACTCCTTCTCTATTATTGATAATAACCTACTTGGGTTATATTTAATCCCATTTAAGTGTAATCTATAGGCTAGCGTTCTAAAATCGAAATCTCCTGGAAGTCTTTTTCCTAAGGACCTATTCTCTAGCGCTATGTCAACGGCTACCTTAAGTACTTCGAACGCTCTCTCACCGTATTTAACTAGAATGTCCGTGACTACATCCTCTAAGTTTCTCCTCATTACTCACACCGAGAATACTGGAATAATTTATGCAGGCGTTCTTAATAATTTATTTTTATATGAGTACGATAAGTACTCTGTAGGGGTGATAGAAGGTGAGGTTAAGAATAGGTAAAGTTAATGTTAGTAAGGTGATTAATTTAAAAGTCATTATATCTATAGCGTTATTGATCATCGCCATAGCCGTAGGTACTTACCTAAGACTCCAGCCTGTGTTCATAGCTGAAAGATACGGTCATGGACCAACACTTTACGAGATGGACCCGTACGCAACATACTGGGTTACTGATAAGTTAGTTAAGTATGGGTTAGGGTACTTCTGGCAGTTAACGAGGGATAACGAACTAACCCATATATTCTGGTATCCTAATGGTAGGGACTTCAGCAGGACGGAGCTTCCATTAACTGAGTTTATAGGCGCGTTAACATATCCTATAGCTCACGCATTATCTGGTATAGACCTGTATACGTGGATGGTTTACTTACCTGTAGTGCTTGCTGCCTTATCCTTCATAGGCGTTTACCTAATAACCTATGAGTTTAGCGAGGAGCCTATAGCTGCGGGCCTGTCAGCACTAATACTGGCACTACTATTCGTTGATAGGCAAATAGCTGGATTTGCCGTTAAGTACTCCACAGGTATTTCAGTATTGACTTTCTACATATGGTTACATATAAGAGCATTCAAGAGGAACTCGAGGGTATCTGCATTACTGGCAGGTATAGTTCTTGGTTTAGCTACTTGGGCATGGGCAGGTTACAATCTGGCGTTCTCAGCAGCCTTGATAGCTATAGCATTAGTGCCTTTACTAACCAAGGTAACTAAAGAGACTATATTATTATGGGCTTTAGAGATCATCCCAGCGATGGCTTTCTCTGCGTCCTTACCATTTTATCATGGCCCACTTTACCTAATACGCGGTGCTGGCGTACTATTCCCGGCATCATTAGTATTGCTGGCTTTAGCGTACGTATATCAGAAGTATGTAAGTTCGCCTAGAGTTGCTTATATAGCTACCTTAGGCGCTATCACTGGAGGAGGTTTCTTAGCGCTGATATCTAGGGTTATAGTTCTTAAAGGTAAGGCCATGGCAGCCATGGGTTTAACGCATGAACTACCAGTAATTGTGAGTACAGTTGCTGAATACCAAATGACCACTCTAGGTAGATTGATAATAAGTATAGGACCTGCTTTCATTATGGCATTATTAGCGCTTGCTTACTTGATATATGAGGTCATATTTAAGAAAAATACTATAGCCTTATTCCCTATAGCACTACTGGTTATAGCGATATATACGACGGTAAACATGGCTTACTTTATGTCATACCTAACGATAATAACTGCCTTCATGGCTGGAATATTCATTGCAGTACTAATGAAGGCAGCCAGAAAGGTTGAGAAGAAGTACTTCACTACCAGTACTTCATGGTTTAGGAGGGTAGTAGCCATAGCCTTACTAGTTATATTCATACCAATATCGATAGTCTACTCAGCAGGCATACCTCCAGTAACCTACGGTAATCATTATGTCACTTACCAAATGATATATCCAACACTACTTAACTCGGGTCTCCCGTATGTCTATTATATACCAGCATGGTATGACGCACTTATGTGGATTAAGGAGAATATCCCTCAAGATGCTGTCGTAGTTGCTTGGTGGGACTACGGATACTGGATTAGTGTACTAGGTGAGAGGGCTAGTGTTGCTGATGGTGCAACCTTAAACCTAACGCAGATAAGGTTGCTTGCTCAAGCACTAACGTCGCCTGAAGATGTTGCCGCTGACATATTGATTAATAAGTTAAAGATACCTAAGGATAAGCTCTACGTAATGGTTTATGGGGTATATTACGTCTTTAGGGAGCGTAATAACGTCATTATATACCCGGTAGATACTGCTGACCCAGCTAAGGCGATTTCAGCTATTATTAGGATAGCTAATGATGACCCTAGGCTCATAGAGAAGGACCTAGAGGAGAACATACACCATGACTTAACTATTAGATTACATGGCCAGTTAATTACTAAGACATATAAGTGTGGTGTTGGCGTTTACGCAACTAACTGTAGCTATAGTTATGCTAGGTTAGGTCTTTCAATATCACCTAACTGGAACTCAACAACAGTGAGGGAGGCGCTACTGTTTAAGATGATGATACATGGAGCTTATGTACTATGGCCTGAGGGTGTGTTTACTGAGGTCATAGCTAAGGACGTATCAATAATGAATATAGGTGGTAGGTATGTCTATATATTAAATGATGGTGACTACATACCGATTAATAAGCCTGAGATGAAGCTATTTAAGCCCGCCTATATAGCGGTCAGTAAGATAGGTAGTATAGAGCCGGCACAAGGATTAACAGGTAAAGACCTATATACTGTAGTCCTCATCTATAAATACGTCGGTGATTAATTTTGAATTACGTAATTTGTAGTGACTACCTAGTGAAGGGTATCTCAGAAATTAAGAGACGTATGTGCCTAGTTATTTCTAATGGAGTTATTGAAGACATAAAGCCTTATGAACCTAAAGAACTCCCTAGAGGATATGAAAAACTTAATTATGTGGGTAAACATACGGTAATCACCCATGGTTTTGCAAGCTCACATACACATTTAGGGCTTTACCCTATAAGGTCCACACTACTTAACAAGTTAGAACTTGATGCATGGGTTAAAAGGTATGTCTGGCCATGGGAGTTAGAGTTGAGGAGAAGACCTGAACTAAGCTACCATACGGCACTCATAGCTCTTAAAGAATTAGTGAGTTCCGGAGTTACTTTAGTTATAGACATGCATCCTAACGGCTCTGAAGTTGCTAAAGCGTTAATTAAGTACGGAGTTAGAGGCAATATTTGTACGCCAGTAATGGAAGGAGGCGCTTATAAGTCTATTGATGAGTCATTAAAAGAAAACCTAAGATTATTAAATGAGTGGCATGGAAAGCATGAGTTAATAACTGTTGGGCTATGCCCATGTACCGTAAGGTTAGCTAGTAAAGAGGCTTATGAGAAGTGCATTGAGTTAGCACTAAAGTACAGCACCAACATACACACCCATCTTAGTGAAGTTGTTGATGATATTAAGTACACACTGAGTAAGTATGGTAAAAGACCAGCACATTACCTACTAGAGTTAGGAATCGGCAAGGTTAAGACCATAATTGCGCATGGAGTTTGGTTAACCCTAAATGAAATAAGGGCATTAAGTAGCCCCAACATAACCTTAATCACTAACCCTAGGAGCAATTACCTATTACGTAGCGGTAAGCCCCAGCTAAGACATATAGTTAAGTATTTAAACACAGGGTTAGGTGTGGATGTAGCACCAACATATAATATTATCGATGAGATATTGTTCCTTAAATTTAATGAGAGGTGGTTAGCGCCGCATGATATGTATAGGCTATTGACTGAAGGTTATAGAGCTTTAAGTATTGGTAAGGGGTTCATTGACGTTGATGAGGTTGCTGATGTGACTGTCTGGAGATTAAATGCATGTATCGGAGATCCATTAATGGGTGTACTACAGGGGGTTGCTAAGCCTTCATTAATAATGGTAAATGGAGCACCAATATACCGTGATGATAAGTTTAAGGTAGCATATGACGAGTTTAATAAGTCATATAGTACTTTACTTGATGTACTTACCTCTTTTTAGTAGTTAATGCTTTAGGTACTTGATTAATAAACTCAGTTATAGCGCTTATCAATCCTTTCTCGTTGTAGGTACGCACTATCCTAACCCAATTAACCCTCACGATAACCATACTGAGTATTATTGTTATTGCTATATAGGTAATTAGTATTGGAGTACTCATCTCACCAGCCTCTAAACTCAGTACACCGCCTAAACTACCGAAAATTACTACGAAGAAAGTCAGTACTGTCTTACCTATAATTACTGCTATGAAGTATTTAAGCACGTTAAACCCTACGAGACCTGTAGGTATGTTTACAACATCATCAGGTAAGGGGGTCATAGCGAATATTAGTACGGCAAAGAATATTCCTTTAGATAAAGCTTCCTTAAAAATCTCTATGTTTTCCTTACTCTCTTTAGAGAGTAATATTCTAAACGACCTACTTAGGAAGTAAATAACTAACTTACCTAGTGCGGCACCTAAGGCACTAACTAAAGTTATGATTATAGCTTGGTCTAAAGAGTACATACTCACTGAACTAATAACGAAAAGTACATAAAGGTATGGTACTGCTATGAAAGGTATTGAGTTAGACACCAAACTAAGTACAAATATAAAAAGTATGTGAGGTAGCCCGTAAGACGTTACTATAGACTCAATAATTCCAATTATCTCCTCACTTACCATTGGAATCCTTACCTAATACGGCGACTTACGTTTAAATTCTGAGATGATCATTTTATATCTTAGGGTTAACATGAACATGGATAGAGCACCTAAGTTAGTGAGTAGGGAGGTCTCTACGTGCCCCGTGTGTAGTACTAAGTCATTAACATTAGAGGTGTATTACTATAAGATACCGCTAGTTAATGAGGTGATGATAACTGTGGGTAGGTGTGGAACCTGCGGTTATAGATACACCGATATTGAATTACTTACTTACAGTAAGCCTAAGAGGTACGTACTACGCGTGGAGGGACCTGACGACCTTAACGCATTAGTGGTTAAGTCATCCAAAGCCATAGTTAAGATACCTGAGTTAGGAATAGAGATCTACCCAGGTCCTATGGCTTATGGTTATATAACAACTGTTGATGGCGTATTAGAGAGAGTTCTTGATGTTTTCCCCACGGAATGTGGTGAGGTATGTGAAGGTAGGAGGAGGGAGATTGAGGAGGCTATGGAAGGTAAAAGAAAGTTTACGTTAGTATTAGAGGATCCTCAAGGTAAGAGCGCTATAGTCCATAAAGAAAAAGGTAGGGTTATTGTTGAGGAGTTACCTAAGGCTACTCAACCTTAATTTCTATTCCTTTCCCCTCCTTCTTCCTCTTCTCTATTCTCACTTCAAGGACCCCGTTTCTATAGGCAGCTTTAGCTGTATCTGGCTTTACGTCTGTTGGTAATTCAACCTCCTTATAGTACCTCCTATTAGTGTTGCTACCCTCAATGATTAACCTCCTCTCAGTTGCCCTAACCTTTATCTTATTCTTCTCAACACCAGGCATTTCAGCGATGACTATTACGTGGTCCTTCTCCTCAAGAACATCTACGAGGGGTTCACGCTCTTCAGTTATCTGCGGTCTACCCCTAACCCTACGTACATTACCAAACTCCTCAATCCTAGGTTTACCGTCAGGGCCTATGAATATCCTAAAACCATAAACGTAAGGTCCTTTAACCTCTACACGCCCTTCGGGGGCCTCCCTTAAAAATCTCTCAATCTCCCTCTCAAAATCAAATAAGTCCTCAAAGATCTCGTTAAACCATTCGTTAAATAAGTCGAAAATAGTTTTTCTTCTTCTCTTAGGCATACAGACACCAAGAAAGTATTGGTTATTGAATTAATAAGCTCTTAGACCTTAATCGTTACTACGGTTAACGTCTTTCCTGATTTCTTAATCACGTCTATTAAGTCAGGATCTAACTTAGCTAAAAACATTAGATCCCTTATCTTGCTACTTTCATAAGTTGATAAGCTATACCTAATTAAGCCCTTTAACTTACTTAATTCTCTATAGGCTTCATCAGTACTTACGAACGATACTATGACTTCCTTATGAACTCTTACTGAAGGACCTAATGGTGACTGCATGAACAAATATATCACGCGTTACACCACAGCAACTACTAGTTAATGGAGGGGCTTAAGCCTTAAATATATTCCCTTAAGTAACGTTGTCAATAGGTGTTTTAAATGCCTGTCGAGATACATGTGATTTTAAGTAATGACAATGAGAGTGAGGTCACCTTAAGAAACGCTTGGGAGGCATCACAAATATTGTTTAAGCAATACGGCATTGAGGCCTATGTGATCCCAATAAATATGTGGCATAGTAATGACTCATTACCTCAGGTACTTATTGATGGTGAATGCGTGGTTAGTGGCAGAGTACCCACGGTTGATGAAATTATTGACTTGGTATTGAATAACTGCATTAAGGCACCTAAGAAGAAGAAGGCAATGACTTATGAAGTGCCTGGCGCCTCATTAAGGTACGGGATTGGCGGTGGTGGAGTCGAAGTATATGCATTCTAACTAACCTTATTAGCTATTTTAAATAACTCATTTTAGGGGGGCTGATATAGAGTTTAACACTGTCATATTAGGCCACGGGTTAACGGGCACCTTAATAGCTTATTATATGGTGAATGAAGGCTTAAGACCTATCATAATAGGTGGTCTAGGACATGACGGTATTTATGGTTTTACGTACGGTGAGTTAATACTGGATAAGTACCCTTCAATACTTAATAAAGAACTCATATTCAAGCTTAAGTCCTTTCAACCCAGCTATGAATATGTCAAACCTGCTGTTAAGTTAATTAAAGAGGTAGGTGTACATAGGAAAATAACCTTAGGTAAGGAAGTTCAGACAAATTGGTTCTTAAGATATGGTGTGGAAGGCTACTTACCTAAGTTTACATGGTCAGCCTTCATAAATTTCTTAAGGAAAGAATTAACGATTAATATACTGCCTTTAGGTATTAGGAGGATTTACTTAAGCAAGAAATCTTTGGTTACTAGCTTGGGTTCTGAGTTAAGATATAAATATTTAGTGAACACATTACCCTTACCGCAATTTCTAAGGTTCATTAGGGCACCGACACCCTTACCATCTGTTGGCGAGTTTAATTATATACCTATATATACAGTATTAATCATGACCGAAGGAAGTCTCGAAGGGAGTGTATTTAAGGTTACGTATCATGGGGGTGCCGCATCTTTCCACACAGTAGTTAGTTACTCATTGAAAGATATATTAGGCTGTAAAGAGGAGCTAACTCTCAACTATGTATTCTCAAGCTTTTCCTCAATAGGTAAGATACCTTCAGGTATTGGTGAGAGAGTTTTAAGCGATTTAAAGAGATTTAGACTTCTTGACGTAAGTAAGATTACTTTCCTACGTGAGTACCTAATTAAGTATGGGCTATTAATGAAGATTTCTAAGGATGTGGAGGGAATGTTACTTGGGTTACGTGAATATGGCGTAATTAATGTTGGTAGGGTTGCCGAGTGGCGTGATTATAGTATTGAGAAGTTAGTAGATAGGGTTAAGAAATTAGTATATGAATTAGCTTAATGTTCTTCTTCCTCACCTTCCTTAAGTTCCTTAGGCAGTATTTTCTCCCTCCAAGACTCCTCAATATGTGTGTACATGTGCTGAATTAAATCTTTAATACTGAAGAATAATGAGACACCCTCGATTTGCTTTGATGTAGGTTTATTGGGTGGGCATAACTCGTCTATATTAACGCATATAGGACATACTATGAGGTTTGTTGTTTCGTCCACGCATGTAACTACTTCAATGCCTGACTCACTTAACTTCTTTCTAACCCACTTAGGTTGCCATGTAAACCCCATGACTTAAGCAGCACCTTCAGTACTTGGTACTGTTGTTTTCTCAGATTTGAGTTTATTGAGAAAGTACCTTAGTGCATCACGAATAAAATCACTTCTACTTCTATAACCAAACTTCCTCCAGGTCTCATCTATCTTACGTAATGCCCTAATTTCCAACTTTACTGACATAATCCTCATATTACCAGCATTTACCTCGACGATCCTGCCACCAAAACCCCTTAGATTACGGTCCTTACTTACACGCATAAGAATTCACCAACTAAATATTAATTTCCACCTCAAATAAATTTACCTAGTCTAAAATAATACCAATCGGGTATTCCTAGGATTTCAAGTATTTTTGCTAATTAATATATAATGAATTTAATCACAGAAACATTACGGTAATACCTTAAAAAGTATTTAGAGTTCAGCCCATAGTTAATGCGTATCTCTCTAATCTGCTGCTCTTAAGTATGTTTAGTAACTTGACTGTGTATAGGTTTATGAGGTCTTTATGCTTCTTTCTAAGGTGTTCCTCTACTGTATGCTTTATTATCAGTGTGTTACAGAGTGAGCAGTAGCTACCGCTATTTAACTTAGCTATAGGTGATTTAATGTTTATTATGTGTGGGTATAAGGTCGTTAATATCCAGGCAGCTGCATATTGATTACTTACCTTATCGAGTATTCTCTGTACGTAGCCCCTCACTTGATGCTTACTAATCCCGTATCTGTAGGCTATGGTACTCGGGCTCTCATTCCTAACTATATAGTCATATATGGCGTTAATTGCAGTGAAATTCCCTGATAGTGCCTTCAGCACTAAGTACCTTACCAGATTGAATAAATTTCTCTCCATACTCAATCCCTAAAGAGAAAATAGTTAAGGATTTGTTTAAAAGAGCTACAGCCTGAGATGGTGCTACTATGAACTCTGCAAGTACTAACTATTTAATGTACTTAACACTCACTCTTACGGAGTATTGAATTGAGGATTAAGGAGAGTAACGTCGTAGTGAAAAAACCTAGAAAGAATATGTTAAGGATAGCTCTATTATTCCCATCTACATATGAGGCATCTCTATCTAACCTATTCGTGCATATGACTTACTACTTCCTAAATAAATATCCAGATATATATGTGGAGAGATTTACGTTAAGCAACCCGCAACGTAGCCTAGAAACCAAAACATTACTTAAGAACTTTGACATAATACTTGCTTCATTACCGTTTGAACTCATGTACCAGGACTTTATTAAGATCCTCATACTTAATGGCATTGAGCCCTTGAGGGAAGTCAGGGGTTTAGGAAAGCCCTTAATAATTGCTGGAGGACCTGCGGTAACCGCTAACCCTCTACCTATCTTAGATATCGTTGATGCTGTAATCATCGGCGAAGGCGAGAGATCACTTAAAGAATTAAGCAAGTTAGCACCATATAAGGACAGACCTAAGGAGATGCTTGAGAACTTGATGTCATTAAGTGAGGTATTAAGTGGATGGTATCCTAAGGATGAGGTGATTAAGTACTATGTTGAAGATCTTGATAGAGAGTTCTACCCAATAATCCAGATCCAGTCAGATGTTAAGCCCGTTTACGGTAAGGGTTTCTTAATGGAGGTTAGTAGGGGATGCCCCCATCTATGTCCATTCTGCCTAGAAACACACGTATTCTACCCATATAGATTCAGGAGCTATGATAATGTTAAGAAAATAATTTATGAAGGTCTTAAAGAAAACTCACTTAATAGGGTTGTTTTTTATAGTTTATCATTCTTTGACTATAAGTACTCGGTAAAGTTACTTGAGGACTTAATAACTAACGGTATCTCCTTTAATGTTCCATCACTACGTCTAGATACTCTAAGCAACGAGAAGATAGAGCTTATTAAAGCAGGTGGTCAGAAAACCGTAACTGTGGCCCCCGAAACTTTATCAGATAGACTTGGTTGTTTAATAAGGAAGAGGTTCAGTTATGAGCTAGTTAAGGAGGTAGTTAAGTGCATCCTTAGCAAGGGACTTAATGTGAAACTATACTTCATCATTGGATTACCAGGCGAGGGACTAAATGATGTAATGCTTATACCTAAACTCATTAATGAGGTTATTAAGGAGTTAGGTATAAAGGGGAAGCGTATTCATGTCACTGTAAATCCTTTTATACCTAAAGCTAATACACCTATGCAGTACTACCCTATGGAGCGTACCGAGTCCTTACGTAATAAAATGAAGTTACTAACTAACTTATTACCGAGGGATGTAGTTGATGTGGATACTTACGATCCTAGATGGGCCACTATTCAGACTTCTATATCACTTGGTGATAGAGAGTTAGGTAAGTTACTAGTTCTATGGGCTAAGTACGGTGGCGGACTTTCAGGGTGGAGGAGAGCCGTTAAGGAGTTGAGTTATGATGTGAGCTACGTGTTTAAGCACAGAGATCCATATACGGAATTACCATGGAGTTTTATAGACCTAGGGCTCACTAAGTACTTAAGTAGCTCTTACTTAGCAATAAGTAAGTGCATTGATTAACCTTTAAGCATCGAAGCACCCCTAAGACTGACTATTCCTAAGGTCTTACCAGCCTCTATAAGCCAGCAAGCAAGTATCTTAGCCATGAATCTAGTGCCGAAGTCCGTACTCACTTCAGAACCTAAATACTCACTAACAACCTCCTTAGCTATATCACTACGGAGTCTAGGCATGAAGTACTCAATTAACCTCTCAATAACTTCGTTAAGAGGCAACGAACCACGGCTAATTAATTCCTCTAAATACCTTAGATCCTCACTTTTCAGTGTAACCTCATCACTACTTACCCCTAAATTACTTAACCTCTCTACATACATGAATAGGGGTGTATAGTCCTTTACTAAAGTGCCATCAGCTAGTAAGGGCTTCCTCAACTAATGCCCTCCCTAAGTATTTCTCACTAAGGAAGTATTTATAAAGCGATAACGGTTATTTAGATAAAGATACAGCGTTAAATCATTAAATCGAAGTGAGGATGGAGGGGGTCCACATGAGGGTTAATTGTTTAGTGTTTAGTGATGGGGCTATAAATGTTAAAGGTCTTTATCCACCGCCACCATTAAGTGAGAGTTACGTACTTGCTAAGGTTTTAAGAGCTATTATAGGCCCTATAGAGAGGTACTTAATTACTCATCCATACATGTTAAGTAGTGATAGGGTTCTAGGTTCTCAAGGGCTTATAAGGGTTATTGAGGGTGTTAACGTAGATAGTAGGATTATAAGTAAGTTATTCATAGTTAAACCTAAAGGTCCTAAAGGGACGCTAGGTCTAGATGTTGACGGGATCCTATGTAATTATGCATGTATACATAAGGATTACTTAATACCGGTGCCTCAAACAGTACTTGATAAACCGCAATATACACTCCTCTCAGAGATATACTGGCTTAATAAGCTACTTAAGATAGTGAAAGGCATGAAGGTTTTGATCATAGGTACCGGACTTATAAGTTACTTAACTTCATGGTTTATCCATAAATACGTAAGTGAGTTGACGATTGCGTACGTAGATGACATAGTTGTTAGGGAGATAAGGGATTTGCCAGTAGAGTTAAAGAGGCTAAGCAATCTAGATAAGTCGTTCGATATAGTGATTCCTTTAATGAATTCACCATTAATAACGCGTCTCTCCATTAAGTACATTAGTAGCAAGTCAGTTATAGCTATACCTCCTCAGCTCATAAGTAGGTTAATGCCTTTAACATTTATTAAGGGAAGACTCACGTTGGTTGATCTAGGCTCAATTAGTCACTTAGGAATTGAAAGATTAGCTGAGGTTATTGATAAGAATGTGCGAGTTATACGCAAATATGTCTGTGCAGTTAAAGACCTAAATGAGTGTATTAGGGTAAAAAATTTAAGGGTTATTGTTGATCTTACTTGACTATGCAAGACCAAGTTCCTTAGCCTTCTCCCTGAAGAACTTACCTAAAATCTCAATACCGCTCCTTATCTCCTTGACTGACGGATAGCTAAAGTTTAGTCTTAATGTATTCTTACCGCTACCGTCAACGAAGAATGACTGTCCAGGGACGTAAGCTACACCTTTCTCTATAGCCTCCGGAAGTAGTGCTTTAGTGTCTAAGTTCCATGGGAGTCTAGCAAATACGAACATACCGCCTATAGGCTTAGACCACCAAGCATTCTTCGGGAAGAAGTCCACTAAGGCATCTAGCATAGCGTCTCTTTTCCTCTTATATATGGCTTTAGCCTTAGCTATTACCTTATCAACAATACCTCTTTTAATGGCTTCAGCTGCTATGTACTGACTAAATGTAGGTGTATGTAGGTCAAGTGATTGCTTGCACCTCTCAAATATGTCCGTTAGTTCTGGATGGGCTATTAACCACCCCAGCCTAAGTCCTGGAGCTAATATCTTACTGAAGGTGCTTAAATATATGACCCTATCCTCCTTATCAAGAGCCTTTAAAGGTGTCACATCAACATTCTCAAATACTAGGTAGCTGTAAGGGTCGTCCTCAACCACTAGGAAGTCGTATTGCGATGCCAACTCTATTAAGTACTTTCTCCTATCGTAGCTCATCGTAACCCCAGCAGGGTTATGAGCTATAGGTACTGTATAAACTAGCTTTACCCTCTTACCCTCTGAGTACAGCCCCCTTAACCTATCCTCAAGAATATCAACCCTCATGCCATAATCATCCATTGGTATACCTATGTAGTTAGGCGCACTTAAGTTAAAGGCATTCAATGCTGCTAGATACGTAGGCAACTCAACAACTACATAGTCCCCAGGATTTATGAGTGTCCTAGCTATTATGTCAAGACCTTGCTGGCTACCTGATAGTACAAGTATATACTCAAGGTCCTTAACCTTAATTCCCCTCATCTTATACGCGAAGTCAATTAATTTATGTCTAAAGTATGAAACACCCCTAGTGACTGAATACTGAAGGGCGTGGGTACCGTAATCCTTTAAAACCGCATCAGTAATGTCATAGAAATCTTCTATAGGGAATGTGTGAGGATCGGGGAAACCGCCAGCTAAGCTAATGATTCTTCTTTTCTCAATAACCTTTAGCAACTCCCTAATTTCTGATGCCCTCATAAACTTTGTTCTTAAGGCAAAATACTTTTCAAACATAAACTAAGCTCCTGTATTCACTATTACATTCAAAGTATTTTAAATTCGTTCTGCTTAAAGTTTAAACAGTTTATTTACGTACTTTAACTTTTTAAGCTGGATAAAAGCTTATTTTAATTTACTTACTTAATGGCTTAAACTTAATTCCATAATATATTAGTCCTGATACACCGTCCTCTTCCAAACGTCTGAGCACAGCTTCTAATCTCATACCCTCTCTTAACTCTTTAGGATCTACATCGGTTAGAACACCCCTAACCACAGGCCCTTCGTCAAGCCTCACTAAACCCACGATTAACGGTAGCTTTTGTTCTAAATACTCGAGCCTTACATAACTCACTGTCCACTCAATTAACGTACCTTTACCTTTAGGAATTGTTAACCTTACGCTCTTAGAACCACAGTAGGGACATCTGTATTTAGGTGGGAAGTGGTATTTACCACATACCTTACAGTACCCTAGCGCTAACTGGTAATGAATTTTCTTATTCCTCCAATGCTTACTTATGGAGAGCCTCATGGTATCACCTCCTTAAAATAGTTATGAAGGATGTGAAATCAAGACCGGTCATATTGTGTGCCAACCCAACCTCAGCATCCACCCCTACTGGGAACTTACCTATTAATTGCAGATATACCTCAGCCACTTGATAGACCCCAGTAGCACCTAATGGATGCCCTCTAGCCTTTAAACCACCACTTAAGTTGATACTTAGACCTACGTTACCATTACTTAATTCCTTAACGAACCTACAGCCACCACCTTTTTCAGCGAGTCTGAGGGCCTCTAAAGTCAATATGGCCGATATCGTATAGTTATCATGGATTTCATAAGTACGTATGTTCCTCTCATCAATATTAGCCATCGATAAGGCTTTCCTAAACGCCTTGTACGTATTTAGAAAGAACAGCGGGTCATCTCTTGAGAGTATACCTAAATCGCTACCTGAGGATCCTATACCAGCTAGCTCTATGAGATCATCACTGTATTTTCTTGCAACGTCCTCATTAGCTATTAGTAAGGCGGCGGCCCCATCACCTATAGGCCACGTGTCATACATGGTTAAGGGCTCAGACATTGTAAGTCCTGATAGGGCCTTCTCAGGTGTTATTGGGAACCTTAATTGTGCATGAGGTATCTTAGTTGCATTCTGATGCATTAAGACAGGCCAATACGTTAAGTCGTTTCTTGAGTATTCATATTTCCTCATATATAGCTTCGTTAGTAATGCTGCGTAATTAACCGGTGATATACCGTAATGGAAATCTATTTCTGAGTCTAGAATCATGCTATACAACCTATTAGCTTTCCATGTAGGATATTCACTTAATTTATCAACACCAATAACTAGAACAGACTTATGTATGCCTGACCTCACTAAGCTAAGTGCTAAATGTATTGCTGAGGCTCCACTAGCCTCACCTAACTCAACGTTGTATACTGACAGATCCTTAAGTTGTAAATAATCAGTTATTATAGATGCTAGGTTCAGCTGGTTATAGATAACACCAGATAAAGCGCTAGAAACAACGATAGCATCAAAACAATCTTCCTTCAAATTACCTATTAGTGAGTCATAGACCTCACTAACTAAGTCTTTAATAGACTTATCAAAGTGCCTATCGATTTTAGTTAATGAAACCCCAACTATGTATACTTTAGGCATAATGACCCACCTATTGGATAAGTCTCTTTAACTTATTCCTAAACTTAACGTAGTGACCGTAATCTACGTAAACCTTATCATTAATAAAATCAGAAACTGTCTTAGCTAACTTAACCTTACTTAAGACCTTATCAGTAACTACTAAGCTATACGCGTCACTACCAGCACCACTACCGAATGGTGCTACAAGTATTCTTGAGCCAGGCTTGGCCTCCTCAAGTACCTTAGCTAACCCTATAAGTGCTGATGCATTATATGTATTCCCTATGTAGGGGGTAACCAAGCCTGGCAGTATTTTCTCCTTTGGGAAACCTAACTTCTTACCTACCTGCATCGGGAATTTGCCATTCGGTTGGTGAAATATGGCGTAATCAAAGTCTGAGGGTCTTAATCCTAATTTCTCCATAAGGCCCTTCACAGCATTTATTATGTGGTTAAAATATGCGGGCTCACCAGTAAATATCTCACCATGCATGGGGTATGGGGTCCCATCCCTTCTCCAGAAGTCCGTGGTGTCGGTTATGTATGAGAATGATCCCTCAAAAACGGCTGCAGCTTCTTGTGAGGGACCAACAACAAAGGCCGCTGCACCACTACTAGCTGAGAGTTCTAAAACATCCCCTGGGGCCCCTTGAGCAGTATCTGAACCTATGACTAATGTGTATTTCATAAGACCGCTAGCCACTAGACCTATGCTTATCCTTAATGCCTCACTAGCTGCCCTACACGCGAACTCCATATCAGTACTTAACTTCTCTGGCGGTATGCCTAAAGCATCAGCAACTATAGTTGCTGAGGGCTTAACAGCATAAGGCTTTGATTCAGTCCCGAAGAATACGGCACGTATTAAGCCCTTATCTATTTGTGATCGAGTAAGTGCGCTCTTAGCAGCATACCAACCCATAGTGACCGCGTCTTCATCGGGCCCGCCAATGGCTTTTTCGTAAAGGATAAGGGCCTTACCCATCTCAGGGTTAAATCCCCAGACTTTAATTATGTCATCAACCTTAATCCTATATCTAGGGATATAAGTACCCCACCCGATAATGCCTACTTTAACCTCTACACTCAAAATGACACCTAAAAAATGTTGAGAATAGGTTTTTATGGATTTTAGCTTAATAAAAACTAAGAACTAATTTATTTCTTCATATGAAGCCAGCAGGCAACGTAATGATCGGGTTCTACCTCAATGAATGGTGGCTCCTTCCTCTTACATATATCCATAGCATATAAACACCTAGTATGGAATCTGCAACCAGAAGGTATAGCTACAGCGCTAGGAACTTCACCTATTATCGGTACCTCCCTAATTCTGAACCTATTTGATGGGTCTGGCTCAGGTACCGCCGCGATTAAGGCTTTCGTGTATGGATGATACGGATTATCTATGACTTTCCTAGTCTCGCCTAACTCAACTATCTTACCTAGGTACATAACGGCTATTTTATTACATATATAGCTAGCTACAGCTAAGTCATGGGTTATGAAAATGTACGTTAACCTTCTACTTTCCTTAAGGTCAAGCATTAACTGGAGGATCTCAGCCCTAATGGATACATCCAACATCGATACAGGCTCGTCAGCAACTATTAGCTTAGGTCTAAGTATTAATGCCCTAGCTATATTAACCCTCTGCCTCTGCCCGCCACTAAGCATGTGCGGGAATCTACCTAGGAACTCCTCAGGAGGTACTAACTTCACCTCCTCTAAAGCCTTAACAACTAACTCATATCTCTCATTCCTTGATGACCCTATCTTATGAATAAGTAGAGGTTCTTCAAGGGCACTATATACGGTCTGCCTAGGATCTAGAGAGCCGTAAGGGTCTTGGAATATCATCTGTATGTCTCTTCTTAATGCCTTATCTGTAGGTCCTTTAACGAATGATATATCTAGGAAACCCCTATCATCTATGTTTAATCCTTGAGCCTTAGCTATCTCTAAGGTCTCCTCCTTAGGCTTGTAAAGTATCCTACCTGACGTTAACTTAATGAGCCTCGTTATGAGCCTACCAGTAGTTGTTTTACCACAACCTGACTCACCAACTAGGCAGAATACTTCACCAGTCTCAACACAGAATGATACGCCATCAACGGCCTTAACGTATAGCACAGGTTTCCTCAATAGTACGTCTAGAATTCCTCTCTTTACTGGGAAGTACTTCTTAACGTTCTTAAGCACTAGTACCGTATTAGGGGATACTTTTTCGGTTAGATCAACACTCTCTTCATTCATGGATATCACCTCTTAACACATAGCCAACAAGCAACGAATCTGCCTGGATCTATCTCAATAAATGGTGGTTCCTCCTTCTTACATATATCCATGGCGTATGGACACCTTGGGTGGAACCTACAGCCTGGTGGCGGTCTCCTAAGGTCTGGTGGTACACCCGGTATCCACGTGATTTTCTCCTTACCATGCAGTCTAGGTATACTCCTTAGAAGTCCCTGAGTGTATGGATGTTTAGGATCTGTATAGACATTCTCTGACGGGCCTATCTCAACTATCTTACCAGCATACATAATGGCTATCTTATCAGATAATTCTGATAGCAGGCTTAGGTCGTGCGTTATGAATATCATTGATGATTTTAACTCCCTCTTCAACTTCTTGAATAAATTCATTATCTGCGCTTGAATAACCACGTCCAGAGCTGTTGTGGGTTCATCAGCAATTATGAGCTTAGGTCTAAGTATTATTGCCATAGCAATAACTACTCTTTGCTTCATACCTCCTGAAAGCTCATGTGGGTACCTACGTACGATCTCAGGACTTAAACCAACCATTTTTAAAGCTTCCTTAACGTGCTCCAGGGCTTCATGCTTAGTTAGCCCTTTATGGACTATTAGAGGCTCAGCTACTTGATGTCCTACAGTATAGACGGGGTTTAGAGCGTTCATTGCCCCCTGAAATACCATACTAATGCCTTTCCATCTAACTTTAGATCTTAATTCATGCTCACTCATCCTAGTTATGTCATTACCGTCGAAGATTATCTTACCATCAACTATCCTGCCAGGCGGAGGTACTAAACGCATTATTGAGTAGCCAAGCGTTGACTTACCACAGCCTGACTCACCAGCGAGCCCTAATACCTCGCCTTCCCCTATGGACAGCGATACGTTATCGACAGCCCTAACAATACCACGCACAGTGAAGAAGTAGGTCTTTAAGTTCTTTACCTCTAGTAAAGGCACTTACCCCCACCTCTCTTAAGCCTTCCTTAACCTCGGGTTGTAGATAGTCTCTAAAGCCCTACCTAATAAAATGAACGTCGTGCCCACTAATGCTATCGCTAGGCCTGGTGGTATAAACCACCACCACCAACCTGAAGCGGCGGCATCCCAGTTAGGTGTTCTAGTTTCTTGAAGCATCTTACCCCACGTAGGCGTTTTAGGGTCACCTAAACCTAAGAAGCTTAGACCAGCCTCGGTAAGTATCGCGCTAGGTACGCTAAGAGCCATGATGGCAAACGCATACGGCAGTACTTGAGGTAGTATATGCCTAAATATTATTCTTAGAGGCCCAGCGCCTATCGACTTAGCTGCCTCAATATATGTGCTCTCCTTTATCTGTAGTACCATAGCTCTAATAGTCAGTACGGGCCCTGTCCAGTATAGAGCGACCATAAGCCCTATGATACCCCAAATGTTTAGACCTATGAATGCCTGTATGGCTATGAATAGAGGTAACGCCGGTAGATTATTTATCACGTCAACGACCCTAAGCATTACTTCCTCAACGTAGCCGCCTACGTAGCCTGCAACAACAGCATATATGGCTCCAATCATTATTGCCAGAAAAGCTACTGAAAGACCTATAATTAATGCCCAGGGAACACCAAGTAGGACTCCCTTAAATACATCCCTACCGAAGATATCGGTTCCTAAGAACCCAAAGCAATTACCTAATAGATATATCTTAAATTCCCTGACAGGGTTTTCATCTTTTACCTTACTTATGAACGAGCGTAGTTCAGGTACGGGGTTGGCGGCATCGTAGATTAGCGTTCTATTAACTGTTAGTATGAATAGGTACTTACCTTGAAGAACTTTATATTCACCTTTGAGCGCTTCAGGAGTAAGTTCGGATAGTATTAATTCAGTTAGTGCTGAAGCTATTACGTCAGTAGTGACATTATAGTCCTTATATATCTGGGCCAATTCCTCAACGGCCTTCAGATGCTCTTTAGGTATATTCTTTAAGCTAACGCTCTTCTGTATCTTAACTATTTTCTGTTCGAACCTTTCATAATAGACTATAGTGTCTGGGTACGTTAGATTACCTAATGTGCTTAATGAGGCATCGTGGACTAAGGTGAAGTTTAAGTTATCAGGCCTAATGATTACTAAGCTATACTTCTCAGTAAACCCGAAGATAAGCCCCTCCTCCTCAAGTTTCTTAGCCTCCTCAGATAATGTATTCATTATGAGCTTAATTCTGACATCCGACGGCATTCCAGGCGATTTAATTTCCGCAGGGACTACCGCTTTATGTATTATCGATGCCTCATAGAATGTTGTACCTTCAATACTCTCATTACTTATCTCAGGTCTTCCTGGTGTGAATGAATATGCGGCTGTCTCGGCTATGGGCGTTCCTGTCATTGATAGGAACCAGCATGGCGGCACGGTCTTCGGATTCTCAACCCATAACTGGATTCTTAGCCATCTATCCACCTCCTTAGGGTAGTCCCAAGCAACTAATACGTAGAGGGATGCTGATATCAGAATCACTAAGAGTATTAGGGCTGCTATACCGAACTTAACCCTCTTAAATTCTAACCAAGCATCTGAAAGCCTATATAGGAACTCCGAGAGCCTCGAGAGTGGTTTGGGCATTTATATCACCTTACCCTGCCTTAATACGTGGATCTAGGAATCCATAGATCAAGTCTAAAATAAGCCTTACTGCTAAGTAGATAAATGTAGAAATGTACGTTAATCCAAGAATTACTGGTACGTCCTTACCGTAGATGGCATTGTAGTATAGCCTACCAAGACCTCTCCAATTAAACACTACCTCAGTAATTATCGCGCCACTAACGAACGACATAGCTATACTTAACATCAGAATAGTTACTATGGGCGGTGCTGCAGCCCTAAGTACGTGCTTAAGCAGAACGTCTCTTTCCTTAAGCCCTTTAGCCCTAGCAGTAGTTACGAAGTCCTCTTGAAGCGTGCTTATAACTATGTTCCTAATTACGTAAGTATCAGTACCCACGGTAAGTATCACTATAGTCATTACTGGTAAAATCATGAAGTGAAGTACGTCTAAGGGGTCACTCCACGACGGTAAGTCAGCAGGTGATCTAAGTATCTTAAGCTGATAAGCGAATACGTAAATCATTATCATAGCGAACCACCACCACGGCAGACTTGATGATATTATAGCTGATAGAGCCACAGCATTATCGATTATCTTACCGGCCCTACTAGCTACGAAAATACCTAAAGGCAACGCTATACTTAAGGCTATGACGGTTGACGTAGTAAATAATAGTATGGAGTACGGTATCTTCTCAGCTATTATGTCACGTACATTCCTTGACCCCTGATTCCATATCTCCGATGTCAGGAAGTTAGACCTTAACTCAAGGAAGAATATCTTCTTTAGATAGAATGGTATGTTGGCGTACCAAGGTCTATGAAGACCCATACCTATAATTAATAATGTAGTCTCATGAGCTACCTTAACGCTCCACGGGACATCACCTTTAGTTAGATAGGTCCTTAATATCTCTTTTTCTTTTTCTGATAACTCGTCAAAGTCCTTCTCTATTAGTTGGGTTATGTAGTTGGCTAAAGTCTCATTTTTAGTCTCATCAAACACCGAGTTATAGACCGAGCTCTTAAGGTCGAGCCATGCCTTAGGGTACATTTTACTATATTCATCCCTTATCTCAGTAATGTAGCTCCATACTTCCTCAAAAGGCGGGTTCATCTTGTACTGCTTCTTCTCGGCTAATATCTCCTGCCTAACATTGGTTTTTATTTCATATATTGTAACGCTCTTAAGAACACCTTCGAATAAAGCAATTATTATGATGAGGACAATGAGAAGTACTATCATTAAGTTTATGGTCCTGAGGGCTACGAATCTGGCATAGCCCATGCGACTTACCCGAAAATAAAATATATGAGTAGTTTATAAATTATTATGTTTTTATTATGCCTGAAGTAAATATTAATATACGGTACTTGCGTGCTTAAAGTTGAAAGAACTGTTTAAATTTTAGAAAAATATGTAATTTAGGTTACTTCCTTCTTAATAGGGACGGTATTAGACCGATTATTAGACCTACGATCGCTGCGATAGCTACTAAGTCATACCTTACCTCAGTTAACGTTGTCGTTACCGGTGGCGCACTTACTACTGATACTGATGGCTTTACTACGGTCTTAGTGACTGTTACAGTAGCGTACTCAGTGTGCGTCCTCTCAACGAACTGAGTTACTGTTACCGTAGCTACACCAGTTACTGGCGGTACTGTTGGTGTTGTGAATGTTGGCGGTGTGGTTGGTGGCGTGGTTGGTGGTGTAGTTGGCGGTGTAGTTGGTGGCGTGGTTGGCGGTGCTGTAGTTATCGTGAATGGTAGTGCTGCCTTCTCAACTACCGGCGTTGATCTTGGCTCAAAGAACTTTAAGCTGTATACTAGAGCCATCACCTTATAGGTACCAGTAGCGTTTATTGGTATGTGGGCCTTGAATATTCCATCACCAACTCTCTTAGCACTGAATACGCCTAGTAAGTTACCGACTCTGTCATAGAGTAGTACGTAGACCATAGCCTCGTTTAGTGGCTGACCATACTCAGTTACCTTTACTGTGACCTCATTCGGACCGATACCGAAGTACTTAGGTAGCTCCATCTCAACCTCATGGGCAGTACCAGTCCTAGCCAAGAACTGGTAGTCATGCCAGTCGATTGGGTAGTCTGGGTATATGTCTGAGAACCTCTTTAGGTATGCTGTATCGGTTGTTGGGTCATACTTTTCTAGATAGAATGGGCCAGCGCTCACGTATAAATGACCGTATGTGTCGTAGAATGTCCTTAGGTTCTGTATTCTCTGTAGGTACTCCTCCTTAGTGAGTACATGGAACTTCTCTATTAGGTCCTTAATGTACTGTGGGAAGTTCTCACCTTCAGCCTCCAGAGCTTCCATCATCTCCTTAGCGTGTATTGGGCTAATTAAGTGTAGCCAGTCAACGCCCTTAGCCCTGGAAGCTACATCGCTAAAGGCAGCCTTCTTCATGTCACCTACGTAGATCTCCATAGCTCTCCTTAAGTGTAGTGGTACTGATGTCCATACGTCTAGCATACCTGCTAGGTAGTCTGGATCTATGTGGGTTAGATTGGAGTATAGCTCAATGGCCGTTGAGTTAATTACCTTAACACCTACAAAGTTTGCTATGAAGGATGCGTACCAGCCTATTAGCCTAGGGTCTGAGTAGTCGTCGCCTGGAGTACCCCAGTCAATCACAAACGCTATACCTGCTAGTATGTCAGCTAGTGAGTAGTCTGTCATGTCGTGGAACTTTAATTTACCTATGTATGGGTAGTTGAATATCACCTTAGTGTATGCCTTCTTACCTGCCGGTACCTCAACCCAGGTCTTAGCCTCCGGGTCGTAAGTCCATACGCCCTCGGGTACGGTTATAGTGGGCTCGGCAATATTGGTCTCAATCTTGTACTTAGCCATGAACTGGAATCCAGGCATTACAGTTAGTGGGTTGAGACCAGTGCCCCATAGACCAAATACTGACTGCCTTACTGGTCTGCTGTAGTAGTCCCTATGACCAGCAATTGGATTCCAAGCCCAGCCTGAAGCATATACGTACCTGTTGCTAAAGACCAGAGTATCCTTACCAGGCACGCCAGCTAGCATGAAGGTGAATATATTTAGCGGTCCCATTACAGCAGGACCGTTACAGACACCCTCCAAGTTAGGTGCGAAGGCGAAAGTGTCACCGGTTACCGCGATGAATACTCTAACTGACTCATAAATACCTAGGTCAGCTAAAGTCCAGAATAGCTGTAGCCTCTCCTCATTGGTCTTGTATAGACCTTTATCTATCTTCTCAGCAGCTTCGTCAATCTCTGGGTGTGCGTAGTTCCAGTACGTTGGCTCACCCCAGCCTGGCATGGCACCCCATATGGAGCTGTAGAACCATATGAAGTCATACTCGTTGTACCTGTCTACTGTGAAGCCCCAGCCCTCAGTGTATAGGTGCCACTCTAGGTCCTTGGGGTCAGTCATGTAGACTAAGGTGATGGCGGCCATGAAGTCTTTGTAGAGCCTCTCAACCTTAAAGCCAACCTTCTCTAATTGATCAGCTAGTAAGTCACCTATCTGCCTCCTCTCATCCTCGATTCTGATAATGAACTTGACAGTTACTACCTCACCATCAACAACCCAGTAACCTTCTGGTGTCTTAGTAGCACCTACCTTCTTCATAGCCTCACTAATCATCTGGTAAGCCTTGACGAAGTCATAAGTGAATCTATACTTACCTAGTACAGGTAATACCTCTACATAGCCTGGCATGATGTCAGCAACAGGGGCAATTATTGCCTTAGCAGCACCCTTATAGATCTCGTTGACTATGAAGCTCCTATCAATTAGGTAGTTAAGCGCGAACCTTACCTCCCTATACTCGAATGGGTTAAACTTACCAGTTACGCTCTTAGGTACTGGGTTGAGTAGTATGTCGACCATACCCGTCCATGAGATAACTATTTGAGCAGCGCCCTCTGCCTGAAGCTCTGATGCTAAGGCTCTAGGTATTCTGAAGAGCCTTCCATCGCTCTTACCTGCTCTTATCTCCTGTATGGCCGTAGCGTCATCCATAATTCTCTTTATGACTATTTCCTTAGACCTGGCACTTTCAGCTGCCTGAACGGTAACTGAGGCGAATAGTGATATTACAAGTATTAACACAAGTATAGGAACTAGTGCCTTTCTAATTAACAACACCCACACTCACCAAAGCTTATTATCTGAAGACTCCTTTATAAATCTTATAACCTTGAACACATAAATTAATAAACTATGTTTTAATCTAGGATTTATGAATGAAGGGAAGAAAGCGATTAGAGGTTCCATGGATACCTACACCTTTAGAGATCGTATATAAGGCATTAACTCTAGCTAAGGTAAATAAGGGTGATGTTATTTACGATCTCGGCTGTGGTGATGGTAGGGTAGTAATTGTTGCTGCTAAGGACTTCAGCGCTAAGGCGGTATGTATAGAACTTAATGAGTTATTATGTAAGGTTAGTGACCTGATAGTTGAGAGGTTAGGCCTCACTGATAGGGTTAAGGTTTTGTGTGAGGATTTCTTTAACGTAACCTTAAGGGACGCATCAGTCATATATACGTACCTATATACCTCAGTGAATAGGTCATTATCGCTTAAGTTTGAAAATGAGTTAATGCTGGGTACGCGTATTATCACTTTAGACTTTCCAATACCAGGCTGGGTACCTTACTTAGTTAGGAGAGTGAGTGATAGTTCTGGCTACATAAGAACCCTAAGGCTTTACGTAATCGGCATATCGAATCCTAAAGCATTAATCATTCGTGGTTATGTAAGTAAGGATAAGTTACTATCTTTTGAAAAAAGGTTATGTAGTAGTGATGGTTAATGGGCATTATAAAGATAGATGAGAATTACCCCCTCATTGGACATATAGCTTTCGGGGTTATTGATAGAGGTACTAACGTACTTCAAGTAAGACCCACAACTATATGCCATATGAACTGCATATATTGCAGTGTTGATGCTGGACCTAAAAGTAAGTTTAGGGCTAATGAATTTGTAGTAAAACTTGACTGGCTTATTGAATGGATTCATGCCGTAGCTCAATACAAAGGCATCCCTGTTGAGGCCTTAATAGATGGTGTTGGTGACCCTCTAACCTATGGCGATATAGTAAATCTAATTCAGGGGTTGAAAGAATCACCAACAGTTAATAAAGTCACTTTAGAGACCCGTGGGTACTTGCTTGATGAGGGCTTAATTAGAGAGTTTGATGAGGTTGGTCTGGATAGAATTAATTTAAGTATAGATACTTTAAATCCCGAATTAGCTATGTACCTTCAAGGGGTTAATAGAGACCTGTACGATGTCTCAAGGATAAAGGAGCTATGTGAGCTCATAGTTAAGGAAACGAACATAGACCTTCACTTAACACCTGTGTGGTTGCCTGGCATTAATGATAAAGACATCGAGGAAATCATTAGGTGGTGTCTAGAAATAGGTTGTGGTAAAAAAGTACCCCCATTAGGTATACAGAAGTATGTGAGACATAAGTACGGCAGGAACCCTAAGGGGGTGAGAGAGGCCCCATGGCGTGAGTTCTATAGGTGGCTTAAGGATCTAGAAAAGAAGTATGGTATTAAGTTACTACTTAAACCATCTGATTACGGTATTGTTAAGGTTAAGAGCTTACCTATATTATTTAGGATTGGCGACGTTATTGACGTTGAAGTTCTTTCTGAGGGTTGGTTAAGGGGTGAGTTCATTGGTAGGGACTTAAAAAGAAAAAGACTTATAACTATAGTCGGTGGAAGACCAGAAGTAGGTGAAGTAGTCACAGCAAAGATAGTGAGAAATAAGGACAATATATACATAGGCACATTAAAACCCTAAACTTCATAGTAATACTTTATTCTCGAGTGAGTTCTTACGAGCTCGACGAACCCGACTATAGCGGCTATAAAGCCTATGAGGGTCAAGAATAGGAGTACGTAGTTAAATATGAGAGGATAGGGCTGTACGCGACCTTTAATCCTCATGTAGTAATTTATACTTAACCCCTCAGCACCTACTTTCTGGAACCTCAACTCAAAACCCACTAAATTTCTAAAGAAACTCGTATCAAATGACTTATTCATTACTAAATAAGTACGATTAGGCTCTACATTAATTATATCACCTACCTTGGTTTCGTTTTCATAGATATCAATTGCGTAAACCAATACGTTACTTAATTTTCCATCACACTTGATATGGAGTATGACATCAACCTTAGAACTAACCCAAGCATTGTTACGTACCTCTTTAGGTATAGCTATGAAAAAGTAATTATTAACCGAGGCACTTTGACTTAGTTCCTTAAGGTATGGGGCACCCACTATCATTCTAAATGATAAGTACATTGAGGTAATTAATAACGCTAAACCTATAATAAGTACGATAATGGCCTTCCTTCTTCTCGTCTTGAGTAGCGTATATTCATCTGCACCCATTTACTTACCCATATAACTATCTGAGTAATTGCTCATAAACCTAGGTAGCTTGAGTGAAAGTTTTTTAGTTTCTTAACTACTTTTTACGTGATGATGACGTGGGCAGCCTAGGACTTAACGGGATGAAGACCCTAGTCTCACACTGATTCTAGAAGAACTCCTCATGAACCCTCGTAGGTCTTCTTATACAGTCACGTTCCTTCAGTATTATGTAGACCTTCTCAACAGCCCTATGAACCTCTTCCTCACTCTTAGCTCCTGTAATGACCATCTTACCACTGCTAAATATTAGGAACACTACCTTGGGCTCGTCCATTCTAAATATTAGTCCAGGGAATTGTTCTGGTTCATACATGCTATTCGGTAGGAGTAATGCTGCCTTCTCTAAATTAACCTCGACACCTAAATTAGCTGAAGCAACTATGTTCTGTATCTGTACCTTAGGTCTAGTGACTATTAATGTGCCGTGTTTTATGAGCAACTTAATTATCCTCTTAACGCCTCTAATAATTTCGGCAGTACTTTTAGCCCCTGTAACGACCATTTTACCTGATTTAAATATTAAGGCAGTTATCTTGGGGGCTTCAAGCCTAAGTATGAGCCCTGGGAATTGGTCTGGGTCATACTCAACATTAGGCACGTTTCTCTCAATAACTGATAAGTTTAACTCTTGATCAAGACTGACTGTAGCAACTATGTTCTCTATCCTAACAATAGGTCTTAACTCAAGTATTTTAACCACCGTTAAGTTTATTTAAAAAGCACTTTATAAATGCTATTAAGTACTAACCACTCATGTTTAACCAACCATTCCTACATATAGATTATGTCCTCAATATCCTTCAAGTATGGGAACTCAAGAACACCTATTCCCTCATCGTAGACAAAGGGTTTAAGCCTACCTAGATCAACCATTTCCTTGAGAATTGGTGATAGGTACGTCTCTGGTGATGTAGTTACCTTGCTCCCCGTCTGGTAAGCACCTACAGCTGGTAAGACTACTAACTTAGTACCGGTAGCCATGAACTCACCAAGTAGGAAGCAAGGTAATTTAGTAACTACCCCTAATCTCTCCCTCAACATTATGCTCGGATGTTCATGACCAATAATCACTAACCTAATCTTACTTAAGTCCTTAGTAGGTTTCTTATGTCCATGAACAATAAGTATATCATCAATTAATAATTCATTAACTAGTTCAATCCCTAACTTCTTAGTTATCAACGGTAAATAATTATCATGATTACCTCTAACCACGTCAACCCTACTAACCCTTCCCAGCAACCACTCAAGAACTTCTCTAACCTCACTACGTTCCTGCCTACTCAATCCATCAAACTTATGCTTTAAGTCCCCAGCAATAATAACCCAGTCTACATCTACTAAATCAAAGGATCTTTTTAAGACTGACATTAACCTCTTCTTCTGGAACCTAGGTATGAATATCCCTTGAGAAGCCATTTCACTTTCATAACCTAAATGCGTATCAGCAAAGACTAATGCCCTGTATTTCCTCAGGTAGAGAACTGGTAATGGAGCTATGACTTCAACACCGTTGACCAACTCCATCGTAATACCGTGATTAACTGATTAGGAGCTTATTAGGGGGTGTGGCGGGCCCGCCGGGATTTGAACCCGGGACCT
>CAZFJX010000002.1:0-150931 GCA_964519505.1 uncultured Desulfurococcales archaeon
CGGTCAGGCTTACTGGGTGGGGTCTGGTGTGGGCGTTAGGTTAGGGCCTATGCGCAGCGCTCATAGCTCATAAACCTTAAAAGTTCTTCACCTCAACTAACCCCTTACGTAGGGGTATCCCTGACTAGGTTTGAGTTACCTCCACCACCTAAGGACTTGATTAGTAAGGACCCTAGGGAGGTTCTTGAGGTATTCCTAACAGCGTTAAGGGCTGCTGGAGCTAGTGAGAAGACTATTAAAGCCTATAGGGCTGGGGTACTTGACTTCCTAAGATTCATTAACTTCAAGAAGTTAAGTGAGGTAAGTACTAATGACGTCATTAGGTGGAAAACACATAGGCTAAGGTACGGATTCCCTAAGGGTAAGGTAGGTTCTAAGGACTTAAGATCAAGGCAGAAAACACTACATTACTACACACTATATCTTAGAGCATTCATTAATTGGTTAGGGCTTAACGTACACATAACACCCGTGAAGGCACCTAAGCGTAGGGAGGTAAAGACATTAAAGCCTAGTGAGGTACTTAAGTTAATAAACGCCTCTAGAGACCTAATGGACCTACTGATAGTTACGTTACTCATGGAGACCGGGTTAAGGGCTAGTGAGGCGCTCAATCTAAGGTTTAAGGATATAGACATGGAGGAGAGGGAGATTAAAGTAACTGAGGGTAAGTTTGGTGAGGAGAGGGTAGTTTTCATAGGCCCACTAACCTACGAAGTACTTAAGAGGTTAATCACCTTAAGGAGGCCGAACCCTGAGGAGAAGGTCATACAGCTAACGTACTCAGGGCTCTACAAGAGATTGAAAACGCTTGCTAAGAGGGCTAGCATAGACCCTAGTAAAGTAAGACCACACATACTCAGACACACATTCGCTACCGAAGCACTAAAGAAAGGGCTACCACTACCTACACTTCAGCGTATTTTAGGGCATAAAGACATAAAGATAACCCAGATATATCTACACCTACTTAAGGAGGACATAAAGAGGCAGTACATGAACGTATTCAGTACTAACCACCTAATAACAAATGCAGTAATTCCTCAACTACAGCCACCTAACTACATGACCTACCCGCATAACCCACCAACGTATCAGCCAGTAACACCTAACCATGCATACCTACCTAATACCCTGCCCATGCATGAGCAACCCGTAAGTACCGCATTAAGATGCGTTAAGTGCGGCGCCCCACTACCACCTAACGCTAAATACTGCCCATATTGCGGCACTAAGGTTGAGGCGTCAGTAACTACTTAACTAGGCTTAAGGAATCACTTAATTACCTCACACACCAAGTTCTATAAGGGCTTAAGTCTATGAACGTAAGCACAGCCCTACGTAAGACCTTCTCCATACGTAGGTTAGTGGGATTCGTTGCTGACTTAAGTAGCTACCATAGGATACAGGGTAGTAAAGACATTGAGGAAGCAGCTAAGTACATAGCCGAGACGTTAGGTAATTATGGAGTTAATGTGAGGCTCTACGAGTTTAACTACGGTGAAGGGAGGGGGTTTATACCACCACTCATTGGGTGGTGGGTTAAGGACGCTGAGTTAATACTTAAGAAGCCGAGAAGGAAGATCTTACATAACTTCAATGAAGCGACAACCCTAGTAGTTGCTCATAGTCCTGGAGGTGTTTTTGAGGGTGAGGTAGTCCATATAGGACCAGGTGACGACCCTAAAACCTATGAGGGCGTTGATCTTGAGGGTAAGGTAATACTCGCTTACGGAAGGCCTCTAGTGACGTATTTTGAGGTAGTGAAGAGGGGTGCTAAAGCACTCCTACTATATAGGAGGAGTGGAGGGCCTGATGGCGCAATCCCTTACTTCAGCCTCTTCCCAACACCTCAGGAAGTTAATCAACTCAAAATACCTGCGTTAAGTGTGTCTAGGAGAGTTGCTAATGAGTTGATTAGGTACTTAGAGGAGGGTGAGGAGGTAGTTGTTTATGGTTATGTAAAGGCGGGGTTTAGGGACGTAGCTAAGTTAAGGGTTGTTGAGGCATCCTTCGGCGATGGGTTGAGGGAGGTGCACTTAATAGCCCATTACTGCCACCCAGGAGGTACAGTGAATGACAACGTAAGTGGTGCTGCAGGGCTTATGGAGTTGGCCATAGCGTTTAATGATGCAGGGACTAAGTACGGTATTAAAAAGCCTAAGGACTCATCAATAAGGTTCATATGGGTACCCGAATACTACGGTACGTTACCGTATTTAAGAACTAAACTTAATGAAGGAGCCACTATCGAGGTAGCTATAAATTTAGACATGATAGGTGAGAAACAGGAAGTAACGGGCTCGGTACTAACACTAATTAAACCACTACTTAAGCACTTCACATATGCAGAACCGTTACTAATTAAGGAATTAATTAAGGAACTACCAACGGCAGAGACCTTTTCATCAACGAAGAGGGTGGTACTAATTAGGTTTGACACCATTCCTTACGAATTAGGTAGCGATCACGACATATACTTAAACCTAGGTATACCCGCCTTAATGATTAATCAATGGCCAGATAAGTACTACCACACAAGCGCTGACACTATAGATAAGTTTGACCCTGAAATAACTAGGGATATATGTGTAGCCGTAGGTACCGTAGCCTACCAGATAGCCACTAGAGAACACCTTAAGGAACCGCTAAGGAGGTATGTAAGGAGTTACTTGATTAAATCCTTAAGTGAGTCGTTGATGGATGTAGCTCACGATGATGAGGTCTACAGCTCAAGGCTTAACTACTTATGTAGGTATGTACTTAAGGATGAATTAGTTAAGGAGTTGGGTCTTCAGGACTTTAAGAACATGATATGTAAGGACGTAAAGCCAGTGACGTATGAGGGAGCCCGATATAAGATAGCTAAGGACGGTACCTTACCCTCATCAATACTATATAGGCAATTAGGTTTTAAGGAATACCATAAGCTTAAGAAGCTCTTAGATAAGGAGAGGTGGTATACTACAGTATTCCAGGGGATTTTACCTACGCTACTTAAGGCACCTAAAACGGCTGATGAGCTATACAACGACCTAATGGCTGAAGCTGGTGTGAAGTTAGATAGGGAGGTCTTTAATAAGGTCTTAAGTAAGTTTATTAACTCAGGTATAGTGGTGAAGGTGGATTAATTAAGGAGGTAATGGTGAGGTACTTAAAACTTAATAGCTAACTAAAAATCAGAATATATTGGTGCGGGGGTGCCCGAGCCAGGCTAAAGGGGGCGGGCTCAAGATCCGGCATTAAGTTGAGAGACCCGCTGGCGTAGGCCTGCGTGGGTTCAAATCCCACCCCCCGCACCATGGCCTAATCACTCAAATACTATCTCAGTACCTATTTTCTTCCCCTCAATTACCTCAATGATATTACTTGGTTTAAGCCCGTTAACTATGACTGTCTTAGTTCTATTCCTCTCTATTATGGCTATGCTTATCGGATCTAGTAACTCATACTTACCTGCCTCGATCTTCTGCCTATTAAGTATCTTCTTAAGCTCTAATGGAGTTACCCTAGGTAGTAATTTAGCATCACTATACTTATTCGGGTCCTTATCGTAAACTCCATCAACCGTGGTCGCGTTAATCAGTATGTCAGCATTAATTAACTCAGCAGCAACCGCAGCAACCGCATTAGTTGACTGGCCCGGCTGTAATCCTCCGAGAACTACTACCTTACCTGATGACCAAGCCATTAAGAACTCATCAACACTTCTAGGTATGGGTGAGTATACGTAGTCCCCGAGGGCTGAGGCTATTAATAGTGCGTTAAGTCTTGAGGCTTCGATACCTAGTAGATCCCTCCATGAGTTAGGCGCGTTAAACTCCTTAGCTAGCCTTATGTAGCTCCTAGCCACTGACCCGCCTCCCGTAACAACCACTAACTTATGACCATCGTTAATTAACTTCTTAAGGACGTGGATAAACCCCTTAAGTTTCTCACGGTTTTCAGGATTGAATAACTTACCAGTTACCTTGATGACTACCCTCACAGTACCCTAAACTTAAATTAGTTTAAGCAATATAAACCTTCGTAGCGACAGCCATCAGTAACAAAAGTAAAGCGTTTAAGAGTAAATCACAAGAACTCCCTACGGGGCGCAGGGCTTGCCTGAGGAATGGATGCTTGAGATGGCAATGCTCATCGCGTTAGGGAAGATCTCTGAGAGTTTATTCACGAGGTTAGGATTCCCTAGGGTTGTTGGTTACGTGTTCGTGGGTTTAGTACTGTCCTTCGTATTTAACCTACACGTATCTTCAGTTACTGAAGCATTCGCTACTCTCGGAATAATAACTATGCTGTTCTACGCAGGGCTAGAGAGCTCGTTTAGGGAGTTTTATAGGGGGCTTAAGGACGCTGGGTTAATAGCTTCAGGCGGCGTTATTGGTGCGTTGCTGGCTGGGTTATTAACCATGGTTATTTTACGTTACGACTTCATAACAGCGTTAGCCATAGGCGTTATTTACTCAGCCACATCAGTAAGCCTAACTGTGGGTACCCTTGAAGAGTTAGGTAAGTTAGGTGGTAGGGAGAGTCAGGCAATAATAGGTGCGGCGGTTGTTGATGACGTCATAGGTTTAGCGCTTATAAGTACCCTTTACGGTATGGCTAAAGGTCATTTACCTATAATCTACGTAATAGGTATAGCCTTACTAGCGTTCGGTGTATGGTTATCTGTCTCTTACGTATTTCAGTTAGCCTCAAGACCTCTGTTTAAGATAGCATTTAAGAGCGGTATTAAGGAGCCGCTACTTACACTGACCTTCGCTTTACTATTGTTCTTCTCATACGTAGCTACATACATTAGGTTAAGCGCCATACTACTTGCTTACGCATTAGGTTTAGGATTAGCCAGTTTTAGGTACTTCGCACGTAGGTTAACACATGAGGTAACACCAATAGTCTCCCTATTCGCCCCGCTATTCTTTATATATGCAGGGATGGCTATAGGTCCTGAAGAATTCGCCGGGTTCAACGTACTTCAGGGCATCAGCACGATAATCATAATTGTAGTCTTGGGTATAGTCTCGAAGGTTTTAGGGTGTTACGTCGTTTCAAGAGCTTTAGGTTTCTCACATATTGACTCACTAATCATAGGTGTGGGCATGACACCTAGGGCGGAAGTTATGCTTGTTTCAGCACTCATATGCTACGAGTTAGGGCTTATAACCCCTACAATATATGTAGGCGTGATACTCATAATACCGGTTACGGCCGTCTTAGTACCCCCACTACTTAAGCTAATGTACTCACGTAAACCTTCGTAGGTACTGTTTTTCACGTTAGCAATTTTTATAAGCCATGTATCAAAAACTCCTACATTGGTAAAGAAGTTAGGTGGCTTAAGAAATGGAGTTAGGTAAGGATAATCCTAAAGAAACCTATAAATTAGATCTGATAGCGTCCTGGATTTCCCATAAGTTAAGGAGAGTTAGCTTCAGTATAAGGAGACAGCATACTTACGAGTACGAAGGTATTATTAGAGTTCTAGACGTTCTCGCTGAGGCACCTCTTCTTCCTGACTCAAATATAAGGATTGGTTTTAAGGTACATAGCAATGACATATTAACCGTAGATGATGTTGAGAGATATATTGCATGGCTTGATGAGTTACCGATAGACAAGTTAGTTATAGTTGCTATAGGAGGCGTTGATGTGGCTGCTTACGAATTAGCTAAGAAGCATAAGATAGATATAGTTAAGCCTAGTGAAGAACTTAAATTACCATTAACTCCTGAGGCTATTAAGAGAGTCTTAGGTAGTTATGAAGAGTACCATATAGAGCCATTAATAAGTCTTGACGAAGCGCTTAAACTGATGAAGGAGAGAGTTAGGCATCATTCACTCTTTAAGCGCAAGAAGAAGATTACTGAGGTAGCCTTGGCCTACGTACCGTTAATTACGGTATATGGTGAGATAGCTGAGAAGCGTATAGAGACTGAGGAATTAATGTTAAGGAATGTTATGGCGACCTTTGAGGGTATTGAGGGTTATCCAGTAATTAAGAGGAACACTACCTTAGCTCTGGATGAGAGCTTAGGTAGTTTCTCAGAAATAAGTGATGAGGCTTTAACAGTCCTTAGAGACCTTAGTGAATACGGCTCACTATCTATGAGTGAGTTAGCTAGTAAGTTAGGGCTTGTTCACGAGAGGTTAAAGGATATCATTGAGGCATTATCTAATAAGATGCTCGTTGACTTATTTGGTGATTTAGTTGAGATTAGGTATTCACTTTTTGACTACTTCGTAAATCCTAAGGAAATAGCTGAGATACATAAGGCTAAAATACATGGGGGAATACCTTCCGAAGGTGATGGGAGGATAGTCCTGCCTATTAAGGCATACATAAATAGGTTCGCAGAGCTTATTGAGTCATTAAATGGTAAATTAATGGGTTTACACGTAACTTACTACCCGTTCTTCGTCGGCGTTATGTCAACAAATAAGCTTAAGGCCATAAAGCTATACATCCTTGACGGTTTAAGTCTAAGCGAGAACCCCAGCTTCTGTATACCGCTGTCTAACATAGATATAGTTGAAACCATAAGAGCAAAGAGTATTAAAGTAACTAACGAAACTAATCAATAAATACATTAGCCACTAAGTACATTATTAAGTCCATAAACCAATACACGAACGATCAAGAGATATTCATGCGGTACATAACCCTCATATAACGCACATAACATAATTGGCTGGATACTGCCTGGATATGCTGTTTTACGTCTTAAGTAAGTACACCATTAGTTTATGGTGTAGTTAAGCACCACTTAACTACACCCAGTAAAATTAACCTCCACCACCTTGGGGTTGATGTAGTTCTATGGAGTTACTTACGTGTTTATTGGGGGTTTATAAGCTTCTTGAGTCTCTTTTTAGTGAATTTACTTGAGCTAGTATTGTGGTGGTAGGGATTAATTACCTAGCTCTAGCCTGTGTCTGGTAAGTGTATCCTTGTGCACTGTGTGATGTACTGGTTTGTATGCTTTAATATGTACTACCTAATGCCTTAGTTAGTGTATTAGGTACGTATATCTATCCTGACAGGCAGGGGTCTCGGGTCAGGTAAGATCCTTATTAATGCATCACCCCTACTCATAAACATCCTTAACTCATTAACCTCCTCCTTACTAAGTACGACATACTTACTAACCTCCTCCCAGTAGGTTAGGCTTGGTGAGTTCATAATGACTAATAAACCGACATTATCTATGAACTGCTTAGCATTTGGTTTTAGGTCATCAAATGATTGGGTAGCTGTGAAGAAGGCGACACCATAACCCCTACCTAACTTAAGTAGTGATAGTGGTAGTGGGTTACCTCTACCTACGTTAGTTAAGTACCAAAACTCATCAATTACCATAGCGAACTTTAAACCAGTAACCCCAGTAGCTGAGGCTAGGTTAAGTGAATCGTTCATAAGCATAAGTAAGGCAACCCTAACAAGTTCTTCCTTACCCCTAATACCGCTTAAGTCAATAACATTCAAACCATCGGTAAGGACATCAAGAACATGCCTACTAACCCTACCCTCCAAGCCTTGAACCTCGTCAATGACTCTAAGCAAGGTTGATGAGTAAGGTACTTGACCATACTCAACATAGTTAATAACATCATTCCAACTTAACGAGTAACTACCTATACCAACACCCTTACTTAAGTAAGTGTTTACCAAAACCCTATAGAGCTGCGAGGCTACCTCATAGTCAAGGCAGAAAGCAAATGAAATAACATCAGCTAACTGAGAAGCCCTAGTCCTAGGTGGTACGTGATAAGGCATTAACATATTAAGACCGTACTCACTAAGATCGATGTGATTAAAGAATACCTTACGCTTACTTAACCTATCCTTAAACTCTCCCCTTAAATCAAGGTAAACAACCCTTAAACCGTATGTAAGCCAGGTACGTAACCCTAGAACAGTAAGGAACTCCGTCTTACCTACTCCGCTAGGACCTATAACCATCGAATGTGGATTAAGAGAGTTGATTAGATTCCAGAAGACGTAATTCCTACCCCTAAGGTCTATACCTAAGTAAATACCCTCACTAAATAAGGTGTTTTTAGGTCTTCGCCTAATACCTAATGGTGTTAATGGTGAGATATTTAATGGCATTACCTTAATACCCCTAACGAACGTGGGCGCTATGTAACCCATTAATCTAGAGTTAACGAACCCACGAAAAAATACGTTAAGAACCTTACGTTTAAGTAAGGGACCCACCTCCTTAAGTAACCTACACTTAACGCCCTGAGATTCAAGAACGCTCTTCAAAACTCTTAACCTATTATTAACGACCGTTATTACGTCGTCAACACTCTCACCACCATACTCAACAGCATAAAATATAATCACCTCAAAAGGTGTGAAGCCCTCCTTAAGTATCTTATTCTTAATCATCTTAAGCCTCTCAATCTCAGATCTTACTTTAGAGTTCGACGGGTCTGATTCAGCAATAACGTATAGGCTCTGTAAACGCTTATCTAATACATCAATCACTTTAGACTTATTTAACGGTCTTAGGAACAACCTATATTCTATTGGGAAACCAAGATTAAGTGAATTAAAGTATGATTTAATCATATTAATAACGTCGTAAGGATTACCATCATCAACAGTTCTAGTGACCTCCTCAACAATTAAGATACCCTTACCTAATACCTTATCACCGTCCCTAAGCAGTATTATGCCATCTACCTCACACTTACTTAACTCATCAATAAGGTTGCTATAATCTAAAACCTCATCACTAACTTTATGAACCCCTCCCTTATTAGACCTAAACATCCTTAATGACTTAATGAGCTTATTTACCTTAACCACTCCTTCTTACCCTAATGTAATAACTTAGTTTTAAAGAGTTCATTTCAGCATACTTAATTAAGTCAGCTAAGTTAATCCTCATTTTAAGAGGTAATTTCCAGTAAGTACCTCCTTTAATAGGTATCAGCCATAAGTTAAACCCATTAATAACGCCCCATAAGGGGCTAACTACATCTAGTACTGATTCCTTAGTAACACCTAACTCCTTAGTTAATGGGTTATAAACAACCAGGTAATCAATACCTTTGTCTAACTCAAGTGAGACCTTAAATCTTACGGAGCCGTCGGTATTAATTAACCATTTAAGAATCTTAAACGATTTAAGCGGATTACGGGCTCTTCTCTTAATTATTAAGTTAGGCACTTGTAGCCCGTTTATGCATACTCCATCTACACTTAGATCTAACGTATCCTCATGATCGAACTCGCACCTAGACGATATGACTACGTCATCGATGTATTTAGTGAACCTCCACATAAAGTCCTTCTCTTTAAGCGTAATGTACAGGTAGGCAGGTAACTTGCACCTTACTACCTCAAGTGAATCAGCACCACTTAATGACCTACCATCACTACATAATAAGCGTAACTCAGACTCAAAGCCCTTACTGTGCTTGACTAAGAGCATACCTCTACATGACCTTCTATCTAAATCCTTAAACAGAACTTCATAGGTAGGTGTAGGGACTATTCTTATCTTTACATAATCCTCATGTAGGTTCAGTATTTGCTTATGATATGTAAGAAAAACCTTCATTAAAGCATCAATATCTCCTTTGCTGGGGAATTCCTCCATCAGTAAGGGGATCTCAATATTTAAATCATTAAGACCTAACCTTAAACCCTTAGATATCTCACCTACTTTCTTATTAAGCGCATATATACATATATTAAGTGAAGGTTTTTCTAAGGTGTTTAACACCTTCATCCTTATCCTAACTACCCCATTAAATCTTTGTGCATACCTTAAGTAACCACGTATCGCAGACTTAGCCTCCTCTACCCGTAATTCATTAATCGATGGTTTCTTTAGCTTAATGCTTAAGTTAAGACTCTCACTTACTAATCCATTGTCAATCACCAAATTAACATCATAGGAGTCATGAATAACTAAGGGTTTAAAGTGCAATAGAATGCCCTTATTTACATATTCAGTAATTACATCAAGTCCTTTAGCTTTCATCTTTAAGTCACATAGATCCGAATAAGGCGCTATAAGTACATGGGCAGGCCCGAATTCATTTATCTCACCCTTTATAACCTTCACTGTAGGTACGAACTTCTCCTCAGTATCGTATACGTAGAAATCGGTTCCGCTTAAGACAATTAGAAACTTACCTACTGCCCCACATGACTTAAGCTGATTAACCTTGGTTACCAAGTATGGGTATGTTAGGGTCACCATATATGAGTTGATGCCGTCAGTAATGAGTAAATAATCATTAATGTAACATGTATATTTAGGAGTTATGGGTAGTTTAAGTATCCTCCATACATTATTCCTTAATAGTTTAGCCTCATTACCATCTATCAATATTAATGAATCATTACTAGGCATGGTTAAGTAATTTAATTTATTTTTTACCTTAATGAGGTATTTCAGTTCACCTGATGGACTATACAGGAATAACCTACTGGATGTATAATCCTTAAGTACAACACCATTCCTAGATGCCATAATAGGTAAGGCCCTAAAGGGGACATCTATAATCCCTGAATAGGTTATGACTATAGTCTTACCCGAACCAAGAATAATTCCGCCTACGTCAACGCCGAGCACCGTATCAAGAACGTTGTCTTTAAGGCTTAATGTATACGTTAATACTTCATTCTTATGCACATCACTAAATTTAATTAGTGCATCTTTTCCTTGCTTAATCACAAGTAAACCATTAACGTAATTACTCGCTACATAAACGTTAAGGTATTGTTTAATGTCTCCATTACGGCTTAATAGCATATATTTACTGCCTTGCTTAAAAATGGCTATGGCATCATCTTTACCTAAAGGGAAAGAACCTTCATATTTAATACCCCTCCCATGTAGTACACGGCTTAAATCACCATTAAGGAATACATAAACACCATCTCTACCTAAAAGTGCTAGTCTATCTTTACTTAGTCGTATAGCATGGTTGAAATCTTTAAAGTTTTGAATTTCCTTACCATTAAAGTATGAGATACCTGAATTAGATCTATAAATCACTTCGTTACTCACATATAGATTACCATTGCTTTCCAACATTACATAAGGCGGTAATATAGAATCAAGAAAGGTTATTACATTACATGTATGACTTAAATATGTGGATACAGATAAACGACAGTACTTTAAGACCTCCTTAGGGATTAAGTCATTAATGCTTACCTTACCTATAGGCTTATACATAATTTAGCCACCTAAATCAGCATATATACAGTCATTAACGAGGTCACTAGGAATGCTGGGTTTACGTAATCATCAAAGACGAACTTACTAGCTAAGACTGAGTAGAGCACACATAACGTAATTATAGGTAGTAAGTAGTTGATACTCAAAGCAGTCTTCGTTAAGTACATCATGCTTAAACAAAACCATGGTATAAATATGGATAGCATCAAGGGTAGTAAGGCACTAAGTAAGAACTCTTTATAGACGCTAATGAATTCATTAACCACATCTCTAAGCTTTATTAAAGTAGCCCTGTCATTTATCCCTGCATTTAAAACCAAGTATATATTTAGTACGGCGTATCTGGCTATCCATGACTTTAGATACTTAAGCACGTTGGTTAGTTCACTTACATCATTTAAAGCACCTAATCTACTTAAGCTGGGTACTTTAGTTTTTATAAAAGCCCTTCTTAAATCACTAACTACATCAGTACTTTGCTGAAGTATCTCAGCTATGGTGAGTATTAGTGACGGTATAACCTTAATTTCCTTAAACCCCATTATGAAGGGTCGAATCCTCGTAACGGTGATGGGAATTAATAGAGATACGTCAATAAGAATTAATTGCTTCATATTAACGCTAACGAAGTTAGTGATTACCAATGAATTTATGAACAAAAGTAAAGCCATGAATGCGTAAGTAACGACCTTACCTATTCTTTCCTCATTATCTAAGGATATTTTAAGTATGTAGGGTCTCTCAGGGAACACTATTAATAATACCGCAGAAATTAATATAGCAAATATCATGTACATAAACATGAACCTCTCACTTAATAGTAGCTCAAGGGATAGTACTACCGAAGGCACAAAACCTAAGACTATGGTGCTTAAGGTTAGTAAGCTCATCGACTTGTTCAGGAATGCCTTACTTTCATTAATTAACTCATTCAGTAACTCTTTGCTAATTTCCTTTAACCTTAAAAATACAGTGCCCCTCCTTAATGAATCTAAGTAATCAAGTAAAGCCTGCTTAAATTTCTTGGATGGTGAGAATTCACTAATCATATTTAGTGCGTCATATATAGTTAACCACTTAGTAAATGTCTTTAGCCTTAACGAATCTACAGCGATGCATCTATATATAGATGACCACTTAAATGACTCTAATAACATCTTTATCAAATCATAAGTAGGGGCTACTATAGAACTAGATATGAGCATAAATCTTAGATCATCATATAAGCAAGCTCTCCTTCTAAAAAAGTCATTAAGGACTGCGAGGTAGGGGTACGTAACTATAAATATAACGGGTATTAGCGTCATAGATAAAAGATCCTCACCGATAAACCTATAGACCCTGTTAAATATTACCACAGAAGGAATTACCGCTAATACGACCAATAACTTAATAACGTGTGACTTAAACTCGTCTTGTGATAGACTGACGTATCCACTCTTAATTAGGAACTTATTAAACTTACTATAAAAAACGTCTACTAATCTGCTTGATGGCATTACCATCCACGCTTATGAAAACCTATTCCTCCTTAACTTCACACTTAACTTTAAGGGGCTCTCCTTCTTTGGATCGTAATAGTTGTAAATGTTGATTAGTCTTAGTTCATCATTGATCAATACTGGCTCATCAATCCTTACCACCATCCTCCTTAAGGATTTACCATCATTAACTAAATGCATGGTTACGAAAGCCCAGAACATGCTTATCTGGTATTTGTTCAGGTTTATTGGGTAGCTCATTAACCTAGCTATGGCCTCCTCGGCTGATCCTCCATGAAAAGTTGTTAAGCTCCCTAAACCCATATTAAGTGCTTGTGCTAGCACCTGGGCTTCAGCGCCACGTGTCTCACCGATAACTAATAACTTACTTACTGAAGCTCTTAAAGCGGCTTTAGCAAGCATGAACTCATCATATATGACCTCATTCGTTAATGGGTTATAACTTACTAAGTACCTAACCCAATTGCTTCCAGGTAGCGGCTCTATCTCAGGTGTGTCCTCAATTATCACTACCTTCCAAGATGGAGGCACATACTCATAGAGCAGAGACCTAAGTAAGGTTGTTTTACCAGAACCTGGCGGACCTACTATGATTACTGAACCACCCATTCTGATTACGGTCTTTAAGTACTCAGCAACTTCCTTTGTAAGTACTCTCTTCTCAATGAGTTTCTTGATCGGTATGTGACTCTCTACCTTCTTCCTTATCGTTATTTCAGGTCTTTGACCACATATGGGGATGCCAACTATGTGCAGTCTATGTGATGTATTACCATCAGGAAGCTCAGCGTCTATGATCGGTGATGAAGTTGATAGTACCTTACCAACCTTCTGAGCTAGATAGTGCTGTAGCTTAATAACGTCATTAATTGACGGTATTACTATATTGGTCGGTATGTAATCAGCTTCAGGGTCATACTCAATGATCTTACTATGACGCACCCATATAGGGCCAGCACCAACTATGGTTATATCCTCTATGTAGGGGTCGTCAATAAGTTCTTGAAGTTCCTTAAACTTCAGTTCCTTCTTAATTAAATATAATATTAAAGGCACCTTATCTTCACTCACATTAAATACCTTCTTAACGGTATCAACTATGATGTCATCAGTTATTTCAGTAGGTAAGAATACCTTCCTACCACCGAATTTCTTACCTATGGGTAGCGATGTTAGGAAATCATAGGTTTTCCTAAGTAGACCCTTTAATCTAAGAACTTCCTCATCATCGTACGTGACTTGATAAAGGTAATCCCTATTACCACGATCGATTAACCTGATTCTTGCTGGACCTACATAATATTCGTCAATTATTTTTACGTCACTCAAAGTTATCACCTTACTTAAAAATTATTTTGTTTTTGATGATTCCGTTGTGGGATTTTCTACCATTATATACTTACGCTTAAGGTCCTTACATTACCTGAATCATCAATTACTTTCAACATTACTTCAACAGGGGTTCCGCCACTGCCTGGCGTTGCATAATATAGAACTACACTTGTTGAGGTCTTTGGTTCTAGATCTATGAGGCTCTCTTGCACTGATGGGTCTATTACTCTATCTCCTGTAAACACTTTGTCAGGTGTTATGAGTTCACTTGTACTTAATACTATGGAGGGTGACTGATTATTAACCATTAGTCTATATAGCTTTTTACCGTTATTAACGATAGTTAACGTTACAAATACCCCCGCACCTTGCTTACGTACTGATGCTGTAGCCGCTAAGTCAGGTAGTTCAGGTGTTTTACTTGCCTGTCCAGTAAGCCATGACTGTATAACGAAGGCTACTGGTATGGCTATAGCTATTAATACCAGAACAACCATTAACTCATTTAATCCTTTCTTTAAGACTTTCCTACTCACGCATATCACCTCACTAATTAGGGGGGTTTATAAAGTGAGAGTATTAAGCAGGAAGTCTTTAAAATAACGACATACCCCACCTAAAAGCGGGGTTTGTATGAGATCTAAGGAGAGGTTAAGGCTCTTATTACTCAATATGAAGGATAGATTAGCAACGCCTGGTGATGTAGCACTGACGTCAGGCTTACCGCGTTATGAGGTACTAGCTTCCTTTCATGTGCTTGAGGCCTTACGTATGATAGAGCCTGTGCATGTCAGAGGGAACTTTAAGATATATAGATTAACTAAGGTTGGTGAGGAATTACTTAAAGCCTTAGAGAGTGGCGGTGAATTCGAAGTAAGTATTGTTCATAAGTCCTCATCAGAATCAGAAATGAGTTCTTTAGGATTAAGTAAGAACCCCTCCTTTGGCGGTACATAGAAAGGTATTTTACCATTATAGTAATCCCTTATTATCTGTCTAGAAGCCTCATCAAGTAGGGGTTCGCGGGTCTTCTTAGAAAACCATCCTCTCCTCCTTGCGTAATTCTCTATTATCTTCACAGGGTCTACATCCTTGAAGCCATAGGCTTCAATGAAGGCTTTAGGATTAAACCTCAGTATGAACTTAATTAACTTTATGGCTAAGAGTAAAGGGTTACTTAAGCGTTCAATTTCCTTCCCACGAATAACCGCAAGTAAGTTCTCACCTCTAACGGGAATTATCCCTGGTGTATCAATCATGTACATATTCTTCTCTATCTTGTATAGTTGGGCTCTCATAGTATATCCTGGCGTTCCTGGATACGGGCTGGTTGGTGCCGAGTGCTTGCCCTTCAATGTGTTTATTATGGAGGATTTACCCACTTTAGGATACCCTACAATACCTACTACGAGAGGCCTGACTTTAGCTACCTCCTTAATCCTATCCCTCAATATCTTCGTACCTAGGCGGTCTTTAGCGGATATGAAGACTGTAGGTACACCTAAGTATTCTTTAAGTACGTCCCGCCAACCTTCGGCAATGTTTTTAGGAACTAAATCACATTTGTTCAAAACAATAATTAGCCTTTTACCGCTGTTCAACACCATTCCCTCCACTTTGGGGTTTCTAGTTAATGGAGGAACCCTAATATCAACTACCTCAAGAACCACATCAGATCTATCAATCACGTCCCTAAGTAATCTCCATGATGCAAACTTCATACCTTATATTCAACCCTTCCTAACTAGTATTTCCGGTAACTAACTTATAAAGTAGGTACGTAAGGATTAAGAATTAATTTCTGAGATGATACAGAGAGTACATGTAAGGGAATAGGTATGATTGATAGTCCTCAAGAATATATTGAGGACTTAATAGCTGAGAAGATTATTGAGGCAGTTAAGGATTACTGTGATATATCTAAGCAGGAAATACTTAACTATATAGAGGAGCCCCCAAGACCTGAATTTGGTGATTTAGCATTACCTGTAGGGAGGTTAAGAAGGCATTGTAAGGAGATGCCTATTAAGAATTTAATGCCTAAAATATCTAGCAAAATCAGTGAATTAGACATAACCTATAAAGTTAATGTTGTCTCGGGTTACATTAACTCATTCCTAGATAAGGTTCAGTACTCACAGATAGTTATGAGGTCTTTGAAGAGTCTTAAGGGGTCGTATGGTAAGGTAAGTGGTATTAAGAGTGAAAGGATAATAGTTGAGTACGTAAGTGCGAATCCCATACACCCTCTACATGTGGGTTCAGGTAGAAACGCTGTTTTAGGGGAGTTCGTGGCTAGGACGTTAGAGTTCATTGGGCATAAAGTTCAGAGAAGGTTCTATGTTGACGATGTAGGTAGGCAAGTAGCTATCCTAGCCTTTGGATATAAACTACTTGGTGAACCAGAACCACCCAAAGATATGAAGGTCGATTATTGGTTCGGATACATATACGCAGTTACGCACACTTTAATGGATATAATAAAGTTGAAGAAAGAAGTTAATGAACTTAAGAGAAAAGGTAATGTTGATGAGTTAACCTTTAAGTTACGTGAGTTAGATGGCTTAATGGCCATGGCAGCTAGGTTACGTGAGAGAGATGTTAAGACTTTCGATAAGATTTTAGATGCCATCAATAAAGTCGAAGACCCTGAGTATGAAGTAATGAAGCTATCTAGAGAGTATGAGAGGGGAGAGCTAGAGGCGAAAAGACTTGTAAGGAAGGTCATTAATTACGTTCTTAAAGGTTTTAAGGAGACATTAGGTAAGTTAGGCATAGATTTCGATAAATGGGATTGGGAGAGTGACTTAGTATGGTCAGGATTTGTTAATAAGATCTTAGAGAAAGCTATGAAGTCACCGTACTTTAAGCTCTACAAAGGTGTCCCAGCTCTTGACTTTTCTTACTTAACTAACGACCCATTAGTTCGGGAGTTACTGAAGATACCTAAGGCCCTAGAAATACCACCATTAGTATTAAAAAGAAGTGATGGGACTACCCTATACACGACTAGGGACATAGCCTACACAATATATAAGTTTGAGGACTATAATGCTGATAAAGTAATAAACGTTATAGCGTCTGAACAGACATTACCCCAAGCACAGCTTAGGCTAGCGCTTTACGCTCTCGGGTATAGGGAGTATGCGACTAATTTGATTCATTACAGCTATGAGATGGTTAACCTGCCAGGGATTAGGATGAGTGGTAGAAGAGGGGTTTATGTAACGGTCGACGAAGTACTTGAGAGTTGTATGGAGAAGGTTAGGGAGCTGCTTCAGTCAAGGGGTAAGGAGGTATCTGAAGACGTTGTTAAGGATGTTGCATTAGCAGCATTTAAGTTCGCTATGCTCTCAGTATCGCCAAGCAAGCCTGTACTATTCAATATAGATAACGTAGTTAATTTAGAAAGAAATAGCGGGCCATACCTACAATATACCTATGTTAGGGCTTTAAGTGTATTAAGGAAGTACGGCAAAGGCATTGAGTGGGGCTCCATAAGCTTCGACTATGTTAATGAGAATAAGTTAGTTTGGGATATTGTTAAGTTTATAGGTAAATTCCCTAAGGTCGTTAGGGGAGTAAGCAAGTACTTAGATCCTGAGTACTTAGCTACTTACCTACTCAAGCTCGCTGATAAATTCAATACATTTTACGATAAGGAACCTATCATCGGTGAGAAGGAGGGGGGGAGGAGGCAATTAAAGCTAGCGCTAACTTACGGCGTTAAGACAGTACTAAAGAACGGTCTTCACATATTAGGCATACCCACGCCTGAAAGGATGTAATGATTTTAACTATATAGTACCTTTTGAAACCATACATTTAACCATAGTAGATGTTAATAGTTCTTAACAAATACTTAAATGCCCGCTTAACTATACATCTTGTGGGTGTATTACTTGAAGAAAGGTAATGCTGAAGTAAAATTAAGAGTTGAGGTAGCTAGACAAAGAGATGTTGGTAGGAAAATAGCTAGGTTGCCGAGGAAGTATATAAAAGAACTGAACCTTAATTACGGTGACTTCGTAGAGGTTGAGGGGCCTAAAGGGATTACGGTACTTCAAGTATGGCCTGCATTTTATGAAGATGAAGGTAAAGATATCATAAGACTTGATGGTTATGCTAGAGAAGCTTTAGGCGTTGCTGTAGGTGATTATGTAACAGTTAGGAAGGCGTCTGTTGAACCAGCTACTAAGGTTGTTTTAGCACCTACGGAACCTATTAGATTTAGTAGAGACTTCATTGAATACGTGAAAGAGCAATTAATGAATAAGCCTCTAATTAGGGGTGAAGCTGTTCTTATACCTTTATTTAGCATGTTGATAAGGTTGATAGTGACTTCAACATCACCTACTCAAGCTGTTTATGTTACGCCAAAAACTGAGTTAATCATTAGAGAGGAGCCCGTTAGGGAGGAAATCTTAGCGCGTGCAAGAGGCATACCCAAAGTTACTTGGGAAGACATAGGTAATCTAGAGGAGGTTAAGGCAAGAATTAGAGAGATAGTTGAGCTTCCAATGAAACACCCCGAGTTATTCAAGCACTTGGGTATTGAGCCACCTAAAGGCATACTTCTCTATGGCCCACCGGGTGTTGGTAAGACTCTATTGGCTAAAGCATTAGCCAATGAGATAGGTGCCTACTTTATAGCTATTAATGGTCCTGAAATAATGAGTAAGTTCTATGGTGAGAGTGAGCAAAGGCTCAGAGAAATATTTAAGGAGGCTGAAGAAAATGCCCCCTCAATAATATTTCTCGACGAAATAGACGCTATAGCACCTAAAAGAGAGGAGGTAGTTGGTGAGGTAGAGAAGAGAGTCGTAGCCCAGTTACTAGCCCTTATGGATGGTCTTAAGGAGAGAGGGAAGGTTATAGTCATAGGCGCCACGAATAGACCTGAAGCCATAGACCCGGCATTAAGGAGGCCTGGTAGATTTGATAGAGAGATAGAGATACCACCACCAGATAAGAGGGCACGTAAGGAGATCTTACTAGTTCATACACGTAACGTACCTTTAGCTGATGACATAGACTTAAATAAGATAGCTGAAATGACTCATGGCTATACGGGAGCCGACCTAGCTGCCCTAGTTAAGGAGGCTGCCATGAGTGCGTTAAGAAGGTTCATTAAGGAGGGTGGTATAGACCTTAATCAACCCATACCAGCCGAGAAGCTAGCTAAGCTTAAAGTAACTTTCAATGACTTCTTAGAGGCTATGAAGGTAGTACATCCAACGTTAATGAGGGAGGTCTACGTTGAGGTACCTGAGGTTAGATGGGATGATATAGGCGGTTTAGACCACGTCAAGCAACAGTTAAGGGAGTCTGTTGAGTGGCCACTAAAGCATCCTGAAGTATTTGAGAAAATGGGTATTAAGCCGCCTAAAGGCATACTCCTCTTTGGTCCTCCGGGTTGTGGTAAGACTCTATTGGCTAAAGCAGTCGCTACTGAGTCAGGAGCTAACTTCATAGCAATCAAAGGACCAGAAATACTAAGTAAATGGGTAGGTGAAAGTGAGAAGGCTGTTAGGGAGATCTTTAGGAGGGCACGTCAGGTAGCTCCAGCAGTAGTATTCTTTGACGAGTTAGATGCCATAGCGCCAGCACGTGGGTATAGACATGATACCAGTGGTGTGACTGATAGGATAGTTAATCAGTTGTTGGCTGAGATGGACGGTATAGTACCGCTAAAGAACGTGTTCGTTATAGGCGCTACGAATAGGCCTGACATCCTAGACCCAGCACTGCTAAGGCCTGGTAGGTTTGATAGGATAATCTACGTACCACCACCAGACAGGAAGACACGTCTTGAGATACTTAAGGTGCATACTAGAAATGTACCGCTTGCTAATGACGTAGACCTAGAGAAGATAGCTTCACTAACTGAGGGTTACTCAGGTGCTGATATCGAGGCGCTGGTAAGGGAGGCTGTGATGCTTGCTTTAAGAGAGAGACTTGAGGCTAGACCTATATCTATGAAATACTTCCTTGAAGCACTTAAGGTAGTTAAACCTAGTTTATCAAGAGACATAATATTAAGGTATGAGAGACTCCATGACGAATTAAAGAAAATGATTATATAACCCGTATTTTTACGGAAACACCTTACTTAAATTCTAAATTACTTAAGGATAAGGAATGAGTAAATTAGTAAGGGATTCAGTGCTGTGCTATTACTAAAGATATCAGCGGTGTGGTGAGGAGGTATGGTAGGTGAGGTGCCTAAGTTAGTGATAGTTAGGGAGAGGTTAAGGGAGCTATTAACTGATGATTACTACAGGTTAATGAGGGAGTTAAAGTCAGAGATAAAGAGGTTAAGAGAGTTAAGGCATAGACGGTTAATAGTGATTACAGGTTCAGATAGCATTAAAATAGCTGGGTTAGCCACGGAGATAGTCTCAAGATATGTAAAGATATTTAAGAGGGAGAGGCAAGGTAAGGTCAGGATTCTCTACGTATTTCACGATGAATTCCCAGAGGCTAGAATACGTGAGAAGATCTTTAAAAGGGTTATGAAGAAGCTCCATAGAGAGTATATAGATATGACTATAAGCGTCTATGAGGGAAGTGAGAAGTTTCTAGGGACCACGTTTGACGTGTTAATTATGGACCTAATAGATGATTTAAAGCCAAATGACGTCGGTAGGTTAATGGGGATAGTTGAAGGAGGAGGGTTAATAATATTCCTTACTCCACCATTTAAGGAGTGGATCACTAAGAAAACTATATTTAAACAGAACCTTACAGTCCCTCAATACCCTGAACCACGTCATGTCTTTATTAAATGGTTTATTAGGAAATTAATGGAGCATAAAGGCATATATATATTCGATGTCGATAAGGGTAAGTTAGTAAAGAGTGGTATGGTAAAGTATAAATCACGTAGCGTTAAAATTAAGGAACTTAAGATACCTCAAAAAACTGTTTTCCCTAAGGAATTATATGAACTCGCCTTAACCCAAGATCAGATTGAGGTAATTAAACTTATTGAGGCAAACTTTATTGAAAGACCGAAGAGGGGCAGAGTTTCTTTTGTTGTTATAGCTGATAGGGGAAGAGGGAAGAGCTGTTCAGTAGGCATAGCTATCGTTGGTTTAGTTAAGGAGTTGCTTAAGTATAAAAATAGGGTCAGGATAGGGGTTACTGCTCCTGAACCTCTTAATGTTCAGTCAATGTTTGATTTAATAATGAAGACCTTAGATAAGTTAAAAACCAAGTATAAAGTCATCAGAAGGAGGGACTTCGTAATTGAGGTTAAAGGTGATAGGTTTAGCATAGAGTACTGGCCACCAATAGACATACCTAGGTTGGGGGTTGATATAGCTGTAGTTGATGAAGCAGCTGGAATCTCTGTGCCCCTCCTTCATAAAATTTGGCTTAACCATAAGAGAACTATATTCTCGACGACCATTCATGGGTATGAAGGTGCTGGTAGGGGGTTCTCAGTTAGGTTTATGAAGAGGCTTAAGGAGGATCCAGCAACTAAGTTAATTACTTATGAGATGACAGAGCCTATACGCTACGCTATAGATGACCCTATAGAGGCTTTTCAATTTGATGCGTTACTACTTAATGCAGAACCTGATGAGCTATCTGAAGAGGATCTTAATTACATAAGGGAGGGTGCATTTGAGTATTTAAAGTTAGACCCTGACTTTCTCTTTAGCCCTAAAGGTGAAGACCTACTTAGGAGTTTATTCGGTATTTACGTCTTAGCACATTATAGGAACCAGCCTGACGACCTAGGTATGTTAGCTGATGCCCCACATCACAGTATTAGAGCTGTTAGGATACCTTCAGGTAAGGTAGTTGCTGCCGTACAGCTAGCTGAGGAGGGCCCCATACCTGAGGATTATATTGATGAGTTACTGAAGGGAGGTAAGATACCAGGGAATATACTCCCTGATAGGTTACTTAAGCATTGGAGATTACGTGATTACGCGTATGGGCGTGGCTGGAGGATAGTTAGAATAGCTGTTCACCCACAAGTTCAGGGTAAAGGTATCGGTTCTTGGGTCTTAAAGAAGTTAGAGAGGGAGTCTATTGAGAGAGGTTATGACTGGATAGGGAGCGGGTTCGGTGTTAATAGGGAGTTGCTTAACTTTTGGGTGAAAAATGGGTTTATACCCGTACATATATCTCCAGATAGGAACCCGGTTAGCGGTGAATTCACAGTACTAGTCATTAAGCCATTAAACCCTAAGTGGGAGGTATTAGTTAAGATAGCTAGTTCAGAATTCAGAACTAAATTACTTAATAGCCTACACGACGTCTATAGGTTCCTAGAAAGTGATGTGGCTTTACTACTTCTGAAATCCTCATGTGATGAATTACCGCAACTTAAGATTAGCCTATCACCAATACAGCTAGATAGACTAAAGAATTATTGCCTAGGACCGACAACTTATGAAGCCGTATGCGATGCTGTCATGATATTAACTAAGTATTATTGGGCATCGAGATGTGAGGAGAGACCTAAATTAAGTAGGAAACATGAGTTGTTACTAATAATGAAGGTGTTGCAGGGAAGAAGTTGGGGTGAGGTGGCTGAGGAATTAGGTGTCAGAAAGGAAGCACTTACATCTGAGCTGAGGAAAATTACCTTACGGCTACTTGAGTATTATTACGGTGTTAAAACATTAGATGTCGGTAAACTGAAAATTGATTACTACCTACGTAACTCCCAAAGTGCATGAGCAACTACAGGTATTATTAACTTATCTAAAGCTAGCTCAACAGCCTTAGGATGCCCTGGAAGTACGAATATTAACTTACCGCCCTTAACGAATGCTGAAGCACTACTTAACCAGGCGTATGCGCCCACATCAAGGTAGCTTAAATACCTAAATAACTCACCAAACCCTCTTACCTCATGTTCACTGATTTCCTTAATGACCTTAATGCTCAAGTCCCTAGAACTTAACCCAGTCCCTCCAGTAACTATAACTACATCACTAACATTTAACGCCTTAATTACGGCGTTCTTTATATGTTCCTCCACATTCCCTACGACTGTGGATAAGGCAAGATTGAAGCCTGCCTTAATAACTCTCGACTTAACTATGGGTGATACTTCGTCTTTCTTAAGCCCCTTAAGAATGCTATCACTTGTAATAACTAGTGAGAATGTCACTTGCTCTACCTTTTGCTCCTTATGTGACTTACTCAATACAGCCACCTAACTTAAGTTTTTGGGGATATTCTATTAAATCATTGACTTAGGTATTTTATTAGGCTTCACCGCTCTCAAGGGTTTTAGGCCCGCTTTCTTTAATGCTCTCTCGACATGTGGATATAGAAAGACGTATTCCCAATCGACATCAACAAACTCATCGCTTATCGCCTTAAGCCTTTTAACGAACTCCACTATATTTTCATCAGGGCTGAAACCTATCATTGCTGCTGGATATACTTCCTTCCCTGGTTCGAAACCCGCATAAACTAGATTCTCCAAAGCCTTAAACTGTAACTCATAGAACTTAGGTGCTGCTCCAGTTAATCTATGGAACTCATCGGGTGTAGTACCTTTAAATGATACCCTTACTACTAAATTACTTATGTTCGCTAATTCCTTGGCATATGAGTAATCATAACCTATCAATAAACCGTTGGTCTCAAGAATAAATACGTACCTAGTTGACTCAAATAACCTAGCTAACTTTATTAGATGCACCCTGCTAACTGTTGGTTCCCCACCACTTAATCTAACGAACCTGTACCCTCTACGTTCAGCTATTTTAGCTATCCGTGTAAAGGCTTCGTAAGGTGTAAGGAACTTACCTAATGAGGGCTTATCTTTGAAGTACCAAGACCAGCAAAAAACGCATGAAAGGTTACAGCCTATGACATCACCAGTAGCTATACCCCCATACCACCTACCACCACGGAATCTAAAGTAAGCCCTTAATTCCTCACCAGAAATAACTCTAGTCACTAATTCCTTAACCTTTCCTGCCCTCTCAATAGGGTCATAACCTTTAGAGTTCATCACAATCAACTAACCTTTTCCTTACTCCATAACTTAAATCTATTAGCCTCCAAAAAGACGTTCTCCCTACCTAAGTACTCAGCCGCAGTAACAACATTAATACCTCTCTCCTTAGCAAACTCATAAACCATCCTTAACTTATCCTTAAACATTAAGTCTCTCACTAAATGATGATCTAAAATAAGGTATTTAGGCTTATTCTCCCTTAACAACCTAGTTAGGTTCCTTATCGATGATTCAATCTCTGTACGCTGTATTTTATAGCCCTCAAGATAAGTTGACGGCCCATCAGCAATTATTATTTGGGGCTTTCTGTCTATAACAAATCTAAGCTGCTTATCTAGCGGAAATCCTTCAACGTCTGACGTATATATCAGTGATTGGTCCTCCTCCCTTAAATATACGCTTAACACGTATCCTAACCTATCATTACTTCCGTGAGGTAAAGGCTCTGAGAACTCGATTTTGGTTTTACCTACATTCACCAACCTACTATCAGCAATCACTGCTTTCCTCACTAAGTTGCTTATAAGTTTCATGAACCTAAGGGCACGTATCTTCTGTGATATATTTATATTTCTTCCATAGTCCTTTATGTAAACCATCTTACCTCTAAACATATCTAAAGGAATTATCCTGCCAGGGTCGTGGTGATCATAATGATAATGAGTTATTATGATTACTTCGGAATCACGCCCTAAGCTATAAATCTTATCGGCTAGTTCATACATTCGTTTTATTTCTAGTTCATGGGGTGGTAACCCGTACCTCCTAGGGGCTAAAGCAACTGCTGGATCTATTATTAAGTTAATGTCCCTAGTCTCCACATAAGTAGACATAGACCTAACCCCTAAACTATCGAAAGCTAAAGGTCTGACTTTCAACTTAAGAAACCAAGAAATAATTACTCGGGTAATCCGGTCCTATGCTTTATTATGTCTAAAACTATTGATGGGTAGACTCCGGTGACTCCATCAATTTTTCCGATAGCTTCTATGATCTTAGCTAACTCATTATTATTTCTAGCCCAGACTTCAGCAACAACCTCATGATCTCCGGAAGCTAATGCGACAAAGATCACATTCGATAATTCACTAACTTTCTTAGCTACAGCAATTATCTTACCAGGCTCAACATTTATACCTATCCAAGCTACTGAGTTATAACCTATTTTCTCCGGATCAACTACTATGGTGTACCTAATAATCACACCATCCTCCTCAAGCCTCTTAATTCTTTTCTTAATAGCTACATCAGTAATCCTTAGCTCATGAGCTAAGTGAGTTAGAGGTATTCTACTATTACTTGCTAGGATCTTTAAGATCTTCAGATCTTTCTCATCTACTATCATATTCACCCACTCAAATAGTTACTTTAGAGTTTATTAAGTTATACGAATAAGCATCCTAACTATTAGGTTAGGATATCCCTAGTAGGCTAAATATTTATAAGCGCTTTCTGAATTTTGAGTTAATTAAGAATTTTAGTTTGGTCTAGCTTCCAAATAAAACGTTTACTGGTCTTAACCGAAGAGCGTTGCTAGCCCAGAACCTAACTCCTCTTCAGATAATGCCTCCTTCTTTTCCTCCTCTTCCTCTTTCTCTTCCTCTTCCTTTGTCTCAGCTGGCTGGGTTGCTTGTTCAGTAGCAGCTGGAGCTACGGCTGGTGCTACGGGCATCGCTGCGGCTGACTTTATGACCTCATCTATGTTTATTTCCTTTACAGCAGCTACTAAGGATTTCAACCTAACTTCATCCACTTGGATACCCGCTGCCTCAAGTACTCTTTTTAGGTTATTCTCCGTTATTTCTTTCTTCGCGGCATGTAATAATAGAGTAGCATATATATACTCCATATCTACGCACCCAACGTCTAGTTTTCTAGATTACTAAACGGATTTTTAAGCATTTTTCACCGCATTAATTACTTAATGCCTAACTTAGCCTTTATCTCCTCCTTAACCCTTATATACCTATAGAGCGCGGCTAGAGCAGAAGCAGCTCTTTCAGGTGTTGGGTATGTCGGGATTCCCGCTAGGGTTAACCTCCTTATAGCTAATGAGACCTCCTCACCACCTATGAATGCTACCGTCAACGGCTTCTTCAGACCTCCTATCTCCTTAATCTTCTTAATTATTAGGCTAGCTAGGTATGGTGGGTCAGTAAACCCTGTATGGCAATATAGCGCTAACACGCCACTCACCTCAGGATGCTGTAGTGCCTTACCTAAAGCCTCTACGTAACCAACCTCATCTATCTGTCCAGATAGGTCTACTGGATTACCTAAAGCAGCGAATGGTGGTGTTATCTTTCTTAACTCCTCAACTAAGTCCTTAGGTGTTGGTTTTAAGTAGACACCATACTCAGCTAAAGTGTCAGTAGCCAATACACCAGCACCACCACCATTAGTTATTAGTAGAACATTCCCCTTATCCTCAGGTAGTGGTAGTAGTGAGAATGCTCTAGCCCAGTCAAACGCTTCCTCAACATTACTAGCTATTAGAACGCCTGCTTGGGTTAGAGCAGCCTTGTATAAAGCTACATCACCAGCTAATGCACCTGTATGTGATGATGCTGCTTTAGCACCAACCTCAGTTCTGCCTGCCTTAATAACTATTATTGGCTTATATAGAGTCACTTTCTGCGCCATTTCAACAAATCTTCTACCATCTACTAAAGCTTCTAGGTATATGAGGATAACCTTTGTGCTTGGGTCAGTGGCTAGGTACTCAATCAGTTCTGAGTCCTCTAAATCAGCCTTATTGCCAACACTAAGTATGGTTGAAACACCTATTCTCTCTAAGATGGTCATACCCATTAGGGCTATGCCTAAAGCACCGGATTGAGTTATGAAAGCTACACCGCCAGGTATCACGTCTTTAGGCCCGAACGTGGCGTTTATCCTTAAAGGCGTATATACGTAACCGAATATGTTTGGACCTAAGATCCTTATACCGTACTTTCTCGCTATCTTAACAACTCTGTTTTCGAGTTCAACATTACCCACTTCCTTAAATCCTGCCGTGATTATCACAGCAAACTTAGCGCCAGCCTTACCGGAGTCCTCAAGGACTTCAGGAACTATTTTAGCAGGAACAACCACTATAACAACGTCAACCTTATCAGGTATTGCTGATACTTTAGGGTAGCATTTAAGGCCTAAGATCTCCTTAGCCTTGGGATTTACTGGGTATAACTTACCGCTATAGCCATACTCTATTAAGTTCTTAAGTATTTCGTAACCTATTTTTCCTGGGGTTCTTGAGGCCCCGACTATGGCTATTGACTTAGGCTTAAACAAAGGCTCTAGATAACTCATTTAAATCCCTTTTTTAAAAATACAATCAAGCTTTAATACTTTCGGAGATAGGGCTTAAGACAATTGACGTAAGCTGAATAGAAATAAATAGGTATGGTTAAGTAATTAATCGGTACTAAGTAATGCTGAATAAGGCGTTGGTAATACCGTTCCTAATACTAATGGCTCTATCATTAATGGAGAGTACCACATATACTGTTTACTTAGGTGTGACTAAGATATATATAGGAGACTTAGGGAGAGTGATGAAGTTCTATACTAAGGTATATATACTTAGAGGAGGCGGCGATATCACTATAGAGACTACGGTTACACCCCAAGTTAAGGATCTTGAAGAGATAATATCCGAGAGCCTTAAAGAGTTCGTAAGTGGTGATGAAATGCCTAAAGTTATATCATTCTCAAAAAACCTAACAGTCACTTATGGGGGCAGAAGATTTCACGCAGTTATGGAGGTTAAGCTTGAGCTTAGTGGTAGTAGTACTTACTTCATACCTTCAAGAGGTACGCTTTCTGCATTATTAGCCATAGCTCTCCTAGTAAGTATATTAGCTATAAGGTCCATACTCCTTTCAGAGAAATACAGGGTTACTTAATAAAATACGAGGGACTTTCCTCTTGCTGGTAAAGCTATAGCTTCTATTCCTAATCTTCTTTTGATTTCACTAGCTAAGACGTATGCAGCGTTACTCCTTGAAGCATCCGTAATAACGAATTTGGGTTGAGCATTTTCTACATAACTAATTAATTCCTCAAAATCAGCGTGATCGCTGAATGCTATGACGTACTTACCACCTCTTAATTTTCTTATGGGTTTCTTAAATTCCCACCCCGTCAGTATTATTTCAACAGCATCCTTACGTAACTTATATCTCCTTAGGGTCGGCTGTGTACCGGCGTGGTCTAAGAATATATACCATCCGTAATCAATTAAGCTCTTAGCTTCTGGGTCGTTAAGCCTAAGGAAATTACCTATATTCATACCGTGCTTCACAGCTAATTTAGTGATTTTGAAGATTTTGTCAGGCAGTATGAATGGAGCATCAATTCCACTCCCTCTAAGTATCTCCATAACCTCTTGTATCTTCCCATGAAACCCACGTATATGTACAGGGCCTTCCCTTAATAACCTACTGACGAAGTCAACCATCAAATTTTCTATCTCGTACTTAAACGGCCTAACCCACTCTGGCCTACCGTAAGTGCTCTCTATTATGAGTATATCAGTTTCCACAACCGGCGTATCACTTCCGGGATGCTTAAAATCACCTGTATATGTTATTCTAAGCCCTAATTCATGATCGTCGAGAATGACCTGCGCTGAACCCATTATATGTCTCGCTTTAATAAGCTTAAGCACCGAATTCTCAAGTTTTAGTTCAGTACCGTAAGGTAGCGGGGTTTTCCTATTTTTAGGGACTCTATAGCCTAATTCATTAATTATTTCAATAGTTAATGGGGTAGCGACTATGTTCCTACATAGAGCTATACTACTTCGGAGTCCTATCATGTGATCACTATGTGTATGAGTAACGACCCTTACCCTACGATTATAATGTGAGTCTATAACTACATTGCTACCTAGTACTATGGCGCCATTACTTAACACGTTAACCTTACGTATAATCTCCTTAATATTCATTCACTTCAAGCCTCCACTAAATGCTTTAAGGAATTCCTATTTACTTTTAATGAGCTTATACTCTATGTAGAGAACTGTAGTTAGTACAGAATGCACTAACATCATTAGGAATGAAGTAAACCCTATGCCAGTAAACGGCTTATGGACATATCTATGTCCGTAAATCTCAAGGATTATTGAAGGGACAGCTATAGACGCTATCAGCAAGGGTAAAAACATTGTTGGATTAATGAGTGTAAGTATGACAAGTACTATATAGAGAATTAGAAAAGCCACCCATCTAAAAACATCTCTAGTTATTACACCCAAGAACTTACCACCTTCCATAAGACCCCTTACCCTAGCTCTTTCCCATCTCATAATGTCTCTCCAACCCTCAGGTACACCTACGTAAACCTTAGCTCTCTTCTCTAAGCAAAAGACCATGCCCTTGTTTCTACATACCTCATTCCAGTAGAGGTCGTCAGCCCTAAATATGGGGGGGTACTCACCACATACATCATACACCTTTAGCTTAGCCATTAGGTTATTTCCGGCTATATGGTACTTAGATAAAAAAGGAGCCATGGCGTAAAACGTATGGTACCAAAATAATGATTTACCAATCACTGACTCACCATTAACTATAGGTTCCCCACCAACCAGTAAGCATTCATTAGTTCTCTCCTTTAATTCTTCCAGGTATGTATTTTCATAGATGTTTTCAGAATCCCCCCATACAACTAGGTTACAGTTAGGGAACTTGCTTTTAATTACCTGAAGGGCATCGTTTCTTGCGGGTCCTGTACCTTTACCGCTCCATTGCCTTACGAAATATATACAGGGATGCTTGGAATTAAACTCCTTAGCTACTTCCTCACTACCATCGGTACTACCGCCATCCATAATTAATACTTTAAAGTCCTTACAAATCCTTAAGGTCTGTCTGGCTAGACTCTCTAGACATCTTCTTAGCCCTTCAGCGTTATCCTTATTAAGTATCACTACAATTATCATAAACAAACACCTAAGGGAGGTAATTAAGTACTTGATTGTTTATATTGAGCTCCTTCACAAGTCTTTTGAAATTATTTATTATGACTTCATGCACTTCATCAGTAGATAATCCCTTTATGCGTGCTACTGTATCCATAGATAAAGGTATTAGTGAGGGCATTAACTTCATCCCCCTATAATCATATGGCGCGTCGCTCTCAGTAAGAAGAATGTCTAAGTCAGCCTCCTGGATAACCCTCTGGGTTTTCTGCTGTATAGTAATAGCAGGGTTTACGGTTATGTAGTACCCCCTATCCTTAAACTCCTTGAGGAGGTTCAGAGGCCCTGAATACCAGTGGAATATAGCTAGCTTTATGTCGTACTTATAGAGTAGGTTAAGTATCTCCCTCCACGTACCGACTGAGTGTATATTAAGTGCTAAGCCGTAATCCCTAGCTAACTCAAGAAAACTTATGAAGACCTCACGCTGTATATCTAATGACTTAGGTACGAAAACCTTATCTAAACCGACCTCACCTATGAACCTTATTTTCTTAACTACCTCCTCAATAAGGTTCTTTAACCGCGTAAATTCCTCTCTAGCACCCACACCTAGCTCATCAATGCTCCATGGATGTATACCTAGCGCCGGTATTAGGTTCGAGCACCTTGACGCTAACTCTAAGGTTTTTAATGATGATTGAAAGTCGTCACTAACTCCTATGATTACATAGTTTGGTGAGTTACAGAACTCGATTACCTCGGTATTGCTTAACTCATGGAAATGACAGTGAGCGTCTATGTATGGCTTAATCTAAATCACCTAATTACATGTCTTTGAGGGTAGTTTTAAACTGTTCTCGCAGCGAGTTTTATTCTAAGACCTAAACCCTTTATTTTATACTTTAAAGATATTAAGTGCGGTGGATTGCGTGGTTGAGGATTTACTAAGGTATGTAGTTAATAAGGGTTTAGAGTCAGGTGCTTCATATGTTGAAGCCAGGTATCAGAAGGATATTCATTTCGCTATAACCTCAAGGAATGGTGCAATACTAAGTATTGGACATGATGTTAAGGAAGGTATAGGTATTCGAGTACTTCTTGAGGGAACATTAGCCTTTGCATCGACTAACATACTAAGTAAGGAAGCCGTGGAGTATTCCCTGAATAAAGCTATTAGTAGGGCTAGAGCGTCATCTAAGGTGATGAGGAATCCCATAAGGTTCTCTGAGGAACGCCTAGGGAAGGTTTCATATAGTGTTCACGCGGTTAAAGAGTTTGATTACCTAAGCTTAGATGACAAGCTAAATATGCATACAGAGCTTTGGAAAATAGTGTCTTCATCAGTTAAGGAGACTAAAATCCCGGTATACTTCATGAATTATGTTGAGCATACTCAAGAGAAGGTGATTATTAATAGTGACGGGGCTTATGTACGTAGCTTAATTCCTCGAGTATTTATAGCGGCCAACATAGTATGTACACACCCCCAGAAAGGAAGTGTTCAGACATGGGTTGAGTTTGGTGCTAGTGGGGGGCTTGAATGGCTTAATGTATGGAAAGTTGATAAGGAGCTTAAGGAACGCACTAAGGTACTTGAGAAAATTCTTACTAAAGGCGTTGAGCCACCAAAAGAGAAAGTTGATGTTGTCATAGGCAGTGAGATAGTTGGATTACTTGTTCATGAGAGTGCCGGTCACCCCATGGAGGCCGATAGGATATTAGGGCGTGAGGCTGCCCAGGCGGGTGAGAGCTATGTTAAGCCTTACATGATAGGTAAGGAACGTATAGGGACTAAGTACGCAACAGTTATTGAGGATCCAACAATACCTGGAAGTTTCGGTTTCTACTTATATGATGATGAGGGAGTCCCAGCAAGACCTAGGCACCTGTATAAGGAGGGCATAATTAATGAACCCTTACATAATAGGGCTACAGCGTATGTCTTTGGTACGAGCAGTAATGCTTCAGCTAGGGCTATGGACTATAAGAGTGAGCCTATAATAAGAATGTCAAACACCTACCTAAAGCCTGGTGACATGAGTTTTGAGGAACTCATAGAGGATGTAAAGCTTGGGGTCTTCATTAAGAACTACATGGAGTGGAACATAGATGACATAAGGTGGAATCAACGCTACGTGGGTTTAGAAGCTTACCTTATTGAAAACGGTGAGTTAAAGAAACTGGTCAGAAACCCAGTACTAGAGATAACTACGAAGGGATTCTATAGTAAGATTGTTGGTGTCGATAAGAACTTAAAGTTCTATCCAGGGACGTGCGGTAAGGGTGAGCCAGCCCAAGGCGTACCTGTATGGTTTGGCGGGCCGAACGTTCGTTTATCAAAGATTTATTTGGGGGTGGTAAGGGCATGAAGGACTTACTTCGTGAAATAGGCTCATTAACATTAAAGGAGCTGGAAAAGCAAGGAATAAGAGAGGCTATAGTTATCGTCCGTGCTAGTGATGAGGTAATGATAAAGTTAGCTAATTCTCAGCCATCGGTCATTCAGAGCTGGAACAGAGTTAAATTATCGGTGAGGATGGCTAAAGATAAGAAAGTCCTTATTACAGAAGCTGAAGTTAGTGGTAAGGAGAGCCTAGGTGAGTTCGTGAGGAAAGCGATCTCAAGCATAGATAAACTTCGAGAATCCGAACTTTACGCTCCAGTACTCGATGAGCTTAAGGTAAAGCCTCTAGGAAAAACAGTTGATAAAAAGGTAATCGATTACATGGATAACCCAGATAGGATTATAGACCTAGTATTTGATGAAATCAGTAAGTATAATGTAGAGAAGGTTGCTGGAACCATAGACTTAATTTATAGTGAGAAATTGCTGATGACGAGCAAGGGTGGTGAGCTTTATGAGGATAGTACTGGTGTTATGGCCTACTTAAGGTGCTTTAAAGGTAACAATACAGGTCACTGGGCTTGGAGTAGTAAGTTCATGAATGAAGACGAATTAAGGCTTGTCGCAAGAAAATCAGCTGAATATGCCTCACTAAACCTACCCCAAATAAAGTTTGAGCCTGGTAAATATGATGTAATACTGTCTCCATTGGTTGTCGGTAATATATTTGGGTATGTATCTTACATGGCCTCAGCCTTTGCAGTAATGTCTGGTTTCTCCATGTTCATGAAGAATAAATCAGGAGATAAAGTAGGTTCTGATGTATGCACCATAATAGACGATCCAAGAATGGAAAGTATGTATGGCTCAACGGCATTCGATGATGAAGGTGTAGAGACGTTTACTAAACCCATAATAGAGAATGGCTACCTTAGGACATTCCTCCATAATATTGCTACAGCATTAAAGATGAAAGCGAAAACAACGGGTAATGCTGGTTGGGTTACGCCATCACCGTGGAACATAATAATACCTCCAGGAACCATTAAGGAGGATGAGCTAGTTAAGGAGGTAAAGCATGGTATCTTAATCATAAATAATTGGTACACAAGACTACAGAACTGGATTGAGGGCATATTCTCTACGGTGAGTAGAGACGTTACTGTTCTCATAGAGAATGGCGAGTTTAAAGGATTTGTCGGTAGAGTCAGAATAGCTGATAACTTGTCAAGAGTATTAAAGAACCTGCATGCATTATGTAACAAACAGTATAGCATTAAGTGGTGGGAAGTAGAGATACCTACATTAGCGCCTTACGTATTGGTAAAAGACATGAACGTAACTAAACCATTTGAATAATTTGTTTTTCTTCAATCCCACAATATTTGTATGGGTAATTAAGGAGTCTAGTTTATACTAAGTGCTTTAATTTTCCATACTCACCAGACTCTTCACTTCCTTCATCAGGCCTACTCCACCCCCAGGGGCATCCCTTACCATACCTAAATGGCTGTTTCTTAAACCTTGAAAGTAAGACTACGCGGCTAGGTACACTGTAAGTTACTAGGTAATAGCCCGTTAGCTCGGCTAACTTCTTGCTAAACTTCATTACCTCACTAAAGGTGGGCATGTGTTCTCTTCTTAATCTAGTTATTGATGCTCCTACATGCATGTATGCTTTAGGTTCAACGTAAGTGGGTTCAGCAATCTCGATGATCTTAGCGAATTCATGAATAGCTTTTTCATGGGTGTTAAAGCCCTTAACTAACGTAATCCTAAGTACTGTAGGTGATGAAAAGCTAGGCAATATTTCTAAAGTATTTAGAGTGAGTTCCCACCCATTAGGCACTACTGGCTGGTTAAAGTAGTTGTAGGTCTCCTTACTATATGCCTCAATAGATATGTAGAGCTGTGTAGGTTCTTCGCTAAGAGACGCTAGGACATCGGGTCTAATACCTCTAGTAACTAAGAAGGTCGTTAATGAGCGCTTATGGAATACCTCTATTAACTCACTAAGCCTAGGGTAAAGAGTAGCTTCACCAGTAAGACTTATAGCCACGTGCTTAGGTTCCATAGCCTCCTTAAGTAATTCCTTATCAGCCTTAGGATTACCAAAATAACCACTAAGAATACGTAAATGTTCCTTAATCACCATGTCAGCGATGAACTCAGGGTCATCAACCGTGGGAAGGCGCGTATCATCAAAGTCGATACCAGCATCACTAGGTCTAAATCTCCAGCAGTGAAGGCATCTATTCCAACACCAAAGAACCGCAGGAGACATCTGGACGCATCTATGGGTTTCTATGCCGTAAAATAGGCACTTATAACAAAATCTCCTTTCAAGTAAAGTTGCATGCGTCCAATGACACTTCTTGACAGCTGAGTGAGAGCCTACTATATGGTACTTCTGCGATTTAAGTCTTGAGTACAATACCGTAATGCCTTCTTTAACCATAACCTTATCATTAATGAAATAGCTTAAGAGGGTTAATAAGTATTTAGTTAATTAAGGAAGAGATTGAATGTATTCTTAGGTGTAGTTAATGCATATAGTAGCCGCACATGCTGACTGTGACGGCATAATATCGACATACCTATATATAAAGCATTTACTACATAGTGATTACCCAAGTAACGTAAAGATAGTACTAACTCAGCCCTGGAGAGCTTCTAAAGATATTCATAAGGCTATTAATGAAGTCGATGTAATAGATTCCATGGTGATTCTCGATTTAGCGCTAGATGGGGAATTAACAGCTATAGTTAAGGAGCTTACTGATAAAGGTGTAAAGGTTGTTATAGTTGATCATCACTTATCTAGTAAGAAATTCGTTAATGAATTAATGAAGTCAAGGAATATTAGTGTTATATGGAGTAAAGCACCGTCTACCCCGAGATTAATGATATCGTCTATGGGCTTCGTTTTAAATCCTCAGGAGGAGTTACTTGTTAATATAGCTGATGTATGTGAAGGTAGTGGAACCTCAGCAGAGGATGTTAAGGAGCTTGCCGATATGCTTAAGCTAGCTTTATCAAGGGATCCAAGTGATTTAAATTTCATGCGGAGAATAATAGATGACTTACTAAGGTCAAGAAACATATTTGGTTGTGAAGAGGTATTAAGTAGGGCAAAGATAGGTAAGTGGGTTCTTAACACATTAATTAATAAGATAATCAATAAGGGAATTAGGGTTTCTTCAGTGATAATATATCCGCTTACATTAGCTGAGTCACGTATTTACGCAGGACTTATAGGGATAGCGTCAACTGAAGTTGCAAAGAAGGAGAACTTAGATATAGTGATTGTACGTGAGGAGGAAAGTAAAGTAGTTGTTACTGTTAGGTCACTTAAGGGGAATGCCTTACGTATAAGTGAGTTTGTAGCTAACGAGTTTAACGGTAGACACGGAGGGCATAATGAGGCCGCTTCAGCAACCTTACCCAAAGTAGACACCAAGAAAATTATTGAGAGATTAATAAACTACTTTAGCGGTAAGGTGTAGATATGGTTGGGAGGTCTTTAGTAGAGATATATAGACCTACATCTAATGAGGAATTCATAAAAGTATTTAGAAGGGCTTTAAAAATTAAAGTTATCGTGGTTGTTGCTAAATGTGAGATATTTTATGAGGGACGTGCGGCCAGCTATGCGGAGCCCCATACCAGGCTAATAATAGTTAAGACCGATGGGACTGTGCTCGTCCATGAAAGGGATGGTAGGGAGCCTCTTAACTGGCAACCCTCAAATTCCATAATAAGTATTACCGAAGAGGATGGCAATGTAGTCATAGTTTCTAAACGTATCAGACCACCTGAAGTACTTAAGATAGTACTGCATGAAATCTACGCATTAATGATTACACACTTAAGTAAAACTAAGTTAAGGGTCTTAGGTACTGAGGAAGATATGGTTAGGCAGGTCGCTTTGAACCCGTCAATAATTGAGGAAGGAGCAACATTGGTAAGTAGGGAGGTCTCAACACCTCACGGCAGAATAGACTTGGTGTTGAGAAGTAAGAATGGGTACCTAATAGTTACTGAATTTAAACGCAGTTCTGCTGATATAGATGCAGTTTATCAATTAAGGAGGTACGTTGAGTATTATTCAAAATTCCACGTTAATGTTAAAGGGGTCTTGGTCGCCCCTTCAATATCACCACGAGCACAAGCACTCCTTAAGAAATGGGGCTTTAAATTCGTTAAGAGGTCGCCACCCATTAAGTAATGGTCATGTATTTAAACTTTCGTTCTTAACTCTATGGTCTCTATGCCTTTTCTCCTTAATTCCCTCCTAAGTACTTTAACGGCGCTTACCATAACCCTTAGCTTCTCCCTAGCTACCTCCCTAGATAGGAGCTTAAGCCCGCAGTCAGGATTTACGTATATCTGTTCAGGTCTAACAACTCTTAAAGCCTTACGTATAGCCCTAACGACTGCGTTAATGTCCTCAATCTTCCTGTTATGAACATCAATAACACCTAGACCTATCTCCTTATCACCTAATTTCCTCAATATATATGTTAAGTCTCTAAAGTTTCTATTAGCGAACTCAAGAGCGAACTGTGAGAACTTTAGCTTATCAAAGTATGGTGCTAACACCCTGTAATCACTATAGCATACGTGTAGCCCTAACTTAATATTAACACCTTTAGTGACCTCATTAATAGCCTCTACAGCCCACTCCATCTCTTTAGGGTGTGTAGTTAATGCAGGCTCATCTATCTGGACAAAGAGGGCGCCAGCCTTTTCTAGTTCCTTAACCTCTTCATTAATAATCTTGGCAAGCTCGAAGACAAGCTCCTCCTTAGACTTATAGTACTCATTGAATGACCAATCAGCAATTGTGTAAGGACCTGTTATGGTTACCTTAACAACCCTCCTATTAGTTACCTTCATTAGGAACTTAAATTCATCAAGAACTATAGGTTTAGTTCTCCTCAAAGAATCTACAACGACTGGCTTATTAAAGTAATGAGTACCCCACACTCTGACTGGGCCATAAAACTTAAAGCCTTCAATCCTCTCAGCGAAGTATTCCACCATCTCATCCCTACGCATTTCACCATCACTAGGTATGTCAATGCCTACTTCTTCCTGTTCCTTAACAACAGCTACAACAGCATCGTTAAATCCCTCAATAAGGTACTTCTTACCTAGCCTTCCCGCTTTAGCGGCCTTGACTAACTCTTTAAGCCACTTAGGTCTTGGGTAGCTACCTATGACCGTAGTAGGTAAGACAGGTAGCTCAATCATTTCAATCACCTCTAAAAGCTTTTACAAAACGTGCAAGCTTCCTTAACTTCCTATAAGCTATAACCTCAGGTAAGAAATCAAGTAATGTGTTAGGACATAGATATATGTCTTTAAAGCTATATCTCAAAGCTTTATCTACGACCCTCTTCATCTCTTTAAAACGTTCGATCTTAGTGTTCCTTGCATCAACAATACCTAAAGCTATGCTTTCAGTCACTCCTTTAAGTACTTTAAGTAAACGAATATCCTCAGGTGATTCAACTAGGTCAAGGCTCAAAATTAGGTCCGCACTGGGTTTTAGGTACTTAACTAACCTTCTTAATGACCCGAAGTACACTTGAAGCCATATCTTAACACCTAAAGACTCACTAAGTTCATATATACCCCTTAGACTCAAATCAATAACCTTAGGCTTAAGCCTTGAAGCTACTAAGGCAGGCTCATGAATTTCGATAACATCAGCCCCTACTTTCTTTAACCCACCTATTAATGGCTCAAGAACATTAGCTACGTAATCAGCTATAAACTTGCCTAGGTCTTTATAATACATATTTATGCTGTGGGAGACAAAGGTTGCTGGTCCGGGGATTACAGGCTTAATAATAACCTCCTCCTTAGTAACCTCACTTACTATCTCCTTAGCCTTTAAGTACCAGGTAATTAAGGGTACGTTCTTTTTCAGTTTTATCATGTCCTCTATTATCGGTATCCTAAAGAAGAAATTGTTTTCATAAAACCTATATAGACCGTTTACCTTAACCCCATCTATAAATGATATGAATGGATTGAGTATGTCATCATGCCTAAACATGCCGTCAGTTACGACCTTATACCCCATGCTAATTAACTTACTAAGTGCTCTCTTCGTGTACACAACATACTTTCTCTCTAAGACAACCTCTGAAATCTTGCCTGACCTAAACCTACCGACGTATTTTGAGAGTATTAGAGGTCTAGGTAAGCTACCTATTAACGCCGTCTCAATACCCATAGTCACTTACCTTATTTTTCTTACCTTATTTTCTTAGAATAAACCTTTAGTATTTAAAGACTGATAAACGTAAACTAATTAATTAGATTTCAATATTTGCATGGAGTCTCCTTAAATCCTCCTCAGACTTTCCTAACCTAACCATTAGCTCAGAGATTACTGCATCAAGCACTATCATAGCGGTATCCTCAAATAACGTACCTAGCGGGGCTAAAGGTTCATGAATGCCCAGTATTTGGCTAGCGAAGTAATCCTCCTTCGGGCTTATCTTAGTCCTTCCCGGAACCTCAAAAACAACGTCTGCAAGTCTCGCTAATGGACTATCCCTATATGACGTTACGGCTATTACCTTAGCGCCAACACTCTTAGCCGCCTCAGTAGCCGTAACTATAAGCTTAGTTCTTCCAGAACCGGATATCGATATTACCACATCGCCTTCCTCAATCTTAGGGACTAGCGTATCACCTAGCACATGGACATCAAACCCTAAATGCATTAACCTCATAGCGAAAGCCCTACCAACAAGGCCACTCCTCCCGGCACCCATGACCAATATCTTCTTCCTCTTAGAGTACGCGTCAAGTAATGTATTAATTAGTGCTTCAAGTTCATGCTCCTTAATCTTATCTATAACGTTAAACACGAAGCTAACTATTTCATTCATAGCTTCGTAAAACGCTTTATACTTCAATGAGTTCCCTCTAAGTTCTCATAAGTTAGGGATTTATATTTTAATGATAGGGCTAAAGACAGGTTTAACTAACAACACGTAATTTAATTATGTGTAGTTCCTCATCCTTTAATCCATAGGTTTGAATGACTATGTCGCCAACATTAACTGCATACTTAGTTCTTAAGACCTTAAGAAGTTCATCAAGACCTTCTTCATACGTTGACCCTTTGACTAAATATGGCTTTATGCCCCATAAGATATTTATTAGCTTAATGACGTTAAGGTCGTTAGCACCTGCATAGACAGGTACTGTAGGTCTGAATTTAGATATTTCAAATGCTGTAGTTCCCTTCATGGTGAATATTAGTAATTTAGCTCCAAGACTTTCGGCTAGTTCGGTAATTCCCTTAGCAAACCTAGACCTCAAAGTACGTGGTTTTATATCGGGCTTTCTTATAGTGCCCTCTTTCTCAACTTCTTTTATTATTTTCTTAATCCACCTCACCGCCTCTATGGGATACTTACCTACGGAAGTTTCATTCGTGAGCATTAAAGCATCAACACCCTCAAGTACCGCTTCATGAACGTCCGCAACTTCACTCCTAGTGGGTACTGGATTGGTTGTTAAGGACTCAAGTAACTGCGTAGCTATTATTACTGGCTTACCCTTACTTAATGACTTACTCACTATATATCTCTGAATAATAGGTACTTCCTCTAAACCATAATTCATGCCTAAATCCCCGCGCGCAACCAGTATGACGTCTGTAGATTCTACAATCTCATTTAGGTTCTTTACGGCTGATCTAGTTTCTATCTTAGCTATAACCTTAATCCCTTTAGCACCCCTTCTCCTTAATTCCTTCCTTAAAATCTCAATATCGTAAGCGCACCTAACATAACTTAAACCCACATAATTAAAGCCGTGTTTAATCATGAAGTCCAGCACCTTAAGGTCACGAATAGTTAAAGTCGGTAAGTTAAACTCTTTATCCTGAACAACTAAGGCCTTCCTAGAGGTTATCGCACCGTCAGTTAATGCGGTTACCTCTATATGATCATGACCAACATCAATAACCCTCAATCTCACCCTACCATCATCCATGATTATTATATCACCTACGTCTAAACCCTCAAAAACTATGTCATTAGGTAATGGGATCTCCCTATCCTTTGCACGACCTTGCTCTGAGTTCACTATCTTTAACACATCGCCACTCCTAAACCTTAAGGGTTCATCAAGAACCCCTAACCTTATCGAGGGACCCCTCAAATCACCTATTAACGTAACGAAAGTACCTAACTCCTCCTCAGCCTTACGTATGAGGTTAGCGTAGTGCTCCCATGAACTCGGATCCCCATGGGCGAAGTTGATTCTTAACCCGTGAACACCTTCATGAATCAACGCCTTAATCACGTCCTTCTTAGCACTCGCAGGGCCTATAGTTGCTATGACCTTAGTCTTCACTTAAATCAGCCAATAAAACTTAAGAGGTAAGCTATAATAAAGGTAATTAGGCGCCGCCGTAGCTCAGCGGGTAGAGCGCCGGCCTCGTAAGCCACCGGGCAAGCCGGTGGTCGCGGGTTCAAATCCCGCCGGCGGCTTCATGTCCTTAGGTACTACCTACTTCTAAGGTATGTCTCTATATAATCATGCAGGAAGTACCATAGGGCAAATATCCCTATAGAGAATCCTATACCTAACGCTATCCCAAAAACTAGCCATGACTTAACGCTCTCTGATAGTGCTGTTATATCTATTATAAACGCAAGCACTAATAGAAAAACTAATAGGCTAGCGAAAGCCCTTATCTTTGTTTCAGCTCTTATTCTATTAACTAATGCCTCAATCCAGAAGAGCGTTACTATGGTTAATACTATAGTCGAGAATATCCTAAGGAGATAGCTTAGGTACATATGGTAACTCTCAGTAAACGATGGTGCAAACAACGTTAATATTATGGTTATTGCTAATATTATTAAGCCTGTATCAGCCAGTATTATGGTTATGGTCTCTAAAGATATTGGCAATCTACCAACGACCTTTTCTAACAACTCATCGAAACCGGCATGCCTTAATAGGGATCTAATGGCTTTATTCATGAACTTTATAATTACTAAGAAGGCTGAGAAAATCAGTAGGGAGATAAGTATGGCTGGCGTTAAATCTATGAGTTCCCTCAAGACCTCCTCGAAAGCCTCAATAACCCTACTACCTTCTAACTCCATTTATCTCACCTTAGAAGGGACCAACTAATAAATAAGTGACTCTATAAATAACGTAGAGTATGATTAGTATAAGCATAAAACCTGCTAATTTAGCTAGCGTTACTAAATACTCCGTGGTTGTAAGTAAGGTTACTCTATATGAGAATACTCCTGTAGTATATATGATCCTTGAGTATGTCTTAATTGTTGGGTCAGGTAATGGCGATACCTCCTCAATAGTTAGTAAGGCTACTATTAAGGCAGTGAATCTCATTAATGCAGATATTACTAGAGCTATTGAATAATTAAGACCGAATAAATACATTATCAGTGATGGTATGAGTAGGCCGAGGGAGTTGGCAGCAACAAGCCTTGCGGAACTCTTTGCATAACCCTCAACTTTAGACAGCCTGGAGTAAAGTAGTACACCTATGAAGTTAGCTGCTGTATAGCTAGCAGCACCAATTCCTGAAATAAGTAGGTGATATTGAGGGCTTAAGGTAAGTACAAAGATAGGTACTAATGAAGTTATTGAAAGACCTACGATGTAGTAATTGTACTTTAACCTCATCCATATAAGTGAAGCGATAGCGCCACTTAAGGTACCAATAGCGCTTATAAGTGGATATAGGTAGCTAGGTGCTTTGAGTACGTTAACTAGGTAAGGTCCCCAAACCATTCCTAGTAAGTTTGAAGAACCTAAGAGCAACGTTAGGTATATGAAGATATCACCGGACTTTACCTCAACATCAATAGTCGTTACTTTCCTCCATGGTACCCCATTACTTGGTATTTTTAGGAGTGTTAATTGCAGCCAGGACATTAACCCGCATATGAATGATATCACGTAAATGTAGTAATACTTACTGAATGACGGTAAAGTATAGAATACTAAGACCGTGAATACCTGCATAGTAAGTGTTGAGGTTAACGAAGCAGCACTCCTCCATCCAACAATTCTTCTTACATCTTCCTCAGAGTAGCCTCCGTAGATAGTGATGAATATCAGCATCGATACGGGTATAGTCAATACCTGAGCTATCCCGTACATTATGGTTACTGCCCATAAGCCGTACTTAACCAAGAGAAATGGGAGTATAAACCATGATAACCTTTCCATAAGGCTTAGAACAACTAACTTCCTCTTAACGTTCTTATAAACTAGGTAAGGTCTCTCATATATGATCCAGCAAAGAAATACCATAAGCAATGTTGAAACTACCGCAATTAATGAAAGTGTGCGGGCGTCGTAACCTGATTCAGCAAGCATTAAGAAAAAATAACCCCTTGAAAGACTTACGTAAGCGCCCCCGAATAGGGCCTCAATCACTAGTAGTGTCTTATTATCCCTCATTATGTTCTCTGACCATTGACCCTAAGGAGAAGGTACTGCTAGTAGGGGTTTAAAAACTTTTCCTCAATTTTCCCGAAAAAGCCACTAATTAATATTAGAGCCATATGGCAATATTTACATAGTGACTAGTTATGAGCTTAAGTTACGTCGTTACTGAAGGCGGTGAGTTTTTGATTTTTGAAGGTGTATACGAAGGTAGATCAGTATTTAAATGGGTACATAAATTTGAAGATATGAAGACCTTAAGTAAGAACGTATCAACGTTAGTAATTCCTGAAGTTGAGGATAAGTCTATCGTAATGAGGAAGTTACATATCGAGATTATTAATAATAGGGAGATTAGATCTTGGTCTACCCATCTGAGGGGTTTAATTAAGGAATTCTTTGAAGAGTGTAAGAGAAGGAGAGCTGTTTTTGCGGATTCTCTAGGTGTATTTATAGAGCTGGTGATCTATAGAGTGGACATGGCTATAAGCGTTTTAAGTAACCTAATAGATAAGTATGAAACTCAAGTCCTTAAAAGAAACGTTAGTTTAAAGACTATAGTCATGCTTAGGAAAAAAGTCATAGGCATCAGGAACTCTATAATATCACTTCAAAGACTTCTAATGAAGTCAGGCGTAGCTAATCTAACTTACGTAAGTGATGAACTTAGGTACGTTTCAAGTAAGGTGGATGGTGTTGATATGCGGGTTAGCGAATTAATTAGCTTATCCCACTTAATTAAGTCTGATGAAACAAACATCATAGTTAAGAAATTAACTGCTATCTCAACTATATTTCTGCCACTAACATTGATAGCCAGCATTTACGGTATGAACTTCAAGTATATGCCGGAACTGTATCATCCGTTAGGGTACTTCGTAACACTAATAGGTATGACCATCCTAGCTATAACGCTAGTCATAATGTTCCGTAAGCTCAAATGGCTGTAGGAGCTAATTAAGAGCAAAATACGTAACGATTTAAAACCTCTTAATTATAAGATTTATTTGAGTGCGGGGGTGCCCGAGCTAGGTCAAAGGGGGCGGGCTTAAGTTCCGGCATCATGGGGTAAGAGACCCGCTGGCGTAGGCCTGCGTGGGTTCAAATCCCACCCCCCGCACCACGGTTCTTAAGTCCTTAGGTACAAAGAGTTATTATGCCTGCTTATAATTATCTGTTAATTGGAGCTCGGTGATGAATACACACCCTTTCCTCGATCAATGAAGAGAGTGGCCAGGGCTGAGGCCCTCTACCTAAAGGTTCAGGTTAAATAAGTCATGACATTAATTTATGATGATATGCTGGTTAAGTCCTTAAAAAGAATTTATGGTGATGATATACATAAGTTTTTTGAGGCTATTCAGAGACCTTCCTCAAGGCTTTATGTAAGGGTAAATAAGCTAAAGATAAGTGTTGATGAGTTAATCAAGTCTCTTAAAGATAAGGGCTTTGAGGTTTATAGGGATGAGTATGTTGAGGAAGCCATATACTTCCCTGTGAAGGGACCGAATAAGATCCCTTCAGCAAGGAAGGTTGTTATAGCTGATAAGCAGGCCTCTGAAAGCGTATTGCTCGGTTCTCATCTATATGCTCCAGGTATAGTCAAGGCTGATGACTTTAGTAAAGGTGAGGAGATCAATGTGGTTACACAGTATACGGGTAGAGTTATTGCCTACGGTATTGCCGTTATGGATTATGATGAAGTGATTAGGAGGAGACGTGGATTAGCTATAAAGATATTGAAATCTCTTTATGAAGCACCTAGGATAAGGGAGTTACCCGAGTTTAAGTTAGGATATATATACCCACAAAGCTATCCAGCTATCATAACCTCAAGATTCTTAACGCCTCAGGAAGGTGATGTTATTGTGGATATGTGTGCGGCTCCTGGAGGGAAGACCGGGCATTTGGTTGAATTATCTAATGGTAAAGCAGCCATATATGCCTTCGATCACTCAAAAAGTAAGTTACAGCGTATGATTAAAGAGTTAAGAAGGCTAGGACATCTAGATAAGGTTAAGATCTATAAGGCTGACAGCAGGTATTTAGACGTTGATTATTCATGGTTGAAACCCAACAAGGTCTTACTTGACCCGCCCTGTTCCGCTCTAGGTGTTAGACCTAAGGTTTACGATAAGAAATCATATAGTGAAGTAATCAATAACGTTAATTACCAGTGGCAATTCATGAAGGTAGCTTTAGGGATAGTTAGGAAAGGAGGACTAGTTCTGTACTCCACATGTACAGTCACTTGCGAGGAAAATGAGGAGATTATTGAGAGAGCCATTAGGAAACTAAGGGCTGAACCCATTAGGATAGATTTCCCAAGGGCTAGTCGAGGAGTATGCGGATTAGAGGTAGATGATTACGTAATTAGATTTCACCCACACGTGCATGATACTACAGGGTACTTTATAGCACTGATTAAGAAGTCGTAACTTCTATTAACGCCTTGCACGCACTTTCTTCATCTTTGAGCCACAAATAGGGCATATATTACCTTTCAATGGCTCGCCTCTATACCCGCACTTTGTGCATAAATACGCATATGTAATTACATGTGTAACCCCTTTAGTCTTTATGGGGATGAATTTGCCACCTAAATACTTCACTATGTTCTGTATTGAGTAATCATCAGTAACTACCGTGACCTCGCATCCATACTCCTTGAACTCTATGAAGAGTGCTAGTACCTCCAAATCAGTTACTGATAACTCCCTTAGCTCCCCCAACTCCTTAGCTACTTCCTTAGCACGCCTTAGAAACTCTGGCTTAACTTCACACACATGGAGTTTTCTACTACTTAATAGGAACTCTAATGTTTGCTTGCTCTTCGCATCCTTTACTTCATCAAGGACTTTAGGTGACGTTATGAAAAGGCCCGTAAACTGAGTAGGGAACCCACTAAATACACCTGCAGCATCTATAATGAATACCTTATGCTTAGATTTACATAATTCTCGAAGTGAGTCTCTCATAGAGCCATCCAGCCTTAAACCTAACTAACTTAAACCTCCTCTCGTCCTTAAATACCTTAACGATAGAGTCAGGCATTACCTCAACATTCACTTGCCCATCAATAGAAAGTAGGAGTGGCGGGCTATCACTCCTTACCTTAATATGTATCTCAGCATTAGATGGCAATACTACAGGTCTTATACCTAGCTGGATAGGTGCTAATGGCGTTACGACTATGGCGTCTAAGTCATGATCGAGGACGGGCCCTCCTGCAGCTAATGAATACCCTGTTGAACCTAGGGGTGTGGCTACTATTACACCATCACCGTCAATATTGTAGATTGAGTGATGGTTCCTCATAATTATCAGCCTACCTATCTTAGTCCTATATGTCCCAGTAGTCATTAACACAACGTCATTAACGGCTGATGGTGTCTTCTCAGAGCCATTTATTAGTACTTTCAACCTAAAGTACTCCTTAGTAAAGTACTTACCCCTAAGGAAATCCCTCAACCTTTCTGAAACTTCGTAAGGATCTACATCAAGAATGAAACCTCTCCTACCAGCCCTTACTGTCAATATGGGTATATCTGCATTACCTAACTTATGTAAAGCCCTAAATAACGTGCCATCACCACCTATAACCACTATGAAATCAACATCAGGTTCTCTCAATGAAAAAACCTTACATACTAAGCTACTTAGTTCGGTAGCTACGTCCTCCTCAATATATATCTCGACATTATTTTCTCTTAAACACCTAATAACCTCCTCAGCAACCTCCTTCGCCTTAGAACTACCTTTCTTAATAACTAACCCAGCTCTCAACATAACACATACATCCATTGTTTTTAATTTATTTTAAGTAATTAAGAGTTACTACTTTGGAGTAAGTGTGATGATGAAATCACTCTGCCTTAAGGTGCCTAAGAAATTAGCTAATGAAGTAATAATGAAATTGAAAGCACTAGGTATCTTGAGAGCTGACTTAAGAATTAGAAGGAATGAGGAGTATGTATATATACCTATAAAGCCTAGCAAGGAGCTAGTGAGTAGTCTTTTAAAGGATTATGGGGAAGCTGTAGAGATTACTGAGAGTTTATTCACCCACATACCTAAGCAGTTAGGGTTTAAGGACTTACTTAAGGGTCTAGTAAGTGATGAGTTATTAAATAGAATTCCTAGGTCTTTTGATATCGTTGGTAAGGTAGCACTCGTACAGCTACCTAATGACTTACCTAATGATGTAGCTAGATTAGTTGGTGAAGCTATAATGAAGGTAGCTAATGTTAAGGCTGTCTATGCACGTAGCCCTGTCCTAGGTGACTATAGAGTACGCAACTTAAGGTTAATAGCTGGCGGGGATATCGATGAGACCATATACGTTGAGTACGGCATTAAGTTCTATGTGTTAGTAAAGAAGGTCTACATAAACCCATCGTTATCTACAGAGCATAGGAGGATAGCTGAGTTAGTACATGATGGTGAGTTAGTACTGGACATGTTCTCAGGTATTGGTGGTTTCTCACTCCATATAGCTAAACTCCATGAAGCGACGGTTTTCTCCATAGACATAAATCCCTACGCTATCCAGTGTTTAATAAGAAGTATAAGCATGAACAAGCTTAAAGGGAAAGTGATACCCATATGCGGAGATGCTAAGGTGGTCATTAAGTACTTTAAAGGCGATCTGTTTGATAGGGTTATAATGAATAATCCAACAAGGGCTCTCAACTTCCTTGAGGACTCTGTAAAGGTAACTAAGCTAGGGGCCTCAATACACCTATATACTATAGGGTCAAGCGTAAATGATGTGATTGAGGATGTTGAGAAGGTAATTAAGGATAAGTCCTTAAACATAGAGGTAATCAATGTTCAGAGAGTACTTGATTACGCTCCTCACCAGTACATCTTTAGGGTTGACTTAAGGAGATCTTAATTTATGCACATATACTCTCTCAGCGTCGATTATATGTATGACCTTAAATCCATCCCTTACTAAAGCATCGGATATGAATCTCCTATGGCACTTAAACCATAAGCGTTCACTACACATTAACGCTATATTCGTATCCTTAAACTCCTCAAGAAGTTTAAGCAAATGTTCGTAACCTCTTAACCACTCATTACTAGCCATGTACTTCTCATACCCACCTTCCCTAAACCCACCTAATTCATTACCAAGCCAGAAGTACTTAATACCTACGCCCTCCAGAGACCTACTTAAGTTTTCCCTATTGAAATGAGGATACTTCCTTGATGTTGGAAACCTACGTATGTCTATGATCACGCGAATACCATACCTCTTAAGTAAGTTTATGAGCTCCTCCAAACCCCTATTGCTATGACCTACCGTGTATACGATCCTCAACTAGATTACCTCAAGGACTTAACGCTCTTCATAAACTCATTAACTAAGTACTTAATAACCTCACCCTCTGATCCTAAGTTTAGTAACTCCTTAAGCTTTACCAAATTATCGTACGTCTCTATATCTAACTCGAGATGAATACTTGATTTAGACCCTTCAGCATATGACTTTATGAGTTCAGTTACGTCCTTTAGCTTTTCTTTATTAAACTCTATAGCGTCAAATACCTCTATATTATTATCTTTTAGCACCCTCTTAATCTCTGAAGGTACCTCCTTCCTGCTGATTAAGATCATTACCTTAGGTTTATACACGTTATAGTAGAGCTGAACAAGCTGATACTCCCTAACGCGTAGTGATTTCTCCTTCTCAACCTTCTCCTCAACTTCCCTCCGCTGGATACCAAGTATGTCAGCTAAACCATCATAAAGGCCAGTTATCCACCTAGACCTCCATTCCTCCGCGGTAAAGCTTTTTCTAAAGTAACCCTTTAAGTCCCTAACCCTAACGTACCAGTCCTCAAGCTCCTTAAACTCTATAATCATCGTAGGTCTCTTAATGGGTGGTGAGCTACTTAAGTCGACTATATTCATTACGGCTCCTCCATAAACCATGAGGTCAGGACGTAATGCTGTATATAACGACCATACTCTCTGAAGATCTGAACTATCCTCCCAGGTTAAAGGTCTTGGGACTTCATGAAAGAAACTTAAATACCCGTACCTAGGGGAGTGAAGAACTACGTTCGGAGGTATTATACCTAATTTCTGCTTACCCCACCTATCAATACTTAAGAACTTATGCTCAGGATATATGACTCTAAAACCATCATTACCTAAATGCGTTAGTATGGTCATTAAGCCCCACACTTGGTAAGCAGTTCTTAAGTTCGTCTTAAGGGATGTCCTTATGGCGGCTGACGCCCTATAGATGAATTCCGTTAAGTCTATCTTACCCCTATAGAGGTCATAGACGTAATTGAATAGTTTTTTCTTTAAATGCTTTAGTGGGTCCTCAATAAATGACCTAAATTCCTTAGGGAAAGTAAATCCTGTAAGTCCTAATGTTCTTATGACCTCATTCAATGACGACTTAACTATCTTTAACCACTGATGGGCTTGGGGGAGTTCATCACCAATAACGTAATCAATGAATACCTCCTTAAACTTATTTGAAAGTTCATTGAACTTTACTTGCGCGTCCTTAGGTAGTCTAAACTTACGTCCCTTATCGTATTTATCAAGTAGATTAAGTATTTCTCTATATAGGTCAGTAAAACTTACCTCATCACTACTCACTGAATAGTCCCTAATTATCTACAGTGCTTACTAGGTAAATTTACCTCCTCACTAAATTAGAATTAGGTGTGAAAATCTGAGCTATACTGAAGAAAAGGCCATGAGGTTCATTAAGGCATTAAATTCTTCATGGGACATCCTTGAGCCTAAGGTGGGGGAGTTAGATATAAAGAACTTCATTAACTTACTTGAAGACACGTACATAAGTAAGGAAGAAGCTTTATTCGTCACATCTCATTACGCATCAGCTTTAATACCTTTAGAACCATTAACTAAAAAGAAAGTATTTACTAGGTTAAGTAGGGATGAAGCATTTAATTACTTAGTAAACAATCATGCATGTTTAATGTCTATTGACTCAAGTTACTACAACTCATCACCACATACCTTAATCTCCTTCTTAATAATTAACGTAGGTTGGTGGATTAGAGATTACGTAAGTGATTATGAGGACAGAGGAAGTGAGTTCCACATATACCCATTTAGGCCTGGGGATAATGCTGAGTTAATAATTAAGTCGTGTGAATTAAGGACTCTTAAGGAATTACTAGGTAAGGCAGGTCTTAATAAGGGTTTAAACATATATATGTTCCTCGACGAGGCATTAAACTCTGTTTTCACAACTAATTGGGCTAGTGATGTTAGGGATAAGTACGTGATGTTATTAAGGGAATTAATTACCTACTTAATCAGTAAAGGTATCCTTCCCATAGCAGTCTTCTATACGAGAGCTCATGACGTAAGGCGCGGTTTATTGACATTAAGGAGAGAATTAGAGGATAAAGTTATTGATGTAAGTGATAGGTTACTAATGAATAAGCTATTAGACAGGGGTGAGCGTTCTCAGTTATTCTACGTATACTCAAGAGCTATAACCAACTTAGGTATTCATCTAGTTGCATTCTACCTTAAGGTTGCTGAAGGTGATATAGTTCGTGTTGAGTTTCCGTACGAGGCTCTCGACGATGTTGATACTATCCACAAGGTAGTTCTCTCGGCGATAATTCTAGGTAATGGGTTCCCATTACCTATGATTAGAGCTCATGAGGAGGCAGTCATTACCTACGATTTAAGGAGGTTTATAGATGAAGAGATATCTAGGAGACTTAAATTACCTTCACCTGAATTATTAATGTCGGGTAAGGCAAGGTCTAAGAGGTGGGGTCTTGTTTGAAGTGGCATGAGCTAATCTCGGTACCTCAGAAGGCTGTAGGTGAGGTTGCTAGTGTTGAAGGTAGTAAGATAGAAGTCTTCATATACCCTGAATACTTTAGTGACGTAGGTATAGGATCTTTAATGGTCATTAATTCATTAGGTAGTATTAAGCCAATAGGTCTTGTACTTAGGTTGGCCCATACATCTAGACTAGGTACGTTTACACCATTAAGAAAACCTAGATCTGAGATAATGAGGATGTTCCCAGACCTGGAGAACTACCATAAATTTGTAGTTACCTTATCTTATACCTCACACCTAACTAACGGTGATGTAAGGCATTATAGGGGCCCCATGCCTAGACTCCACGATTTAGTCTACTTGGTTAATGATGAGGAACTATTACTGAACTTTTTTAAGCCTGATGGTAGGTTAAACCTTGATTTTCTCATTTACTTCATATCAGATGGAGCTTCACTTACTGAGCTTAGGGACTTCATATTCAAGTACTCCAAGCTCATAAGTAGCAAGATAGGTATATACGAATTCATCGGTGAAATGGTTAAGGTATTGACTAAGGTAGGCGTTAAAGATGTTATTCCATATATTGAGGAAACTATTAAGACTTTAGGTGATTATGCGTGATAGGTAAAGTTATTTCTGGTTCGGTAAATAAGGGTGTAAGGGCTGTATTAAGTAATGAGGAAAATATAGAGCTATATCCGGTAGGTTCCTTAATAGCCATTAAAGGAGTCACGAAAACCTATTTAGGGCTAATAACTGATGCCGGTATAGATTCTGAAAGTAACTTAGTCAATAAGCTAACCAATTTGTCAATAAGTAATGAACTAAGAGAGGTTATAGTAAAGAACTTAGGTAGCTTAATCAAAAGACAGTGGATTGAAATAGCTTTAATAGCCCAGAAAGAAGGCGATTCGGTTAGCAAAGCAAGCACTATGCCATCATTTAATTCCGACTTGATTAATGTTGATAACGAAGTAATAAACTCATTCTTTAGTAGGTCGGATCGTAGGGTTAAATGGCCTTTAGGCATTCCCAAGGCTGTAGGTAAGGCGTTATCACCTATACCCATAGACGTAAGTAAGTTAATTGAGCTTAGCTTCGGAATATACGGTAAGTCAGGTACTGGCAAGACTTTCTTAGGTAATCTAATAGCCTCATATATAACTATGTACAACATAATCGAGAAACCTGAGAAGAGAATTAAGTTACTCATATTTGACATGCATAGTGAGTACGCTTTAGAACTTAAAGATAATTTAGGTAGACCTATAGCTGATGGCGTTGGTAAAACATTTAAGGATTACTTTAAGGCATACACACCAGATGAAGAACTAGCTAGGAGCAGAGGTATTGAGTTCCTCAAGATAGACTACTCAGAATTAACTACTGATGACTTAAGGCTTATAGCAAACATCTTTGGCGTTTCACAAACATTCCTAATTCAACTAGATAACTTCAGTAAAGTATTGAGGGAGGATATTAAGTTAGGAGATCTATGGGTATGGGGGTTACTAATCGATGAGTTAAGTGAGAAAGAGCTTATGAGAAGTGTTGAGGGTAGGCGCATACTTCATGAAGTACTATCTAGGTCAGGGTCCAGCTCGGTAAGGGCATTACAGGCAAGAATTGAGGAAAGAATAAAGAGTGCTTATGGGCCATCAGCATTAACTACTTATAGATCGCAGAGAGTTAAGTTGAAAAGGCTTTTGAAGTACCCATACACGTATAGTGGCTCAACATTCAAGAATATAGTTAATGAGTTATTAGACCCTGAAGGACCTAGCGTAATAATATCTCTAGGCAGGTTTGAGAAGGAAATGCCTCTCTACATGGTCATAGCAAACATAGTTGCTAGGAGGCTAAGGAGTAAGGTTATGGAATACGTAGAGAGAGGTGAGGACATTCCGGTGAAGGTGTTAATATTTCTTGAGGAAGCCCATAACTTCCTAGGTAAAGACACCTATTACCTATCACCATTCGGTGATATAGCTAGGGAACTTAGGAAGAGAGGCATAACGCTATGTGTTATAGATCAGAAACCAAGCGAGTTAGATCCTAACGTAATCACGATGATATGGACTAACTTCATATTCACGCTAACCGATGAGAGAGATATAGAAAAGTCATTGATAGGTGCACCACATCCGCACCTACTTAAGAAGATAGTACCAATACTTGACAGACAGGAAGTACTTGTCTATGGTGAAGGTGTGAACTTCCCTGTAACAGTTAAGGTAATTAACTACATGGATATGGTGAAGGAACTTAAGGGATACCTTCAAAACCTTTTAGAGAAACGTAAAAAGCTTGAGGAACTATATGAGGAGAGCGGTCTTCTTTAATCTAACTCAAACTTTAATCTCTTTCTGAATTAGCTCATCTTTATCGCTTGTCGCTAATCTATAGTCGTTACTTACTATATAAGCCTTCACTGGACATACATAGACACATTGATAACAGAATATGCATTTACTATAGTTAATCATGGGGTACCTCTTCTTACGTTCAGGAACAACCTTCATGGTTATAGCCCCAGTAGGACAGTCAATAGCACATAATGAACAGCCAACGCACTTGTTGTAATTTACTCTATGCTTCCCTCTATAATTTTCAGGTACTTCAGTAAGTACCTTAGGGTACTCGATGGTAATAGGCTTCTTAAATAGATTACTAATTGTCTCCCTAAGGAGTTTTAAGGGCATTACCTCATCACCCTCTTACGTATGAGTTTCCTTATAGGAACAACCTTCTCCACATTCTTTCTCACATCATAAACTATTAACCTCTCCATACATGCTATGCACGGGTCGAAACTACCTAAGATTACCGGTACGTCCGCAAGTAATGAGTTTCTATAGGCTATGACTCCGTTAAGTATGTTGGAGAATGAGGGTGTTCTTACCTTAACCCTATAAGGTCTTTGCCCACCCTTACTAATTATGTGATAAACAAGTTCTCCTCTGGGTGCTTCAACTCTAGATATGGCCTCACCAGGCTTTATCACTCTAGGTAATGCCTTACCAGCTATGGGCCCATCAGGTAACTTCTTAATTATTTGTCTAATCATGTTTATAGACTCGAAAATCTCATCAACCCTAACCATCATTCTGGACCATACGTCACCCTCGTCGTAGGTTATTAGCTCAAAATCTAACTCACCGTAAGCAGCGTATGGGTCGTCCTTTCTTATATCCGTCTTCACACCTGAACCTCTGACTGTAGGTCCTACCAAGCAGTACTCTAGCGCTTCATCCTTCCTTATTATGCCTATACCCCTCCATCTCTTGTTAATTATTGAGTCCTCCATAATGACTTTCTTATAGTACTTCATGCGTTCTTCAATGAAGTCAAGGACTTTAAGTATCTTACTAAGCTTGTCCTTATTGACATCCCACTTAACACCACCCGGTATTATGTAGTCCGCCAGTACTCTATTACCAGTAACTATTTCCTTACTCCACATAATCCTCTCTCTATCCCTCATTAAGAGCATGAATAACGTATCGAAACCCGTGAGTTCAGCCATAACGGCAGTTATTAACATGTGACTATGGATCCTCTCTAACTCCATGACTAAGGTCCTTAAGTAATTAGCCCTCGGAGGTGCTTGAATGCCCCCTATTTCCTCAACACACTGAACGTATGCTTGGGCATGCACTGTGTTACATATGCCACAGACCCTGCCATATAGGTAAGCATTCTGAATCCATGTATTTCTCTCACCGAGTTTCTCTATCCCTCTATGGTTATACCCCGTTATCACTTGAACATCAACAACAGCCTCACCATCGACCTTGACTCTAAGTAGGAGTGGTTCGTGAAGTGCCGGGTGTTGCGGGCCTACAGGTATCTCTACGTAAGTACTCTTATTCATAATCACTCACCCTTCCAGTCCTTCCTTAATGGATATCCTTTGATATCTTCAGGTTTAAAGAAATGCTCACGTAGGTGTGGATTACCTTCAAATACTATGCCTAGTAAATCATATACCTCCTGCTCGTAAGGTAATCCCCCTGGATATATGTCTATAATTGTTGGTAGCTTAGGGTTGTCTCTAGGTATCCTTACCCTCACACTAAACATTGTTTGATGATCAAATACCCATATGTTGTAGTTAATCTCAAATACGTTCTTATCAGGAAAGTCGGTAGCGACTATACTGGTTAAGTATGAAGTGTAGCTTCCCTTAATCTTCTTTACTAACTCCTTAAATTTCTCGAGATCGGTCTCTATTATCAACCTATTATCACGTAATTTACTTACCTTACTGAAAAGCCCCTCAATAGGTTTTAACCTATCATCTATAGACGTCATTTGCTTTCACCACCCTTACCTCCTTCCTTAACCTCCTTACTCCTTATTTCATTAAGTAACTTAACTAAACCGTCAAGAATGGCCTCAGGCTTTGGCGGGCATCCAGGTACGTACATATGTACTGGGACCACATTATCAGCACCACGTAGGACTGAGTATGAGCCCGCAAAAACGCCTCCTGAGGTCGCGCATGTACCTACAGCAACAACGTACTTAGGCTCAGCCATCTGATCGTAAATTCTCTTAAGCCTTATTGCAGCTTTCTTAGTTACTGCACCAGTAACTATCAAAATATCGGCATGTCTAGGTGAGGGAGTTAATTTAATACCGAATCTCTCAGGGTCATAGAGTGGTGTTAGTGCTGCAAGAACCTCTATATCACACCCATTACAAGCGCCAGTGTTAAAGTGTAGTAGCCAAGGTGAGTAGCGAATCAACCTCTCCTTCCCCAATTAAATACACACCTAAGGTATGTGATGCTTATACCCTAAAAAACTTAGTGGTGCTTTGTTTAAACCGGAGAACCTATGTAAAAATAGTTTAAATTTTAGAGACCTTTAATGAGTTCTTCAATCCTACCTTTCAACTTACTTAATTCTATCTTTAACCTCTTAACTTTCTCTTCAAAATCAGCTTTAGCCTTCTTTAACTCCTCAATCTCCTTCTTTAGCTTGCTTATTTCCTCAGGGGAGGTTAATGCCATAATGGCTGCAGAAACGTCTAGTTCTCCACGCCTTATCATATCTAAAGTCTCACGAACTAACTTACCTGCCTCTGTCTTACCAGCTAAGTGATTCCTTATAGTTGTCTCAGTCCTACCTAGCTCATCAGCTATTTGAGAAACTGGTACACCAGCCTTCTCACGCGCTAAAGCACCAGCAGCAACAGCTAATGAGTCAAGCCACGTTAACCTATCCTCAGCCTTCTTTATCCTCTCAATAACGTCCTTCCTAAATAACGTACCTAAGAGTAACGCAGTCTCTAGCTTATGTATATCCTGGCGAGTAATCGGCTTTAAAGGTATCTCACTCATAGAACCACCACTTAAGTATTTGTTACAAATAATAAAAGCATTAAGAAAGTCACGGTACTGTCTGGTTCATGCCGAAGTACGTTTACATAACATTAAGTAAACAGAGTCGAAGATTGATGGTTTTTTAACCATATATATGACCTCGATACCTAAAGCGTTGAGTAAATGCCTTACTAACTCATGATTAGTGAGTGAGGACGCTGTAAGTATTAAGTAACCCCCGCGTTTAAGGTGCCTCCTTGCCTCATTGAGCATATTTAGTAACAGGTTGAGGTTAGGTCCGCAGCACCAATTAATGTCTAACCCTTCCTTAATATAGCATGGCAGGAATGGTGGGTTCATAATTACTAGGGGGAACTCCAGAAACTTGCTTCTTAACAATTTTACCCTCTCTTCAACGTTGTTTACGTATGCATTAATCAGTGTGTTAACTATGGCAACCTTATTTACCTCCAAAAAGTAGGCACAACCTCCTTTCTTTGCAACAAAAATACTTAAAACCCCAGATCCTGAACCGAGCTCAAGTACCTTAAGCCCTGGAGATATCTTGATGGATTTTAATGCGTTCAGAATCATCTCGGTTGAGACCACGTACTTAGGTATGAACACACTAGGTAAGACTAATATCGTGAGTCCATGAATCCTAAACTTAAGCGTAATCCTTAACTTTAGGAATAGTTTGTGAAATATCTTAAGAATGAAAACTATCGCGTATATTCTAACAGCCCTCACTAGCTCACGTAGGTACATAATGAGTCTTCAATACAAACATGGTTAAATCTTAAATTTAAATATTGTTGAGGCAGATAAGTTAGTGATGTTATATGACCAAGGAATTAATTGATGAGCTTGATATAAAGATATTGCGTGAGTTAGCTAGGGACGGGAGAATAGGGATTAGGGAGTTAGCTAGGAAGTTAAGTAAACCCCCATCAACGATACTCAATAGGATTAGGAAGTTAGAGAGGCTTGGTGTTATTAGGGGTTACACAGCATTAATTAACCATAGGGTTCTAGGTTTTCAGGTTGTTGCGTTAATAATGTTAAGTGTTGAGGGAGCTTACTTAGAGGAAGTTGAGAAAGTGGTTGCTGCTGAACCTAACGTTAAAGCAGTATATGACATAACTGGTGAGTTTGATGTGGCCATAATAGCCATGTTTAAGACAATAGAGGAACTAGATCGCTTCATTAAGTCACTACTCAAGAATCCAAGAGTGAAGAGAAGCGTGACTAGCATAGCCTTTAGAGTTGTTAAGGAGGAGCCTCACGTACCTTTCTGATTCATAGATTTAATATAATTTAAATAATTTTTAATGAAGAATTCCTATAGCTGGGTTAATTAAAGTTTTTAAAGATAGTACATAATTCTAAGTCGGAATGGGTGGTAATGAGTAATGAGTGAGAAGAAATACATATATACTTTTGATGAAGGTAATTGGAGAAATAAGAAGTTACTTGGTGGTAAAGGTTCTAGCCTTGCCCAAATGACCCAGATAGGTCTTCCAGTACCTCCGGGATTCACAATAACTACTGAGGCCTGTAAGGAGTTCTATGCACCCATTAAGGAGAAGATGGATGAGTTGGTGAAGGAGTTAGAGAAGAACCCACCGCCCGCGGTTAGGGATAAGATCATAGCTGAGATATGGAATCTTATTAACTCTTTAGACCTACCTAAGGGACTTATGGAGCAAGTAGTTAAGTACATGAGGTGGCTTGAGGAGAAGTCTGGTAAGAGGTTTGGTGATCCCTCTAACCCATTGCTCGTATCCGTAAGGTCTGGTGCTGCTGTCTCCATGCCTGGCATGATGGACACGGTCCTTAACCTAGGTATGAATGATGAGGTTGTTAAGGGCTTAGCTAAGCTAACTAATAATGAGTGGTTTGCTTATGACGCGTACAGGAGATTCCTACAGATGTTTGGTAGGATAGTGTTAGGTATTAAAGAGGAGCTATTCGATGAGGAGTTCGAAAAGATTAAGAGAAAGTATGGTGTTAAGCACGATGTTGAGTTACCTTTAGAGGGCATTAAGGAAGCCGCCGAGAGGTTTAAGGAGATAATTAAGAGAGAATGGGGCGAGTTCCCGCAAGATCCATGGAAGCAGCTTGAACTAGCTATAAAGGCTGTTTTCAGGTCATGGATGAATCCTAGAGCCATATTCTACAGGATGGCTAATAAGATAACGCCTGACGTAGCTGACTGTACAGCAGTGAACATAGTAACTATGGTCTTCGGCAATATGGGCTGGGATAGCGGTACTGGTGTAGTATTTACTAGGGACCCAGCAACAGGTGAGAACAAGCTATACGGTGAGTTCCTACCTAATGCTCAAGGTGAAGACGTAGTTGCTGGTATAAGAACCCCATATTCAATAGATAAGCTTAAGGAGGATTTCCCTGGGCTTTATGACCAGCTATATAAGTCGGCTAAGTTACTGGAGAAGCTCAATAAGGAGGTCCAGGACATTGAGTTCACGGTTGAAAGAGGAAGGCTTTACTTCCTACAAACTAGAGCCGCCAAGATGACACCGCTAGCTAGGGTTAAGACAGCTGTTGATATGGCTAAGGAAGGTATAATAACTAAGGAGGAGGCCGTACTAAAGGTCACACCTAGGCACGTAATATCACTACTCTACCCAAGGATAGATCCTAAGGCCAAAGCTAAGCCCATAGCTAAAGGATTAGCTGCCTCACCAGGCGCTGTCTCCGGTCAGGTAGTATTCGACCCAGACACTGCTGTTGAGTGGGCTAGACAGGGTAGGAAAGTAATCTTAGTTAGGATAGAAACCAAGCCTGATGATGTACACGGGTTCTACGCAGCTGTAGGCATATTAACCAGTAGGGGCGGTATGACGTCACATGCTGCAGTTGTTGCTAGGGCTATAGGTAAGCCCTCAGTGGTTGGTGCTGAGGCTATAAAAATAGATTATGCGAGCAAGACCTTCAAGGTAGGTGATGTAGTCGTTAAGGAGGGTGATTGGGTAACCATAGATGGTAACACAGGTAATGTATACGTGGGTAAGGTACCCACCATAGAGCCTGAGTTAATCCCTGAACTTAATGAGCTTCTCTCATGGGCTGATGAGATAAGGAGGTTAGGTGTTAGGGCTAATGCGGACGTACCTGAAGACGCTAGGTTAGCTAGGAAGTTTGGTGCTGAGGGTATAGGTCTGTTAAGGATAGAGAGGATGTTTAGGAAGCCGGAAAGACTTGAAGTGCTTAGGTCGGTAATTCTTGCTGAGACTAAGGAGAATAGGGTTAAGCATCTAGAAAAGCTTTACCGGATGATTAAGCCAGACTTTAAGCAAATGTTAGAGATAATGGATGGGTTACCGGTAGTTATTAGGTTGATAGACCCACCACTACATGAGTTCCTACCAGCACCTGAGGAGATCTTAGAGCAGATATATGAGGCTAAGCTTAAGGGCGCCTCCAAGGAGGAGTTAAAGAGGCTTGAATGGCTATATAAGAGGGTGAGGACGCTTAAAGAGGCTAATCCGATGATGGGTCATAGAGGTGTTAGGGTAGGTGTTACATTCCCAGAGATATACTACTACTTATCTAGGGCTATGATTGAGGCTGCAGCTGAGTTAATTAAGGAAGGTAAGCATCCGCATCTAGAGATTATGGTGCCTAATGTAAGTGAGGTTAATGAGATTAGGTTCGTTAAGAAGCATGCAATCATACCGGCATTAAAGGACGTAGAAAGTAAGTACGGAATTAAAGTACCTGTCAAGATAGGCACTATGATAGAGACCGTTAGGGCGTGCTTGACAGCTGATGAAATAGCTAAAGAGGTAGACTTCTTCAGCTTCGGTACAAACGACCTAACACAAGCTACATTCAGCTTCAGTAGGGATGACGTTGAGAATAAGTTCATGCCTCAATACCTAGAGCTAGACATATTGCCCGCCAACCCATTTGAGACGCTTGACATTAAGGGCGTAGGTAAGTTGGTAGAGTTAGGTACTAAGCTAGGTAAGAAAGCTAACCCGAAGCTAGAGATAGGTATCTGCGGAGAGCATGGTGGCGACCCCAAGTCTATCGAGTTCTTACATAAGGTAGGTCTAGACTACGTAAGTGCATCACCATTTAGAGTGATAATAGCTAGGTTAGCAGCTGCACAGGCAGCTATTAAGGAGAAGCAGGGACTTTTATAAAACCTCATATATATATACCATATTTTTTAAGTAACTCAATCCCTTTAATAACATCATTAACCTTTATATGCTTCTTTTTAGACACTAACTCCTTTATCGGGTCTTTAGGTCTTGGATAGACATCTGTTGATAGCATTACGTAACTAGCTATTAACTCAACCCAGTAACTAACATTACCTAACTTCTTAACATCATTCATAAACTCAATGAACCTACCTAGGTCGCTAAGATTTAATTCACATACATCACTAGTCCCGAAGCCGTACTTACCAGCATCTAGTGCTAATCCCCTACTGTAGGGACCGTAGTAATACCATGAGAACTTATACCCTAAATTCATGTTAAAGAGCTTCTGAGCAATATAAACAAGCTTCTGAAGTAATAACTTATCCTTGAACTTACTTAGGTCTAGCTTAAAACCGCACGTATCAACAAGCCTAACAACGCAGCTCCATTTACCCATAACAAAACACCTGCTTACTAGTATTCGACGAAATACCATATAAATAGCGACCCTAATAAGACCTAATGAAGTATTATGACCACCTGATTCGTAACCTCCATAAGTTAAACATTTAAAACCCGCCTTATGTAAACATAGGTAGGAAGCCGGGTCGTCTAGCGGCCAAGGATGCGGGGCAGGAATAGACCCCCGACTCTGGACCACACAGGGAGAACCCCCGTGACCGGGGTTCGAATCCCCGCCCGGCTACCACATAATTTCTTAGCCTCTATTTAATGATGGTATTTCAATAATTAATTTGGGCGCATTAGGGGGATTAAGTTAAAAGCTGTTTACTACCTACTACGGTTAGGAATAGGGTCAAGAATAGTACGGGGTATGATCCACGGAAGGCTGAAGTTCAAGAGGCTAAAGTTGCGTTCGTCGTCAACTTAATGATGTGAGTAGTTCATTAGGTTGTTTCTAGGTTTCTTAGTTGGTAGTGCAGCCCTAATGGCTGATGCATGGCATGCACTTACAGATAATTTAACAACAACTATAGTTTTCATAAGTAGTAAGCTCGCTAATAAGTCGCCAGATAAGAACGTCCCTCTAAGGCATGAGGAATGTTAAAGCTTTAAATGACGGATATATCATAATTAAGTACTTAAGTACGGTATGAAGGCGTATTGGGTTGTAGTTGGGAGTTTGCTACGGATTACAGCTATTTGCGGCTTATATATTATTAGTGGTACGCGGTAATCTATCCCTAACACCCTCGCTATTACCTTAGCACCTAATGCGTCATTAATTACGAACGTACCTTCACCTAAATCAGGTCTTGACTCAATTATTATCGGTAAGTAAAGGTTTTTAGCGTCCTCATCGGTTATTAATGAGTTAATATACTCTAACTCCGACTTCTTGAATACATGAAAAGTACCGTCCAGGCAAACTATGTGAGGTACCTCTTCGTTAAGTAATTCCTTTAAGCTCTTCCTTCTTTGGGGTAGGTGTTTATTCACTACCTTTAGCTCATGCATTAAGTATTTTTCAATTTCGTAGTCCTTCATAGCCTACCTCTAGTTAGTATTTCCTTAACCCTCTTTAATCTACTCTTCTCCTCACGTTCACGCTCCTCAAATTTCATACTTAAGTACTTTATCGTCGCAATAAGCTTAGGTATCAGGATGTATTCTAGGGCATTCACCCTCCTCTTGGTCCTCATAACCTCAGCACCTAATGCATTTAAGGCGCTCTCTATTTCGGCTAAGTGAGTGATTACCTTAAGTAGGTGGTCTCTATATGAGGTTATTATTGCCTCAGAAACCTTACTAACTCCTACACCCTCACTGGGGACCTCAATGATTAGGGCCTTAACGCCGGCTATGTTTCTTAAACCAACGCTTAACTCCAGCTCCTTAATTTTTGAGTAAAGAAGCTCAAAATCGGCGGTACTCATAACAGTATGTGCAAGTGCTAATGCCTTATAAAAATTCATTAATGTCTTATGGAGTTCTTCTCTAATCCTCATTGCTTCTTTAAGGTTTATCAAGTATTCCTGAACAAGTATCGTTAGTCTATCACGTAGCATCTTATGTAATCTCCTAGCTAGCTTGAGCCTACGCCTTAACCTAATTAACTCTATCTTGGTTGGTCTCCTTACGACTAAGCCTCTAGCACTCACTTCCTCTCTCCTTTCTTCCTATACTTCGGGTGGTACTTCTTAATGTTCTTTTCACTAATCTTACTTAACTCCTCTTCAGGGAGAATCGCTAGGAGCTCCCACCCAATATCTAATGTCTCCTCAATAGTCCTCCTCTCATACTCACCTTGATTTATAAACTCTCTCTCAAATCTATCAGCGAAGACTAAGTACTTCCTATCCCTCTCGCTTAACCCCTCAGTACCTACTATCATGGTTAACTCCCTTAAGTACTGCCCCTCAGCGTATGAGGCATATAGCTGCATGAATACCTCTCTATGGTCCTCTCTAGTCTTGCCCGGTCCTATACCGTCCTTCATTAACCTAGATAGAGATGCTAGAGCATCTATTGGTGGGTAAATACCCTTCCTATGTAGTTCCCTTGAGAGCACTATCTGTCCCTCAGTGATGTACCCAGTTAAGTCGGGTACTGGATGGGTTATGTCGTCATCAGGCATCGTCAGTATAGGCATCTGCGTTATCGACCCTTTCTTCCCCCTCAACTTACCGGCCCTCTCATATATGGTGGCTAGGTCTGTATACATGTAGCCAGGATAGCCTCTCCTGCCTGGTACCTCTTCTCTAGCCGCTGAGAGTTCTCTTAGCGCCTCAGCGTAGTTGGTCATGTCGGTAAGTATCACGAGCACGTGCATGTCGTAAGTCCATGCAAGGAATTCAGCGGCTGTTAAAGCTACTCTCGGGGTTGCTAACCTCTCAATAACGGGGGCTGAGGCGGTATTTATGAAAGCTATCGTATTCTCTAACGCGCCTGTCTTCCTAAAGTTCTCTATGAAGAATGAAGCCTCCTCGAAAGTGACACCTATAGCAGCGAATACTATGGCGAACCTCTCCCCCTTACCCTTCACTGTAGCCTGCCTAACTATCTGTGCAGCAATTCTGTTATGAGGTAACCCAGCACCACTAAATATAGGTAGCTTCTGCCCCCTCACTATGGAGTTCATACCATCTATAGCGGATATCCCAGTCTCAATGAACTCAGATGGAGGTAACCTCGCTGCCGGGTTCATAGGGGCTCCATGAATATCGTAGTAATCCTCAGGAACTATTGGTGGGCCCTTATCTATGGGCCTCCCTAAGCCATCAAATATGCGTCCCAGCATGTCTATGGAGACAGGTAACCTTAGCGTCTCACCTCTAAACCTAACCTTAGTTGTTCTTAAGTTAATCTCGCTAGAACCTCCGAACACTTGAACAACTACAGCGTCTCTACTCACATCAATAACTTGCCCTAACTTAGTCTCACCACTTTCTAACTCTATCTCAACAACCTCTCCATACTTAACGTTAGGCAATGGCTTTATGAACAGTAGCGAGCCCTTAGCCCTCATTAACTCCTTACTCTCAACTAAGTATTTACCTAAAGACACGACTTCACCCCGAGAGGAGCTTAATAAATGTGGTTTCTATCTCCTTCATTAACTCCTCCATTCTCTTCTTAAACTCCTCCTTCGGTATGTCACGCATCCTAGCGATCTTGTAGCGGATGGGAAGTGACCTAATCTCACTAACAGGGTATCCATGCTCAACAGCCTTCTTAGCGTACTCATAGAACTTTAGTATGGCTTCAATCATCATCATGGTCCTCTCAGGTGGCGAGTGCTTATCTATTGGGTGATAGGCTGACTGGAAGAGGAAGTCCTCTCTAATCATCTTCGCCACCTCAAGCACTAATTTGTCAGGCTCCGGCAAAGCATCAGGACCTACCAACCTAACTACCTCAGAGAGCTCAGCCTCCCTTTGGAGGAGCTCCATAGTCTTAGTCCTATACTCTTTCCACTTAGGGTGAACGTTCTTAGCCCACCAATCAGCAACCTCATCCACATATAGTGAGTAGCTTATTAGCCAGTTAATCGCTGGGAAGTGCCTCCTATTAGCTAAGGCTACATCAAGCGCTAGTAAAGTTCTTATGTACCTTAACGTATTCTGAGTTACAGGTTCACTAAAGTCAGCACCTGGCGGGGAAACAGCACCAACAACGGTGACGGAGCCCACTCTTTCAGGATCACCTAACGCGATTACCCTACCTGTTCTTTCATAGAACTCAGCTATTCTAGAACCTAGGTATGCTGGGAAACCTTCCTCACCAGGCATTTCCTCAAGACGGCCACTAATTTCCCTCATAGCCTCAGCCCACCTACTTGTTGAGTCAGCGACTAGGAGGACATCATAGCCCATATCCCTGAAGTACTCGGCTATGGTTATTCCCATATAGATACTCGCCTCCCTGGCAGCTACAGGCATGTTTGATGTGTTAGCTATGAATATGGCACGCTCAATTAAGGGCCTACCACTCCTTGGGTCCTGGAGCTTAAGGAAGCTATGGAGGGCGTCAGCCATTTCATTACCCCTCTCACCACACCCTATATATATGGTTACGTTAGCATAAGACCATTTAGTTAACTCTTGTAATGTAACCGTATTATGGTATATTACAGGAATTAGTCCACCAATGAAGTTGTGGGTATCTTCAACGGTTAAATCATAGACTGTGGTATGCCTCCTCAGGACCTCTACCTCCTCAACCTTATCTAAGGCGATGTGCTCTAATAGGTTTACTAAGTTACTAACTACAGTTAATAATCTCTCTATCTTCATTTGTTCTTGGTAGCTAATACTGCCTAATGTAGTTGCTAATTTTAATAATCCTGACCTACTAGGATTCTCATATCCATATACGTAATTACCTACATTAATACCCCTAGCTCCTAACTTACGCTTTGATAGGGCCCTATAGACCTCCCTCAATAGCTTACTCGATATAGGTATGGCTTCCCTTGATAGCTGTTCTTGTCTCCTACTCCCAATATATCTCTTAAGATTCTCAATATTCTTTATACATGGTGCCTCCCTCAGTATAACCCTATAGAATTTCGTGAGTTCCGGTATTCTTGAGATATATAGTCTGTTCTTCCCTTTTCCGAATTTAACTGAATATAATATGCCTAACCTCGTTAGAAGATAAGATAGATCCGTAATAAGCTCCTTAGACCCTGACATATACTCCACAGTATTCTTACTAAAAGTACCATCACCTAGGTATAAACCTCTAATGAAAGCCGCTATGATTTCTTCAGGGGACCTCATTATAATTAACGGGACTCTAACCTTTCTTGACTTCCTCTTGTCGGGAATTCCTAGTAGTTTAAATAATCTTGCTAATAATGCTGAATTTACCTCAATACTCTTAACAGCGTTAAATACTCTCTCTTTTCCACGGATGCCGAATGCTTTCTCTAGGAGTACATTAAATCTCTTCCTAATCATATCATTGTTGCTAAAGAACCTAATGGTTCTGTGAGTGACCATGCCATTAGATACTATAAGTCCTAGGAGTTCAGCAATATCACAGTTTATGTAATGTGGTACCCTAATTGAATATTTACTTCTCCTTAATCCTAATATCGTGGGGTATCCAATCACTTCATCTTTACTTAACCTATTAATTGCGACAATTAATTTTAGTGGTACTGAGTACTGCTTACTGTATATTATGCCCCTTATAGTTAATTTACTTAACCCCGTCTCCTTAACTATCTTATCTACTAGACCTCTTGATAACATTTGACGTAGTACTTTCCTAACTTTCTCATTAACTTCGCTATCTCTACTAACAACATCATCGTACTTACCTAGTTCCTCGATAGGTATTCTTGGTGTTTCTGCTGGTATACTTATCTTTCTAGGTATGACTAAGTAGGTTCCAGGAGCTATATCACGTGCCTCCCTCTCTTCAATGTAGCCGTCAGGGTTATATATAGGTAATTTATGTATGGGTGTAACTTCTATTACACGTCCACTAGCTGTTTTAATTCTCACAATTCTGTCTGTCTTACCTTTATAGACGTGGGTTGCCCGTACAAGTATGAATTGTTTGCCATTAAATCCATAAAGAAGTATAGGCTCCTTGAGCTCAAAGCATTCCTCATCAACATTAGGGTCAGGTTCTCCACCCTTTACCTCCTTAAATATCTCATCTATTGTCTTCACAGTCCCGTCAGCCAGAAGTACTGGTGTTCCTGGCACAACGCATTTTCCAGTACCAAAGCCTCCTGGTATGGCTGCCTTACCTCCCTTAGCTAATGGGAATAGGAAGTCTATGACCCTAATACCAGTTATTAACGGCTCTTCAGGATTAAGCTTTGCTTTATAAGGTCTCGGCTTCCTAACAGGCCATTTCTGATAAAGCTTTATATCCACCTTCCTTCCCTCATGTTCTATTGTTGCTATAGGCTCCTCAATGGTGTAGTTCCCTTCCTTAGCTAACCATAAGAGCCTTCCATGAGCATTTGGCGGCACCATTATCTTATGGGTGATTAATGGTGATTCCTTTACCTCACCTATGATGGCGCCGCCACTAACATCACCCCCTTCCTTTAACCCTTCACGCGGCTTAAAATGCCACTTCACATCCCTTCGTAACGCTGGTAACTTCACACCTCTTCTCACGAATGGGCCTACTAAGGCCTCAATAGCAGGTAAGGGTCTCTGGATACCATCGAAGATACTTGAGATCAGTCCCGGACCTAGCTCCGCTGAGAGCAACTCCCCTGTTGATACTACGGGCTCTCCTATGGTTAAACCTGTCGTATCCTCATATACCTGAATATATGCTTTATCACCATGTATCCCTATAATTTCCCCTATTAACCTCTCATTACCTACCTCAACAACCTCATACATCATGCTACCACTCATTCCCTCAGCAACAACTAGAGGGCCTGAAACCCTATATATACGACCTTTAACCATGTTATCACCCCTTAAACATATACCGCTACACCTAGGGACTTCCTTGCTTTCCTAGAATAAAACTCCTTTACATTAAACACCTTTAACTCACCATAGCTAGGTATAGTTATGAATACGGGAGTAATGTTATTGAGAAGCTCATCACCAAACTTACCTAGTGAACTAATTAATTTATGGCTAACTAAAACAATACATACATCCTTTCTCTGACGTAGATTATCCAGTAAATTCTTACTTTTATTTATCTCGCTATCACTAACTAAGTAAACCTCCTTAATACCTAATGACCTAGCTAACTTAATGAGGAATTCATCACCAACAGCAACAACCTTCTTACCAACCATTATATGTTTACTCATAGCACTTCAACCTCGGTATTTCTTCATGAAAATCAACCCCCGAGATTAAGGAGGTAATTATGTAGCGGACTAGGTAAAGCTCGGTAAGTCTCTTAATTAAGTACTTAAGCACGGTATCGTAAGACTCCGGATCACTAAGTAGGTTAGGTAGACAACATCTATTGATGAGAACCACAAGCATTAACGGAATTAACTCTTTCTTCAATGTTTTAATCTGTGTTGAAAATTCTATGGTCTCTCTCCAACAAATACCTAAACCTAATTCACTAACCCTCTCAAAGAAACCGCTGAAGCCTTCAACCTTAAGTTCACTATATGAAGCGTACTTTCTCATCATAGGTACTAGCTTTAGCAAGTTATTAAACATTTTTAAGCAATTAATGGCGTTAAAGGTAGGTTTACCTCTAAATTCCTCAAAGAAGTTCGTTAATGAAGTATTTATTAATGAGCCCTCAACATTAGATAGCATATCTATATCAATTTTCTCAAACCTCCTTAATTCACTAAGCATGTTAGCATATTCCTCACCAACAGCTAAAGCTGTTAATTCAATAAGTTCATCTAGATTGCATGCATTAACTAACTTATCAGTTAGCTTTAAACGCTGTAGATTACCTATAGGTAGGAGTTCAGCCTTACAGTAACCATATAGACTCTTCAGCTTAACAACTATGTTACACACATCATAAATATTGAGGTACTTCTTAAGTAAGTTCCTTAATGGTTTAGGCGAGCGTTCCATGAAGTAAACTATATCATCATGATGAAACGAGTATAAGGCTATGTCGACATCTTTCACACTTGGCTTACGGGAGCTTAATTTAATAGCTAAGTACTTACCTAAATCATACTTCTGAATGCTGGTTATGAAGTTACTTACTGACTTAATATTGAGACTTATGAAATTAAGTAGCTCGCTACATTTAATTACCTTGGGCTCCTTAGCTATCATTTCTGAAAGTACTGATGTTATGTTTAGGTTCATTTAGCGACCCTTCCCAAATAGCTTCTTCGTTATTTCAGGAATCATGCTCTTTAATACAGCATCAAGTCTTGTCAAGTAGGTATTATCTATTATTACACTACCATCTAATGCCTCAAGTACGAACCCACCAATACGTTTATCACAATTATTCAGCACCTCAACCTTACGCACAACATCACTTAATCCCAACCTACTAATTAAGTCATTAACTATGGGTATGTCTTCTTCACAGCAATATATCTTAAAGTCCTTGCCTGTCTCTAGGACTAAATCCTTAACACCAATTAATAAAGACCTTAAGGAAGCGATACGTTCGTCTTTAGATAAAGTCCTTAACCGGTTATGTAGCTCCCTCATCAGCTCTTTGATAATTTCATTCTTTACCTTAGATAATTCCTTTCTACCCTCAATTATTACTTCTGAACGTTTTTCTATGTATGTTCTTTTTACCTCACTTAATACCTCTTCTTTCTTTCTCTCGTAAAGTTCTTTCTTCTTCGTTAAAGCTTCATTGATAATCTCATTAGCTCTCCTTTTAGCCTCCTCAATAATTTTAGATGCCTCTTCCTTAGCCTTCTCTATTACTGCATCCCTTAAAGTCTCCATACCTTCCTTACTCACTTCTCATCCCTTAAGATATTATGGATGGTATTAATGACTGAGCAAGCATTATTGCTAGTAAGGCGAAGACCATCGCTAATATACCGAAGAACTCCTCGTAAACTGCTAATATGAACGTGTTCGTCATTATGGCCCCACGTGTCTTAGGTAATTGTGAAATTCCGTTAGCACATATGACTCCTTGGTACCACGCTGAGAATAACTCCCCAACGAATACTGCCACACCTATAGCTAATATACTCCACCCTAGCACCGTACTTTGAGTAAATGTTAATCCCTTCATTGCTGGCACAACAAAGTATAGAACATAGAAAAGCACTATGAAGCCGTAAAAAGTCTGAGTCATCGGCAATGCCGCTAAAACTATCACCTGCCTAAAGTACGTCGGGTCCTCACTTAATACGCTAACTCCGGCTGAACCTGCTGAGCGTATGCCTAACGTAGAGCCCATGAGTCCTCCAGCGAGTCCTAATGCCCCTCCTGCTATTGCCAATGCTGAACCTAGAGGAACAACTACCTCGCTCATCGGTTTAAGCACCTAGTGATATTTAATGAGTCGGTTTATAAGCTTATTAAAAATTTTACAATGATGATGGTGATAATTCAACCTTAAAGAAAGTCTTAAACGTTAGTGGTTTGAATTCCTTACCTGTACCCTCATAGAACTTACTTATGAATTCAACAAAACATAGTCTTAATGCGTGGATAAACGCTCCTAAAGTGCTTAAGGCTAAGTTCATGATATGTGTTAAGGCTACTAAAATGCCGCATATGACTATCGCGACCATCAAACCTACCACATGTATTGGGAGAATGTTTATTAATCCGTCAGCAAGTAGCTTAGTTATTGCGTTAAAGCTTGAAGCTAAGTAGAAGGTCGCTAACCCGACACCAGCTAATCTAGTATATGAGAGGACATCACCTAAGAATCCAGTTAAGTCAAAGATCCATAATATCGAGGCGAATGCTTTAAGCGCCATGTACTTACCCACAAGTATAAGCCCTATACCAGCAAACGCCATGTAAAGTAAGTAAGGCACGAACCAGTCAGGTATGAAAGGTACATCAACACGTAGTAGTGACTCAAGAATGTAGGGGGTACCTGCCGCTACAGCTACAATTATGCCTAACTCATTAATTGCCTCAGCCTTATTGCCAGTCCTTAACCCCCTAATGAAGGTAAGTACGTGGGCTAAAGTTACGTGTATAAGCCCTATGAGTAATGATATCTGAAGGGCTATAAGAGGTGATAATATATCTAGGAATACCGGGGGTTCTATTCCCATATATACTTTAGGGAAATCACCTAGGTAAGACCCTGAAATAACACCGAATACCATGCCTGATATGGCACATACATAAAGCATCTTCTGAAATTTCTTAAAGCCTTCAGACTCAGGGTTATCAACTAACTTAGGTAAGAAGAGCTTAGTAATTATTAAGAGTAATACGCCGTAAATAACGTCAGCAAACATAAGCCCGAAGAATATAACGAAAGAGTAAGCGATTAATGGTGTCGGATCCCATTCCTTGTAATTAGGTACGCCATATAGCCTAGTTAATACTTCGAATGCGTCTATACCTTTAGGATTCTTCATCTTTGTAGGTATTTCCTCATCTGATGATTCCTCTACTTCCTCGATATGAATATACCTAACTTTACTATAAAGTGCGTCACTAAAGGCTTTTAATAATGATACCGGAACCCAACCTTCATAAACACACACATGCTTAGACTCTAAGGATTTTAATACAACACTTAAACGCTCTTCCTCACTACTTACTAATCCTTTGAGTAATGCAACCTTAGGTAAATACTTATTAATAACGTTATCTATCTTAACCCTGTAATCCCTCAGTAAATCACGCAATTCACTTAATTTATTACTTAGTGAATTCACATAATCCTTAACAGTGCCGTCAAATTCAGGAATGCTTAATGGTTTAGCGTCAATGCTCTCTAAAAACTTCATCACATCCGTCCGAATATGACTTGGGTAACCTAAGACCATTACCTTCTCCTCATCACTAACCTCGGCATAGCCTATGATGCTTAACTTACTTATTAGTCCTGACTTAAGAAGCCTATTTAAATTCCTTACTGGTATAATCCATGTTTGAACAGTAACGTATCTTCCCTCATACTGAAGCTCATCACGTAATAGGTTAGGCATTAGTTTAGCTATAGGTTTTAAGTACTTATATAGCTTTTCGTGATTATTTAACGCATCCTTATATGTAGCTAAGGTTTTTAACATGCCCTTTAAGTCATCAACTACTGGTTTAAGTTCATCAGTAAGTTCCTTTATGGTTCCAAGTATTTGTGAAGGACTTACATAAACATTTACTGGTACTTCATGCTTACTACTTAACGCCTTAATAAAACCCTCAATAACGTTCTTAGCCTCCTCTACAACCTTGACATGTAGGTCTATACTTGGTTTCCCGGCGAATTTGAGCTTTACCTCCTTAAGATGTATTTCCTTAAACTCGTAGAGTGCCTCAAGTAAGGTATCCCTTAAGTCCTTAGGTACATAGACTCTTACCTTAACTAATTTTTCAGGCCAAGAAATTAGATAACCCATCACTTAATCCCTAGGACGGCCTTTATAAACTCATCAAGGATCCGACTTTTGGATTTTTCACTAAATTCCTTTATCTCTTTAATCTTTTTCTTATACTCCTCTCTCAATCTTCTTATTTCCTCTTCATACTTTCTCATTAATTCCTCCCTTAATGATTTAAATTCTTCTTCGGGTATTGGTTGTGCTAAAATTTCCTCAGCTTTCTTTCGTGCCTCCTCAATTATTCTCTTAGCTTCTTTCTTAGCCTCATCGATTATTTTCTCAGCCTCACTCTCTAACTCCTTGATTATTGACACTTCATAACCCTAAAAGAGTGTGTTGGTGTATGATTAAAAGCTTTTCTTACTTCCTCAACCTATTTATTCTCCTACCTCAACACTTACACGGTGATAAGGCTGTTAATTAACCCCGTAATCTTTGGTGGTTCGGGTAGTGAGGCATTAGCGTTGAAAGTAAGTAGGTTAACGGGTATCCCGCTGGGTGAGCTAATCGTTAAGAAATTCCCCGATGGGGAAACGTACGTTAGGTTCGTAACTGATGTTTCAGAGCGCGACGTTATCCTCGTAAATTCCATGTATAGGAACCCTAACGACTACCTCATTGAGTTTTTGCTTGAGGTAAGTACGCTTAAGGAATTAGGTGCCAGGAGAATCATAGCATTCATACCTTACTTCCCCTACGCTAGACAGGATGACAGGTTTAATCCTGGTGAAGCCGTTAGTCTCTACATAGTTGCTAAACTTATTGAGAATGCGGGTGTTAATGAGGTCTATACTATAGATATGCACTTACATAGGGCTGAAAGCATAGATAAGGTCTTTAAGATAAAGGCAGTGAACTTAACGGCTGTTATTGAGCTAATGAAGTTTGTTAAGCAACATTATGAACTTAAGAACCCTTTAGTCATAGGCCCTGATGAGGAGTCTGAGCAATGGGCTAAGATAGCAGCTAATTACTTAGGTACTGAGTATGACATACTTGAGAAGGAGAGAGTAAGTGCTGAGGAGGTAGTAATTAAGGTTAGGGGGTTAAACGTTAGTGGTAGGGATATCGTGATTGTTGATGATATTGTAAGTACTGGGGGAACTATGGCTGAGGCAGTTAAAGCACTTAAGAGATTAGGTGCTAGGAACGTGGTAGCTACATGCACCCATCCTATACTTGTCGGTAATGCCTACCAGAAAATACTTAAGGCAGGCGCTTTAGAACTCATAGGTACAGATACAGTACCAAGCCCTGTTAGCTTCGTCACTGTAGCCCCAGTAATAGCTGAAGCTTTAAGGTCAGTGACTTAACAAGTACTTTGTTCAGATATTTAAAGAATGCTTTAAATAAGTGTTTTACTTATCCATAAGTCCTATACTCAATTATTTAGCTCATTGTGTACTAGCCATTAGAGAATATCATTAATATCTGTTCAGATTATAAAGTATATTTGTTGAAAAATGTGCATTAGGTGATGCCATGGATTTAGACGATGTTAAGTGGGTGGAGCTGCATTACACAGACCTAAAAGGTGTGCTTAGATCTGTTACTGTGAATTCCTCTCTCATAAATGATGAAATATTTGAGAAAGGGTTTGGTAAACTTGATGGAAGCAGCGTTGATTTAAGTCCTATACATGATAGTGACCTAGTTCTTAAGCCGTTAAAATCAACTTACTCCTATGTGCCATGGACCAAGGGCGGTAGATATATCTGTCAAATATTTAAGGATGGTTCTAGATTCATTAAGGACCCGCGATACGTTGCTGAATCACTTGAGGAATACCTGAGGGGTTTAAGCTGCGAGGTTTATGCAGGCGTTGAGTTAGAGTTTTTCCTCTTTAACGGTATTAAGGTACTAACATCACCGAATAGATATATCTATGAAATAATTACTAAGGAGGCTATGTGGGAAGCTGATGAGGCCTCTATACCGTTTAAGAGAGCTTACCACGTAACCATGCCTTACGACACTACCTACATGGTGAGGGCTGAGGCATCCGACATATTAGGAAAGTACTTCAATATACTTGTAACGTTTCATCATCATGAGGTAGCCAGCGGTACTCAGGCTGAGATAGTCATTAATAAGGATACACCATTAAAACTAGCTGATAATATTCAAACGGTTAAATACGTATTAAAGAACGTTGCTAAAAGTCACGGCCTCTACGCATGCTTTATGCCTAAACCCATATATGGTGACAATGGAAGCGGTCTCCACATACACTTGAGTCTATGGAGAGATGGAAAGAACTTATTCTATGATGAGAATGATGATTACGCAGAATTAAGCCAGCTTGGTAGATACTTTATTGGCGGGTTAATAGAACATGGGAGAGCGCTTGCAGCCTTAGTAGCACCAACAACCAATAGTTACAGAAGATTGGTTCCTGGCTATGAAGCACCAGTATACCTAACGTGGAGCAGGGGTAATAGGTCAGTAGCTATTAGAGTCCCCTCATATCATAAGAAGGACATGCATAGCAAGAGAATAGAGTTTAGACCTCCAGACCCAACAGCAAATCCATACTTAGCCATACCAGCTATCTTTATGGCTGGATTAGATGGGATAAAGAAATCAAGAGACCCCGGTGACCCTACTGATATAGACGTATATAAGCTACCCTCATCAAAATTAAGGGAGTTAGGTATAAGGTCATTACCTAGATCACTTAGTGAAGCTTTAGATGAATTAGAATGTGATAATGAGTTTCTTAAGCCAGTCTTCAGTAGTGAATTACTGCAGACATACATAGAGCTTAAGAGGAGGGAGATAGTAGAGATAGAACAACACCCAACACCTGCTGAAATGAAGTACTACTTATTACTATAACATCCCTTCTCAATATTAACCCTTAAATTCATGCATTATGATTCGTGAATGGGTGGTTGTGTGGAGATTTTCAGATACTCTGTACCTAGTTATCTAAGGATAAATGAAGAGAAGACCGTAAAGAGAATTATCAACTTCATTAGGAATTACATTAAGGAGAGTGGTGTTGCTGGTGTTGTCTTAGGGTTAAGTGGTGGTAGTGACTCATCTGTGACGGCAGCTCTAGCAGTGAGAGCCTTAGGTCCCTCAAGAGTTAATGCGTTAATAATGCCTGATAAAGAGAGTAGCCCCCGCAGTGTTAGTGATGCTGAGCACGTTGCTAGGCTATTAGGTATAAGGTATGTCAGAATAGATATAACACCCATAGTTAGCTCCGTTTTAGGTGCTTTCGGGGATGACTATTCTAAGGCGCCAAAGATACCTAAAGGTAATGTTAAGGCTAGGGCTAGAATGATTTTACTTTACTATATGGCTAATAAAGAGAACTTAATAGTTTTAGGTACCTCAGATAAGTCTGAATGGCTATTAGGGTACTTCACTAAATGGGGAGACGCCGCAGCTGATGTATATCCGCTAATAAATCTTTATAAATCTCAAGTGAGATTACTTGGTGATTACTTAGAGCTCCCTGAAGACATTATATGGAAACCATCAACACCAGACCTATGGGTTAAGCATAGGGCATCTGAGGAACTCGGTGCGGATTACGACGTTATAGACCCCATACTATACCATTATGTTGAGTTATCCTTAAGTCCCAAAGACATAGCTAATAAACTAAACATAAACTTAGGGCTAGTTAAGTCCATAGTTAGTAGAGTAAGCCTATATGAGCATAAAAGAAAAATGATTAAGGGGCCGGAGCCTGTCTATTAACTATTGATAGCGATGATGAGCTCAAGACGGTATGATTAATGACTTAAACTCCCCGTTCTGAGCTTTTAACTACACTACATTATAACCCCGTAAGCAGCTCCTAGTAACGGATTTTAGGTGTATTGCCTTATTGGTAAGAGGGGTAATTATGAATCCGTTTAAGGGTAAAGACATTATTTCCTGTAAGGACTTCTCTAGGGACGACTTACTATATCTCTTTGAAAAGGCCAAGTTAATCGAGCATATGCTTAACGTTAAGGGTAAGGTAGACCTACTACGTGGTAAAGTATTAGCTACCTTATTCTTCGAACCTTCAACAAGAACTAGGCTTTCTTTCGAAACGGCAATGCGTAGGTTAAATGGCGACGTTATAGGATTCACGTCTGAGGAGGCTACATCAGTGGCTAAGGGTGAAAGTTTTGAGGATACGATAAGAACAGTTAGTCAGTATGCTGATGTAATAGTTGTGAGGCATAAGAGGCCTGGTTCTGCCAAGATAGCTGCTGAAGTATCTGATGTCCCAGTAATAAATGCTGGTGATGGAAGTAATGAACACCCAACTCAAGCGTTCTTAGACATATACACCATACTTAAGGAGAAGGGAAGTATTGATGGGCTAAATATAGCATTAGTTGGTGATTTAAAACATGCAAGAACCATGCACTCCTTAGCATACGCTTTAAGTAATTTCAAGGTAAAGCTGTATTTAGTCTCACCAGAGGTTTTAAGAATGCCTAAGGAAATAACCGACTACTTAAAAGAGAAAGGTATTGAGTTTCACGAAGTGGATGAATTATCTAGCGTTATCAGTGATATAGACGTCCTATACACCGTTAGGGTTCAAAAGGAGAGATTCCCCAGTATTGAGGAGTACGAAAAGGTTAAGGGATCTTACATAGTAACTCCTAAACTACTTGATAAAGCTAAGAGTGACTTAATAATACTACATCCATTACCGAGGACTATAGAGCTACCTACAGAGATAGATAAGCTACCGTACGCTAAGTACTTCAACCAGGTAAAGAACGGTGTATATGTAAGAGCTGCACTTCTAGCGTTAATATTTGATGCACTTTAATCCTTACAGAAATTACAAGGGCAGACCCTACCCTCTTTTTTAACCATTGGTATCCCGTGAGGGCATTCTAGAGGCTTGCCCATTTTCTCCCATAACTCCATTATAACTGTATAAGGTACTTTGTTCTGTATCCTTGAAGCAATGCAACATGCTTCATTGGGTGTTAGGCCAGCCTTAACAAATATATGTTCTAGAATCCCGTGAGCATGTATTAACATGCGCGCTAAAACACATCCATTACCAGTTAACGTTACGTAACCGCGTTTAACCACACATGTTAATCCTCTCTTGGCTAATTTCCTAACCATTATGGATACTGTCGGTAGGGCTAAGTTTAGGTGCTTTGATAGGTCACTAATCTTGATAGGTCTGGAGTCACCCCCTAACTCAAAAATCGCTAGTATGTACTTCATCTCGCAATCAGATAATTCAGTTATTCCTAGTGAGGACTCAGCCTTCATTACCTCTTCACCTTAAGCAATTCACTAAGTATTAGTGTTGCTGCTGCGAAAATACCTAACCCACCACTTGGTGGTAGATAAGCTATGTAAGCAAGTATGTATCCCCCAAGGGCGATTGCTAAAGCTATAAATATAGATAGATGCATATACTTCCTCCTAGATAGTTGTAAGGCGAGAGCCCCAGGCGCTGCGATAGTTATGTGGGCAGCTATTATGCCTATGGTCATTGTAAGAGTTATGGCTAATATGGCTATGACTGTATAAAGTACATACCTATAGAGTCTAACATTGAGGCCCATAGATCTAGCTCCTAACTCATCAAACGCTATGTATATAATCTCCCTCCTAAACAGCAGTACTAATGCTCCGACAACCGCTGAGGCTGCGATTAATAAGCTTATGTCTGAAAGAGTGATTATCGATGAAGTACCAACGACTAAAGACCACGCCTGAGCAATAGCTATACTTGATTTGGTAGCTACAAAATAGCTAAGCACCACGGTGATTGCTGAAGATATGGCTATCATGACGCTAGCAGCAGTATCAGGAGGGTACCCACGCTCAACTAATTCAGCAGTGAGTATGGCCACTAATATCACGTATATTAAGGCAACATGAATCATAGGAACCGAAACACCGCATACGTAATATAGATAAACAGCTAGTACTCCCCCAGCTAAGACGTTATGAATCATTGAAAGCCCTGTAAGCAATGTTTTAGCTAATGTGAGTAACGGACTAGATATACCGACTAAGACACCGCTTAGTAATGATGCTATTAAAACCCTTAATAAGAGAGGATCAACCATGATCCTCACCGAGAACTATAAGGTTCTTGAACTCTACAGTTCCTGGATAAACCTTCCTAAGGATTTCCGGCCTTAGCACCTCATGAGCCTTACCGACCGCATATACCCTCTTATTAAGCAGTATTACTAACGGCTCAAAGGGTATACAGGGACTTACCTCATGAGCCACCATTAAGATATCTATCCCTATCTCGGTATAAAGCTTATATAGTAGTTCAGCTAATTCACACTTCATGTGGAAATCAAGCATGGAGAATGGTTCATCAAGAAGAAGCAATTTAGGTCTCCTAACCAATGCTCTAGCTATCATTACCCTCTGCTTTAACCCACCACTAAGTTCACTAAATAAGCATTCCTTACATTGCTCGATCTCAAGCATCTTGAGCACTTTATCGACATATTCGTAATCCTCCTTTAAAGGTATCCTAGGCGCTTTTCTAGAGCTTAGTAAGCCCATCATAACAATATCCTTAACCAATAGGGGTATGGACTCATCAACCTGTATGAGTTGCGGTACGTAACTAACCAGTTTAGATATTTGACCTTTATCACGGTGCGGTACGTAGCCATAGACCTCAATATACCCTTTAGTAGGTTTAAGTAACCCGGCAATAACCTTAAGTAAGGTGGTTTTACCTGCACCATTAGGTCCCATAACTATTGCATAAAAAGGTGACTTAAGTTCTAGACTTATATCCTCTAACGCCCTTATCTTAGAATTAAAAATTACTGAGACCTCCTTTAATTTTAAATTATTACCCCTCATTTAATCACCTATGGGTAATTCTAATTATTAATGTAGCTAGTACTGTAAGGAGTACTATGTTACTTATTGCTAGGGCCAATGTTAGTTCTGTAAGGTCTTGCTGAGGAACTATATTTAACTCGGTATGTAAGGTGCATTTAGGAATCTCAGTAAGTAATCCAAGTACTACGTCATAAGGGTCTTCTCCCGTAACATTAATTACTACGTACGTTATACCGCTCTCTTCTAGAAATGAAGTGATTTTAGGGTTATGGTTCAAATCAGCATCAGTTAATAAAACGCAATCTATTTCTCCCTTACGATATAAGTCCTTCACGTGATTAAGTTTAGCTAGTGAAGGTTCAACACCTAACTCAGGCACTATAATAGTAATGGTACTTATGTTTAAGTCATGAACAACGTACTGAAGTATAGGTGAGTATAAAGCTACCCTTAAACCACCATACTTTTTTGCACCGTAAACGTAGATTCTTGTGAGCGTATCTAGGTATTTCATAGACTTAGCCTTCACCACACTTAACTTACTGTAATTAATTTTCATCAATGAATCCATGAACGTTAATAATACGGCCCTAACACCACTCAAGGAGAAGAAGAATCCATGATAATTAATTGAGTTATCAACCTTTAGGGGCCTTAATCCGTGAAGTACGTAGTCTTGAAAACCTAGTACTGTAGCGTTAACTAAACCCTCAGACCTCAACTTAAAAATGCGTTCTTCAGTAACTGTATGCTTAGGACCTGAAGTAATGACTATGTCAGCCCTTCTCAAATATTTAGTAAGTTCCCTTAGTGGTACTTCATATTTATGAGGATCAACCCCCGGAGGCACTATATTTTCAACGGCTATTCCCTCATCAATTACAGATTCAATTATATCATGCATGGGCTTTATAGTCGTGATCACTAATATTTCCGTCTTGGCTGAATCGGCAAGCATAATATTCGATATACTTAACAACATCATAATCATCAGCATTACTAGGCATAATTTACTGAGGCACACATCCATGACCATTAAATAACGCTTTAGGGGGTTTAAATTTTTATTGCGTAAAAATTACGAAGAAGATTCGTAGTAGTAACATATATCGCCAACATTTACGGCATAATAGTGCTTATTACCTTCCTTATTATCCGTTACATGCAATATGGGTCTTTCAAATAATTTAGATAGCTTAACTAAATCATTAAATGAACTAATCTTCAACTTACTTGTTACGTTATCTAAACTCTCAACATTAACTATTATATCGCCATACTCACGCATTATCCTCTCATGCTCACTTAACTTTACTCCCTTCATGAATAGCTTATAGTATATCAGAAAGAATAATAATGCAGAGGACATTAGAATAGCGTATGAGATATTTCTTAAAGACTTTACATCAGTGTTTATTAAGTTAAATAATTCTACCTTATTGCTTACTTCTTTAAAGCTTATCGGGTTAGATGATGATTTAGACCTTAGATTGTGGAATTTAATTATGTTATTAGAATAGCTCATTTCAATAGTTGCTTGTGGTGTAAATGTCTTTTCAATAGAGCCTCCTGACTTTCTAGGTATGTAGGACTTAATCACGGGTTTTATGGTGATAACGTATGAAGGTGCCGAAATGCCTGTCTCCTTCCTTATCTGGGTGATTAGTGACTTAACTTCGCTAATATTTAATCTCAGTACTTCATATATCCTTGATTCATTAAAGATCTTCTTAGGTACGTGTATGACGTCCTTACTCCATTCACCAGGCTCTTCAAGGGTTACGTAGATTTCGTAGTAACCATGTATAGGTCCCTCAGGGTTCGAGCTTATACTTATATTCATAAATATCACTAGTTCTTCAGTAAGCGTGAGGTATATCTTATCTAGATTACTTACTGTGGTTTTATTATAAACTATGTTTGGTTTTAGTAGAGCACTATATGAGTAATCAGCCATCAGTGTATATGAATAGTCTTTATAGATAGGTTCCTTTACGGTAAGTGGTAAAGCATGTGTATATACCGTAAAGAGTGAGGATAATATGAGCAAAACTGCAGCCGACAGTACCACTGTGAGTTTTACTAATTTCTTTCTAGATAAACTAATGCTCTTCTTCCCTGATTTCATACTTTTACTCAATTTACTTAACCTACTTTTCTTTCTAGTATTATGCTTTACAGATTTACTCAGCACTATATAAGTTACTATGGAAGAAAATACTATAAATGAGGCAAATCCGGTAGGTGTTGTTAAGTAATTAATTAAAGCACCTGTAAATACCCAGAAATGCATCGTTAAGAGACCTAAGTAAGGTACTATAGCTATAACCTTACCCATAAGGTTCTTCTCAGTTGCCATTACCGGGTCTACATCGGTATTATTGTCACCTTTGGTTACGTAATATTTAACCCCATTTATCTCACGGATATCTACGACTCTATGGACGTATGGGTATTGAGGTCCCATGACCTGTATTATGTCATTTACATGTATGTCTGAGGTATGCATATTTAAGCTACTCACGACTATTAAGTCTCCAACATTTATGGTAGGTCTCATACTGCCACTAACGACAACTGAAATCTTAATGCCGAAGAATCCTGTTATGAATAGTATCAATATTGAGACAATGGCTACGTAAGTAAATAACTTTATTTCACTCTTACCTATAGTCCTTTTATCGTAAGGATTGCTTAACTCATTTATTGTAATGAGTACCGCCATGGGTAAGATTACGCTAGTTAATGAATCATAATACCAGGGTATGTTAGGCATTAATGGCGTTAAATAATAGTAAATGGTATAGGGTAATAAGAAAAAGACACTTAAGATAGGTCCTCCTAATATAACTATATATGTCAGTAACACGTTTTTAGCTAATAATGGTAATAGCCTAGAACTTAGGTACTTAGCCAGTAAGGTTGAATCAGCTATGGCAGTTAATGAGTTAGGATTTAGCTGAATTAATGTAAATATAGATGCTACTACTAAGATTGTTAAGGGTACGTTTCTCCTTAAGAATCCCTTAAAACCTAAATACTTAATTAAGAAACCCCTAGCGAACTCCATGCCAACTAATGCGGGTAAGGCTCTACCCATGTTAATTAAGAAACCCTTTAATGATCTATCATAAGGACTTAAACCGGTACCAAGGAAGTAAGCTACTACTATATCCCCTATTATCATGATAGCTGAGGCAGCTATAGCTGCTAGGTATATATGATTACTTATAGGACTTGTCTTTAGGTGATTTAAGGTCATTAGGACTATAAATCCCCATATGATTGATACTAAGATATAAGTAAGTGGGTAAGGTATGACAGGTGTGTAAAGAATTATGTGAGTTAGTGCCACGAGTATGAATACGAGAATAAGGAGTCTATTCATGGTTTTCCTATATTTTACGTCATGAGGCATGATTTACCACGGTCATATCAATTATATAGGGAGGGGTTTTCACCCCTAAAAATGGGGTTTTACTCTTACTTTTGATTTAATATTGCCTTAGCCAAGTTACCGAGGTAAGAGTTCCTCATACTCATTCCACTGTACAGCCTCGAACGATATTGTTAAGGTCAATGTAGTGTTTTGAGGTGCACCTTGGAGCACTGTTATATCAAAGCTTATATCAGCTGAGTGGCAAGGTTCCAACTGTGTACCGAAGTTATCGCCCCACCACAGCAGTATATCAGGTATCCCATCCCCACTAAGATCAATCTCTATACCCTGCTGTAATACCTGTTCATTTAGCTCGTAATATTCTTCACCATTTATTATGACTCTCCATATCTTTATCGGTATAGTACCTGTGTTATGTACCTTGAAAGCTATATGTTCATAGTACCAAGGATACACGTTTATTAGAGTCACTATCATGACTTCATTATCCCCATCGCCATCAAAGTCACGTAGAACTACTTCGGTGCACCCAACATCTTTATCTAATTGAGTAGATCCTGGTTCCGGTAATAGCGATGCGTTGTAATCATTGACTGAGTATAAGCAGCTATCTAAGTGTATTACAGTACCATTAACGAACTCCCAATCAACTATGCCAGTAACTACTTCGGCATTCATCCTAAGGACTTCAGACCACATAGCGTATGATGCCGAAATTATTACGGCAATCATGAACAGTGTTAATGGGATTGTTATTAATTTCTTAGACCTCATGAACAGTCACCAAAATCTTTAGTTACTCAACCTCATTCCACTGAGCGAATGTTAGCTGTAGTTCAAACGTATATGTATGGTTCTCAAGAGCTTCTTGCAGCACATGAATCACTAACATATACGTATCGTTATAACCAGGGTCTATCTGGGAACCGTCACCTCCATCCTCATAAAGCTTTAGAAGTACCTCGATATCTGAGAGGTTATCATTATTTAGATCTAGCTGGTACCATGTATCTAAGTCTATCTCCTTCTCTGTAGCATCGTATATTATCTTAGCACTCTCACGCTTGACTGGTATAGTGCCTATGTTATCCACAACACCGAAGATGGCTACCTTATAACATGGGTAGGCATTATTAATTTCTACCTTTAGCTTAATTACTTCACTATCCTCATACTCTTCTTCAGTTATGTTTACCGTCGTTACATCTAGATCGGGTTTCTCATAGGTGTCGTTATGCCAGTAATCACTCCACTCAACGTCCACCTCACCGGTAACTACTATGATGTTGATCCTTAAGGTCTCTGACCACATAGCAAAGGCAGCACCAACTACTGTCGCTAATATTAGGAATGTTGCGGCTAATAGCACGGACTTCTGTAGTCTACTTGCCATATATATTACACCTGCAAGAATCAATAGCGTTAAGTACTATATAATACGTTGCGCATGATTCTTACCGCAATATCTCCCCTAAGAAAAGTTCATGAATTATTTACGGTAGTTAATAACGTGCAAGTTTTCTACACAAAAGTTATATACTGTCTAAGCAAGTCTAACAAAAACGTAGAGCTGTGTAGGTTGGGCGACGGAACTCGTAGCTATAGGAGTAAGCTGGAGATTATAATCTCAATACTTAAGTCAATAGAGTCCTCAGGGATGTTAAAGAAAACGCATATACTCTACAGAGCTAATCTAAGTTCATCACAACTCAATAAGTACTTAAACATGCTGATAGATAGCGGTACTGTAGCAAAAGTCAAAGAGAGTGATGGTGATTATTACATACTAACTGGGTTAGGTAGGCTACTTCTTTATGAAATAGAGAAAGCTATTGACGTACTTAACGTTAAGGATAAGGTGAGACCCCAGTTAGAGGACCTAATAGAAGGTATACTAAGGAAGAGGAGAATGAAGTATTTTAAGAATCATGTAATTAGAGGCGTGACCGGGCTTCAGCATTTCTTTAAGTTCATAATAGTAAATAAGGAGGGTGAGCAAGTAGCTATTGAGATCATTAAGGGTAATGAGTTAAGCATGTTTTATCAATTAATGAGCTTTTACCTTAGGGTTGCAGACAGTAAAGTTAGAGGCATTGTAATTGTTCCCGAAGACTTAGCCAGCACTATACAGTTAATAAAGAGGAACTTAATAGATGAAACAAAAGTTATTCTTGATGTAGTATTGTTCTTAAGTAAGGAGAGCTTCAAGTACGACCTAATTAACGTAATAGAACATAGAGGTTTTTATTTAAAATAAATAACTTCATATCTTAAATTATTACTTAGGTGCCTTAATGGTCATAAGGCTTAATCTTAATGAGGTCCCTTACCCTCCTTCACCTAAGGTTATTGATGAGGTCAGTAAATTTATTAAAATAAGTAATAGGTATCCGCCTTTATCAATATATAGAAAGCTTAAGGAAGCTATAGCTACGTACAATGACGTAGAATCTGATAATGTCTTAATAGATGCTGGTGCAACAAACATACTGCATGCGGTTTTTGTTAGGGCTAAGAAACTAGGTGGTCGTATTATAACTTATAGGCCTACGTTCCCTTATCCTCTAGAATATGCTAAAAACATAGACATTCAAGTACGCTATGTGGATTTAGACCATGAATTTAAGTTAAATATCGAGGATATTTTACAGCTAAATCCTAAGGAAAGTGATGTAATTATGATCATAAATCCTAACAATCCTACAGGCAACATAGTGCTAGGATCTAGTAACTACATGAAGGAGCTATTGAGCTCAGGTGCTTTAGTAATTCATGACGAGGTTTACTTTGAATTTAGCGGCTTTACGTTTAAGGATCTAATTAGGAATTACGATAACCTAGTTATAGTTAGGTCTTTATCTAAGGCATTCGCATTAGCTGGGTTTAGGGTGGGGTATGCGTTGGGGTCTAGGGAGTTGATAAGTGAATTAAGGAATTACCAGCAATACTATCCAATACCGACGGTGAGTGCTATAGCAGGTATAACCGCATTAAGTGATTTAGACTATATGAAGTCCATAGTGAGTGAGGTAATTAAGGAGAGGGAATGGTTAATGAGCATGTTAAATGAGGTAGAAGGCATCATACCTTATGAGAGCCTAACGAACTTCATCCTCATATCGCTTAAGGACATAGGGATTAAGGGGGAGGAGATGTTTAATTACCTTAAGCAGAACGGTGTTTATGTGTCTTACTATCCTCATGAGCCTAGATTAACGTACTGTATAAGGGTGTCCATAGGACTTCGTGAAGAGAATGAGATATTCATAAAGCTATTAAAGAGCTACGTAGGTAGGTTAAGAGGTTAGTTAAGTTTCACAACTTTATTCCGTATTCACTTAATATCTTCTTTATAAGTTCTTTCCCTATGGCTAAGTCCTTAGTAGTCAATGTATTTATAGCAGGGCATTCTTCATCAAAAGTAAATCCTAAACCCTCAACGTAGATCACTGGGTAAGCTCTACATCCTAAAGGTCTGTAACGATATATAGTGCATTTTCCTTTATCGTTAAGGAATACGCATTTCCCATTGATGTTCCTTAATCTCCAGAAAAATCCATCGAAGTACGTGAATTCATCTTTACTGAATCCAAGTGCTTCTAACTTAGCTATGTCTGAGGGGGCCAATATCATTTCCGTATTTAAGCAGCATTTAAAGCAGTTCTTAGGACATAAAGGCTTAACGTACATTTACCTATAAACCAGACTACTTAAAGTTCGGGGTAGAAGTACCTACAGGCACAAGCCTTATCTCTGATACATTTAGATATTGATATCTCAGCAATACTACTACCTATATCTATTAACTTATCAATGGCTTGAGCTAACTCCTTAGGTACTTCATCTTCCTCGCTAACGGGCTTTATCTCAAGCAACTTGAGCGCCCTATCTATATCGCTCAATGTAAATGATGATAAAGCACTATTGACGTATTCTAGAGTTTTAAACACAGCGTTATTCTCTTTATAGCACTTAAACATACCCAAATTACTTGAGAGTACATCAAAGAGTTCCCTAATGAGTTTGAGGAATAGAAGCATATCAAGCATATCCAAAGTCTCTATCCCACGGCTTAGCACAGCATGTTTCTTACATAGCCTTAAACCTAGGTTAAATAGCTTCTCAACTTCCTGACTTACTAAGCCAACACCGCATTCTTCCTCAGTAGCTTCGTAAATACTCTCTATGAGTCCTTTAATTATGTTAGTGATTTTCTTTATGACATCCTCAGGCTTCGCCGCTATATCTAGGAATACTATCTCATGGTATTTAGACTCAGGCCTACCGAATGCCGTTATAGGAACTGCCTTACTTAATATTGATGTAAGTTCAGTAAATTCTTCGTAACTACACTTAACCTTAACTTTGGTTATACCCTCAGTATAGCAGGCAATTAACTTCCTTATAGCAGACTTGAATTTCCTGCCCTCAGCAACAACTGATAATTGAAGAGGCTCTAATTCCTGCTTACCTCTAGGCTCTATAGATATTGTGTTACCGTCGAAGAACATATCAACTAAGCTACCGACGTCTATACCTAATTGCATGGCCCACTTCTTAGGGATCGTGACAGCGAGGGACTTCAGACCTATCTTCATTATTCTCCTCGTATCATGCTCAACCAAAGCTCCCGCCTACACTATAATGTAAACACTTGTAAGTACTTATAAGTAACTGTTTAAACAATTTAAACAGTATGTTTAAAGATACATCTAGATTCTTAATTAATCGTAAGACCCCGCTTATCACACCTTACCCTTAATAAAGGTGAAAAATTGAGGAAAATACCTAATGAATGGTTCGTAAGTGATGATAAGGACTTCCTTAGGAGTTTATTTAAGCTTATAAAGAGTCGAGGCTATAAAGTAATAGCTCCCACAAAAAAGGAAGGGAGGATAATCCTTGATTACGTCAACTCATTCGATGAAGTTGAAGTGAGGTATATAAGGACACTTAATACCCCGAAACATTTTCTATTCCCTAACGGTGACTGCCTCTTTAGCTGGGTTAAAGTTAATAGCGACATTAACTTAAAGACTCATGTTTTTAAGGAGAAATGGGCTTTCTTCGGTCTTCATCCATGCGATGCCAATTCATTAGTCATACTAGATAAAATACTGCTGGGTGATCCTAAAGATGATATATATGCGCAACGAAGGAGAAATTCCCTCATTATAATTTATGATTGTGAAGAAAGTGATGAATATTGTTTCTGCGAGAGTGTAAATGCACGTATACCGATTGAAGGCTCAGGCGACTTATGGATAATTCCTTACAAGGGAAAGTACTACATAAATCCATTGAGCGGTAGAGGCAAGGACATAGTTAAGGCGCTAAACCCGACCCCTTCTGAGCCTCCTAAGATCCCTTCACAAACCAATAAGAAGTTTTACAATCTCTCCAACATAGGGGCCCTTAAATACCTATATGAACATGAGTCATGGCTTAAACACAGCAATAAATGCTTGCTTTGTGGGGCCTGTACGGCTTCTTGCCCTACCTGTACATGCTTTGACGTCCTAGACTTTGTTGATCCCTCACTTATTACTGGGAGACGCATCCGTACATGGAACTCATGTACATTTAGGTCGTTTACGATTGTTGCTGGGGGTAGGGTAATAAGGAAGGAACGCGTAGATAGATTTAAGCATAGGTACTACCATAAGTTCGTCTTCATCCCTGAGAAGTATGGTATCTTTGGTTGTACTGGTTGTGGACGCTGCGTCTCTCAATGCCACAATAGGATACATCCATTGGAGGTTATCTTAGATGTAATTACTCGAGGTGTGTAGCGATGAACCCATACTTACCTAAACTTGCTAAGGTGATAAATATAATTCAAGAAACACCTGATGTGAAGACTATAAGATTAAAGTTACTTAATGAAGAGAAATTAGTATTTAAACCTGGGAATTTTGTTATGATATCTTGTTTCGGCATTGGTGAGTCCTCATTCGCTATATCTTCATCACCATTTATTCAGGAATATTTTGAGGTTTCTGTTAGGGCTGTAGGTAACGTGACAAGAGCCATACATAAACTTAAGGTAGGTGATGTTGTCGGTGTAAGAGGGCCTCTAGGTAATGGATATCCCATCACAGACTTACTCAATAAGAACATAGTAATAATTTCAGGCGGGACGGGTATATTAGGGGTCTCCTCATTACTATGGTACATACACGAAAAGAGAGATGATTTTGGTGAAGTTCTATTATTCTATGGTGCTCGGACACCTAAGGACCTTGTTAGATATAGAGACATAAAGACGTGGGGTAAAAACATAAAGACATATGTGACTGTTGATAGGGCCGATGAGACTTGGAAAGGACCTACAGGTGTTGTTACTAAATTCCTTGATGAAGTAACCATACCTAAACACAATGTTATTTTCATAATGTGCGGCCCGCCTATAATGATGAAGGTTACTTATAGGAAGCTTATAGGTATGGGTTATAAAGCAAAACAAATTTACGCCTCATTAGAACGAAGAATGCAATGTGGACTAGGGAAATGTGGCTGCTGTATGCTCTCTAACGGGCTTTTTGTATGTAAGGATGGCCCTATCTTTAGATGTGATATGTTAATGGAGAGGGATATAGAATGAGTAAGTTAAAAATCATGCAATACAGCTTAACCTGCTGTGAGGGCTGTGCTGTAAACCTAATAAATGCCTTAGCTAGTATGTTGCAAATCCTTGATAAGGTAGAGATAGTTACGTCAAGAATTCTGGGGTTACCTAAGTTAAGGGAGGCTGATGTAGCCTTCGTAGACGGTTCTGTAATAACTAAAGAGGATGAAGAAGTAGTTAAAATCATTAGGAGGAAAAGTAAGGTAGTTGTTGCATTAGGCTCATGTGCTTCAATAGGCGGTATTAACGCTCTTAAAGAGTTATTCAGCCACGAGGAAGCAATAAGGGATGTATATGGGGTACTCCCCAATATACCTCATCTTAAGGACGTAAAAACTTTAGATGACGTTATAGATGTTGACTATATATTGCCTGGATGTCCTCCCACGACTAATGAAATTTCCAGATTCCTCATGGATATGGTTTTAGGTAAAACGTTTAGATTACCCGATAAGCCTATTTGCTATGAGTGTAAGATAAGAGGTATTAAATGCTTACTTGAGGAGGGGATTCTCTGTTTAGGACCCATAATTAGGGCTGGTTGTGAAGCAAAATGCCCTGCATACAGGGTTCCATGTTGGGGTTGTAAAGGGCTTACTGATGACGTTAATCTAGAGGCTTTCCTTGAATCATTGGAGAGAAACGACATACCTATCAAGGAGTTAAAGGAGAAGATACCTATTTTCCTAACTAAATCACGCATTAAATTAACCAGTGGGTGAAATTCTTGAGTAAGCAATTAACTCATTTACCACGCGTTGAAGGTCATGGCAAAATCTATGTGGAGATAGATAGGGAGTCAAAGAGGGTTTTAAGAGTAAATTTGGGTATAGTTGAGGGCTCAAGATTTTTTGAGGTGTTCCTAAAGGGTAGAAACATTATTGAGGTACCCCAAATAGCTAGTAGAATTTGTGGTTTATGTGGGGTTTCCCATGCAGTATGTTCGGCTATTGCCTTAGAGAATGCCCTTGGTTTAGATATCCCTGAAAGCGTAAGGAGACTACGTGAGGTTATCATGGCGTTAAACACCATAGAGAGTCACTTAATCCATGTTGGGGTTTTATCGTTCCCAGATTACTTTAACGTAAAAACATTTCTTGAATTACCTGAACTGGTTAGGAACTCCGTAATTAAGCTTATTAAGTTAAGAACGTTAGTAGGCAAGTTGCTTGAGTTACTTACTGGTGACCGCATCCATCCACGTAATATAGTTCCCGGAGGCTTCACCTACTTACCATCTAGGAATAAAGTATTACCATACCTTGATGAGCTTAGTAAATACATTGACGTACTTTATAATTTATTTGAAGTCTTGAGGGAACGGATAAAATTACCAAGCATGGAGAGAGTAGGGCATTATGCGGCATTATTTACAGGAAATGATTATCCTTTACATACAGGATCTTTAATTGTGGACTCAAAGTTTTTAATTCCTCATAAGGACTTTAAGAATTACTTTATTGAGTCAGTGGTTCAGTATTCGACGGCTAAGAGGTCATTACTGTTTGGGAAGGAGAGCTATATGGTTGGGGCTTTAGCAAGGCTTAACACTAATTACTTGTACTTAGCTAAGCCAGCCAAGGAACTCCTTAACGAGCTGGGATTAAATTTACCATCACTGAACCCATACTTAATACCCATAGCTCAAGCAATAGAGATCGTTCATTTCTTAGACTACATTATTAGGGAATTAAAAGAGCTAGAACTAACAGGCATGAAGGTATGCCCCACAATTGGACAAGTAAGGAGGGGGATTGGTGTAGGTATTGTAGAGGCTCCTCGCGGTATCCTATATCACATGTATGAAATAGATGGAGATGGTAAAGTGAGGTATGCTGACATAGTAACACCAACAGCGCAAAACTTCGCTGATATTGAGGAAAGTATAAAGTACTTATTACCAAAACTATTAAGAAGTAACTTATTGGTTCCTGATAATTTAAAGTACGAAATAGAGAAGTTGGTTAGATGTTATGATCCATGTATATCATGCTCTGTTCACGTAATTTTCATGAAATAACGTCCTTATCCTCCATCAAGTAATACGTTTCATTAAACAACTCTCTATATTATGTGCCTAAATTAATGTTATTATGGTGCATAGCGCAATGATCTTAATAACTAATGTTAAAGTATTTGGGAATCCTGATGCCGATTCAATACTCATAGATAATGATAGAATAGCTGAGGTAGGTACTGAAGATTATTTACGTATTAAGGCAGGGGGGTCAATAAGTGAAGTAATAGACGGTGGTGGAGGATTAGTTCTTCCTGGACTTATAGATTCTCACATTCATCTATACTCATCATTTGTAAGTAAGCATACAGTGAACTTAAGGAACGTAAGGAGTATTGAGGAGTTAAAGGATAGACTGAGGAGATTTGTACGTAAGGCTAAGCCTAAGACGTTTATCATAGGCTTTGGCTGGGATCACGAATTATTTAGGGAGAAACGCCTACCTACGAGCTCAGATATCGATGAAGTAGTTAGAGATGTGCCTGTAATGTTAACCCGGATATGTGGGCATATCGCTGTTGTTAATTCTAAACTCATTAAGCTCCTTAATTTAGAGAATTTAATTAAGAAATACCATGGACTTATAGAGGTAGATGATTACGGAAGACCAACAGGGGTAGTGAAGGAATCTATTATAGACTACATAAAGAACAATATGCCTAAGCCCCCTATACATGAGGTAAAGGAAGGTATGCTTAAGTTTATGAAGGAGCTAATATCGTACGGTATCACATCAGTTCACGCTGTTAGTGTGGATGCATTTGAGTTAAGTGTGTTAAGTAATTTAGCATCTGAGGGTATTTTGCCCTTAAGAGTTAGGGTTTACGTATCGCCTAATGCTGTTGATAAAGCGTTAACGATACCTTCATCGGGCTTCTTTAAAGTTAATGGGGTTAAATTATTCGCTGATGGCTCATTAGGTGGTAGGACAGCATTTCTGAGGGAGGAGTACAATGATTATAAGGGGCGAGGTTCCCTTTTGCTTGATACTGAAGTGTTCGCTAAATTATCTCGTGAGGTTCTAAGGAGAGGTTGGCAGTTAGCTGTCCATGCCATAGGTGACGGTGCCTTAGAGTATGTCTTAGAGCTAGCGTTAAAGTTGAGGATTTACGGACCTAATTTACGAATAGAGCATGCGTCATTAACGCCCCCAGACATAATAGAGTTAATGAAGAGTGTAAAGCCACTTATTTCAGTACAGCCTCATTTCACTGTTAGTGACTGGTGGGTAGGTGAACGTCTAGGTAGGAGGGCTAAGTACGTCTATGCCTACAGGTCATTAATGGATGCGGGGCTTACGTTAGGTGGAGGTAGTGACTCACCTGTTGAACCATATAATCCATGGCTAAGCATATCTGCAGCCATGACGAGAGGATCTATAAGACACATAAATCCACATGAATCACTTAGTCTCCATGAATCCATATACCTATACACTAAAGGGAGCGCTACCTTAGGCTTAGACAGTGACTTAGGTGAATTAAGGAAGGGTGCGAAGGCCGACTTAGTGTTAGTTAGTGAGTACCTAGAGAGTATGTATGGGTACGACATAAGTAGTGTTAGACCATCCATGGTCATTATTAACGGTAAAGTAGTGTATAAGAGAGAATTCTAGTGGGTGTATTATTTGAAGAAGGCTAAGCTCTTTGAACGGGTTGATGGTGGTGTAGTGAAGTGCTTAGTATGTAATAGGTACTGTAAGGTATGGCCCGGAAAGCGCGGGATTTGCGGTAATTACATAAATATGGATGGAGAGCTTTACCATCTAGGTTACGGTATCTTAAGCGCTATCGAATCTAGACCTATAGAGATTAAGCCATTATTTCATTATTGGCCTAACAGTACTGCATTAACATTCTCAGGTTTTGGCTGTAATTTCTACTGCCCATGGTGTCAGAACTATTTACTTAGTTTTACTCACCCTAAGGGTGATGAGCCTAAGTACAAACCTCAGGAACTTGTAAGGGCTGCTAAAGCATATGGTGATGAAGGACTATGTGCAAGCTTTAATGAACCAATAACACTTTTCGATTTCTTACTTGATGTATTCTCGTTAAGTAAGAAGGAGGGGCTTTATGGGACTATGGTGACTAATGGTTACTTCTCACCTAGAGCGTTAAGGGAGTTAGTGGAGGCCGGTGTTGATGGTTATAGCATAGATATTAAGGGGTGCACAGGGCTTACTAAGGGTAGGGCATTGGTTAATGTAGATCATGAAGAGGTGTTTAGGAATGCTAGAAGACTTCTAGATTTAGGGGCTCATGTCGAGATAGTATTCCTCATAGTCACCGGGTTTAACGATTCCGATGAATGTATTGAGTGGGTAATTAGGAAGCACCTAGACTACCTAGGTGAGGATGTTCCGCTACATATAAACAGGTACTACCCTAGACATAGATGGAAGGAGCCCCCAACACCGATAAGTAAATTACTTAAGGCTAAGGATTTAGCACTTAAGGAAGGTATAAACTACGTTTATGTAGGAAATATAGGCTCTACGGAACTTGAAAGCACTAACTGTCCTAGATGTGGTAAGCGATTAATAACGAGGTCAGGCTATAGGGTATTACATTACTCATTAACTGAAGACAATAGATGCCCTAGATGCGGTCATAAGATACCCATTAGAGGTAAGTACATACCGCATAAGAAATACCTATTCATCTAACTTAATTTACTCGTGGTTGAAAGTACTTAACCATCTTACTCTAAGGTTAAGATAGGTGTTAGTTAGTGAGGACTTTACTAATACCTTTAGCTTCTAAATTACGTAATGAAGATCTAACAAAGAGAGTACTTGATACAATAAAGAGTTCATTAAGCAACCTCTACAAATATGAGGCAGATATAGTGGATGATAAAGAGGCCTTAAGGGGCCTTGAGTTCGACGTAGGTATATCTATAGTACTTACTGGAGGTACTGAGGAATTGATTATTGGGTTAGCGAAGATAGGTAAATCGGTCATTTACGTAGCCCATGATAAATTGAACTCCTTACCAGCACTTCTTGAGGCTGCTCCATTAATTAAGGACTTAAATAATGTAGTCATAGCCTCAGTAAGCGACCCTAGACCTGATGTTGAGGCATTCGTAAGGGCTTGTAAAGCCTTACTAACTCTTAAGGGATTTAGAGTAGGTCTCATAGGTGGCATTAGCCCATGGATAGTCTACAGTAAAGCAGATCCAGGGTTCATAAAGAAGAGGCTAGGTATCGAGATAGTAAACATTGATTTGAAAGAGGTCATAGACCTTTATGAACAGATGTCCGTACCTAAGGAGCTACGTAATAAAGTGGTTAAGAGAGCGCTGAATGTGATAGTGACTTCAGATGAGGTTACTAACGCGCTAAAGATATATCTAGCATTAAAAACAATCGTAAGGAACTATAAGCTTAATGCTATTAGTGTTAGATGTTTCGACCTCATAGAATCATTAAGGACAACAGCGTGTCTAGCTCTATCATTACTTAATAATGAAGGTATTACAGCAGCATGCGAAGGTGATGTGATGGCTACATTAGCAATGGTTCTTGGTCAATTAATTTCTGGGAAACCTACGTTCATGGCTAATCCCGCATGGGTTAAGAACAATAAGATGTTACTGGCGCACTGCACTATACCTACGGCCATATGTGATACGTATGACTTACTAACACATTTCGAATCAGGTATAGGCGTTGCTGTAAGAGGAATCCCTACGTACTCAAAGTATGTAACTCTCTTAAGACTTTCAAATGACCTAAAGAGAATGAGGGTTGTGCTAGGTAGACCAGTCATACCAACAAGATTCAGTGATGAACACTGCAGAACCCAGATTATTGTTGAGTGCAAAGATAGTTTAGAGGGGGTGGTTAAGGATTCAATAGGTAATCATTATGTAATGATGCTAGGCAACCATGTTAGGGGTCTAGGTATTCTGGGCAAACTACTAGGTATTAAGGATATTGAGATAATTAAGTAGACTATCTAAGTGAACACTTTTTATAGAGTCTAACCATATTGGGGTCTAATTTGAAGGTTAACCAGTACTATATAAAGGGATTTAGAGATGCATTAGAGTTATCCTTATTCTTGCTTCATTTCTCAGAGCCTGAATGTGTAATAGCTAAGTTAGAGGAGCTAATAGCTAATCTAAAGTTAGGAAAGGTTAATGAAGTTATAGAAATGCTCATGATACTGAAGGACTAGTCAGTCAGCCACCGCGTCCTCATCAATCAGAAGCGGTCGGGCTTCGTACATCATCCATAATATACTTACTTTAAAAGCGTTATTAAATTGTAATTATTTCCTCCTTATCCTTCGGCGTTTACCTTTTACTCGCTTCTTAGGCGTAATTACGCGACTCGCAATATATACAGCAATAGCGACTACACATGCTATACTGGCATAGAGTAAAATAGTAGCATATGGATTAGGTGCGCTTACAGGTTTAACTTCTATATCCGTATCAACAAGTGAGTACTCATACTTAATGCCAGCGTAGGGGAAGTCCTCATAGCCAGTTATCAATACACCTGTTAGAGGATCATAGTAAAATTCAGAATTATTAGACTTAATGACATTGGTTTTTAAGACCTTAAATGTTAATGGATCAACTAAGTAAGGAGGTATGAGTACCTCGGTTGTGTTACTGCATTTTTGGGTACCGTTCTTCACTATATATAGCTTAGGTATTTGGCCCTCAATACTAAGTAATCTAAAGGTCATGCAGTAAGTCAATGTATTATCATTTAAGCTTATATTTATTATTACCATGTATTTTTCAACACCTAGGATATGTGTTGAGTTATAATGCCTTAATGTCACATTATATATCATGTACTTCTTAGGTCCGTACCATGGAGGTATGGCTTGGGCTATGGTTATGTAAGTAGAGGTTACTAAGGAGTTAATTAAGAGTGTAGAAAGTATTAATATAAATATATTTAAACTAATAGAGATTACATACTTCCTTATTTGAGACACCTTACTTAATTTTTACTTTATAGAGACCTTTAGGGGTTACCTCAATTATCCCAGCCTCTGCAAGCGCTTCAAGGGCATCAATGTAATAGACTTTATCGACATCTATACCATACCACTCCCTAAATTTATTGACTATTTCATCAAAGCTCCATAGTTCCTTAACCTTACCCTCCTCCTCAAATATTCTTTTAATGAACTGACGTACGTCCTCTGCCCTAGTCCATGGGTATTGGAACCATATCCACTCCTTTACTTCTATGTAATAGTAGTCAGGCTTTAACTTAGCTACAGGAGAAATCCATTGGAGTGCAGCTATCCTTAGCTCTATAGGCTTCCACTCCTTAAGTATGAAGTCACGTGCGAGGATAAGAGACTCGCCAGTATCGACTATGTCGTCAACTAGTAAAGCCCTATACTCGCTTAGGTCTATTTTATACTTAAACTTAATTAAAGCCCTTTCAGCTTTCTTAGCCGCTTCAGTCCAGTGTTGTGACTGAATGGAGATTAGGTTATCGATACCTAGGAAATCACATATGAGTCTAGCAGGTACGTAACCACCCCTAGCTATGGCAATCACTACATCAGGCTTATAGCCAGACTCCTTAATCTTCCTAGCCAAACCCCTAGACCACTCAACAATCTCATCCCAAGACACAAGCTTTACGGGTACCTTAACCAAATTACCCCCCTAAATGAAATACATCAGAATATTTTAAACTTACATTAATGAATCACTATTAAAGTTTTAGATTAATGTGGTAATACCAGGCAAAATTAATTTATAATCTTAAGTAATTAGATAAAAGTAAGGAGTATCTTATCAGAAGTGTCTATATGAGTCTCTACAAAGATATAGAGGATGTGGGCAAAGCATTTACGGACATAATCCTACTTACAAAACTAACTCTTTATGGTAACCTTATATATTTCGATAGAACCCCTTCGTTCAGGTTAGATTCCGTTCTAAAACGTTTTATAAAGATGGATAAACCTATATACATTAGAATAAGAGGTAAAGGGATTGAGGTCCATATACTTACTTACCTTAACGTAATTGTATGTTGCTCGGCGAGGGTTTCGGGTAAATGGATCACTGGTTTTTCCGTCTTAGGGAATATAGAGGGTACTGAGTGTTTAATATATGCGTACGAAATCCCGTTAGATATCTTACCCAGAAATATTAATGAAGTGCTTAATAAAATAAAGAAAGAAATAGAGAGTATTAAACCACCATTAGCGTGGATAGGTAAGGAGCTTTATGGCTTTAAGTTATCCAAATTAGTAAACCCCGACGATCCCTTATATTACATATTTCTTGGAGAGAGAAGAGGGTCTAATTACTTAGTTAAGATACTTAGGGAATTATCGCTTAATAATAGACCGCTAGCCTTAAATAAATCATTAAACTTCATGAGTATGATGTTAAGGAATACTATATCATTCTTAAGGATTACATCTATGGATGAGCATGAATTCTCAAGGATTTTAGAGAGAAAGGAAGTAAGTACAGAATTAGCTAAGGATATATTTACTGCTAAAGGTAATTTAGAAAGAATTCTGGGTTTCATAATTCCTAAAGATTCTTATGACAATATTACTGAGTACATTAATTTGCCTCCAGTAATTATATCAGAATTTATTGATGGTATACCCCTATCTAGGGCTTCAAAAACAGTTAAGAATATGAGTATATCATTCGTGAAAAGAGTTATGACCGAATTAACCACCTCTATCTCCTACCTCCATGTGCTGGGGTATGTTCACGGCAATATATCCCCCGATAACATAATGTTAACCACCAAGAAAGGTAAGCTAGGTATTAAGGTAATTAATTCGCTAACCGTAAGTGAAGGAGATAACTCTGTGATAATTAATTTAGGGTATATAGACCCTCAGACCATAGTGAGTAATGGCTGGTATACAGCAAGGTCTGACGTTTATAGCTTAGGAATGTTGATGTACTACACATTAACTAGTAAGCCGTTATTTACTAGATTAGCACTTAATTACGTAATAGCTAAGAGATTCAGTGTAAGTGCATTAATTGATGAGCCTGAAAGGTACATTACTCAAGAGGTAAGTAATTATGTAAGGGAACTTAGTGAAGTTGTCGATTCACTAGCCTTTAAGGACGTAGAGGGTGATATGAAGATAATAGGTGACGTACTTGCTAAGGAAGAAAAGAATCTACTAAGTCAAGTGGAAGTTAAGGAATATAGGTCAATTATAAAGAAATGCTTATCATTAACTACCGTAGATAGGTATAAGAACGCTATTGAGATACTTAACGATTTAACGTTGATTAAGTAGCTTAAATATGAAAGTCTTTATTATAGCTATCCTTAATTACCTAAGTGGTAGGTCTAATTGAGCTTAGACAGGTTCTTCAATCCGGAGTCCGTAATTGTTGTAGGTGCTAGTGAGAAGCCTGGAACTATTGGAAGGGCTATTATAGAGAACTTACTCACTAGGTTTAAAGGTAAGATATACCCAGTAAACATAAAGTACGATAAGGTATTTGGACTTAAATGCTATAGGGATGTTCTTGAGGTTAAGGAGGGTGCTGACTTAGCTGTTATAGCTATACCTGCTAGGTTCGTGAGGGATATTGTGGATAAGCTTGGGAGGATAGGCGTTAGAGCAGCCATAATAATTAGCGCTGGGTTCAGGGAGATAGGTTCTGAAGGAGAGAGGAGGGAACGTGAGGTCGTAGAGACTGCTAGGAAGTGGGGTATTAGGATAGTTGGACCTAACTGCTTAGGTATATATGATGCCTATTCAGGTCTTGACACCATATTTAACCCTAACGATAGGCAAGGTAAGCCCTCACCAGGCAATGTAGCTTTTATTTCTCAGAGCGGCGCTTTAGGTGCGGCCCTTCTTGACTGGCTGACTATGGCTAGGATAGGGTTAAGTAAGTTCATTAGCTATGGCAATGCAGCAGATGTTGATGAGTCAGACCTTATAGAATTCTTAGCTGATGATCCATTAACTAAAGTGATTACGGCATATATTGAGGGCGTGCGTGATGGTAGAAAGTTCATGAGGGCGGTAAAGAAAGCTGTGGAGAGAGGAAAGCCTGTAGTGGTTTTAAAGGCGGGTAAGACTGAGTATGGAGCTAAGGCCGCAACCAGTCATACAGGCTCGTTAGCTGGTACTTACGAAGTTTATGATGCTGCCCTTAGACAGTCAGGTGCTTTAATAGTTAACAACATTACTGAACTCATAATGGCAGCTAAGGTTTTATCAATGCAGCCACCTCCAGCAGGTCATAGGGTAGCCATAGTGACTAACGGTGGGGGTGCGGGAGTACTAACTACGGATGAGGTAATTTCATCGGGACTTATTATGGCTAGATTAGATGATGGCACTATAATGAAGTTAAGGAATGTACTGCCTGAAGCAGCATCACCATACAATCCTGTGGACATACTGGGTGATGCACCTGCAGAACGCTACATTAAGTCCATAAAGATAGTTATGAATGATAATAACGTTGACTCAATAATCATAATCACTATTATGCAGTCACCAGCATTTAACCCTAAGGAGTTCATAGAGGGCATGAAGGAGATAATCGAAAAGACGGAGAAACCCATGCTAATGATAGCTCCAGGCGGTGAGTATACTGAGAAGTGGTCTATAGAGATAGAGAGGGAGTTAAGGATACCGGTTTTTAAGTCACCTGAGGAATGTGTAAAGGCGTTAGTAATCCTAACTAGGTTCGGTGATATACTTAGAAGATATAGACAATAACTTAATTAATCCTTTCACCTTACTAACGAAAGAGGCAGGTGGTGACTTAATGCATGAGTTAAGCCTTGCTGATGCTTTATTGAAAGCGCTAAGTAACTATGCGGTAAGAAATAATGTTAGGATACGTAGAGTGATTTTAGGTATTGGTCAGTTAGCGCAAGTGGATAAGGACTTACTTAAAGATAACATAGTTACGTTAGCAGGCGTTTACGGTCTTGACGACGTTAAATTTGAGTTTAAGGAGGAGGAGACTATATTTAAATGCAATGCCTGTGGTCATGTATGGAGATGGGGTGAAATTAGGGATGAGGTTTTGAGGGGGTTATGTGGGGACGTTGTTGAGTGTGATAACCCAATACATTATATACCTGCATTAGCTAACGTTTTCATAAGATGCCCTAAATGTAATTCATTAGATTTTGAGGTAATTAAAGGTCAAGGGCTTGAGGTGTTAAGCATTGAGTATGAGTGATTTTCGTGAGGAGGTCATTATAGATAAGTTAAGTAGATGTAATTACGTGTTGATGGTAGGTGCTGGTAAGGGAGGTGTAGGTAAGTCTGTAATCTCTACATTACTAGCATTAAAGCTTAGTTCAATGAGGAAAGAGATATTTCTCTTAGACCTAGACCTGCATGGATCTTCAATACCTTCACTATTAGGTATTAATTACGTAGTCAAGGAGAGTGAAAAAGGGTTTAAACCCTACGAATATAATAACCGACTTGAGGTGATGTCCCTTAAGTTTTTTATTGAAGACAAACCAGCACCTTTAAGAGGACATTATAAAGATTACGTGATAAAGGAGATTCTAACATTAACTAACTGGAAGTCCAAGAACGTGATTATCGACCTACCACCAGGGTTTAGTAATGAGTTACTAACAATAATTAAGTTAGTGAGGAAGGCTAATGTTAAGAGGGGCCATTTAGTTATTACAAATCCATCAATAATTTCTGCAGAAGTTGTTAAAAAGTATATGACCCTACTCAAGGAGCTTGGAGAGGAAATTATTGGTTTGGTGATCAATATGGCTTACATGAAGTACGGTAACGCTGTCATAAGGTTAGGTGAGTTAAGGTTAGGTAAGGAATTCCAAGTACTAGCAGAACTTCCTTACATACCAGGCATCGATAATTACCTAATGAGGGGTGTAATACCTAAGGAGTTAGATAAGGGATTAAAACCCTTAATTAGCAAAATCGTTCCACTATTTTAATTACCTTAACTTTTTAGTAGATATAGGGTTTAAGCTATGGTTATAGCCTTAATACTCACTGGGGGGTTCGCCACGCGTTTAAGACCTCTAACCCTGACGAAGCCTAAGGCATTACTACCTATATTAGATAAACCCCTACTTGATTGGATCATAGAGGGAGTTAAGAAGGCGAGTATAAAAGACGTAATATTATCTGTAAGGTACCTTTCCCACTTAATAAAGAGTAGGTATGGTGATGGATCTACCTATAACGTTAACATTAGGTATCTTGAAGAGTCTAAACCTTTAGGTGATGCAGGGCCTTTAAGATTAGCTTTCGAAAGAGGCGAGATCGAGGGGACATTCTTAACTATTTATGGCGATGTCTTCAGTGATCTAAATCTTCTAGACCTAATTAATTACCATAAGAAGAAGGGAGGGATAGCTACATTAGCCTTAGCTAAGGTTGAGGATCCATTAAGGTACGGTGTTGTGGTACTAGATGATGAGGGTAAGGTAAAGAGCTTTATTGAGAAGCCTAAGGAGAGACCTCCTTCAAACATAGTTAATGCTGGTGTATATGTATTCGAGCCTGAGGTAATTAAGTACATACCTAGTAAGTATCCATCAAAGATATCCCTCCACTTAATACCTAAGTTACTTGAGGTAGGTGATGTTTATGGATATGTTCATGAGGGTATATGGAGTGATATAGGCGTCCCTATAGATTATAGGAGAGCAAATTACATGGCACTGAAGAAGCTTTACCCTAACGGATACATAGATAAAACGGCTGAGATAGGTGATGATGTAGAGATAATTAACCCTGCATTCATAGGTAAGAACGTTATTGTAGGTCGTGGAAGTAAGTTAGGACCCCTGACAGTAATTAATGAGGCAGTAAGGATAGGGACTTCATGCAGAATTAAAGGGTCTATAGTGATGATGGGTACGTTAATAGACGACTCAGTAGTCATAGGTGACTCAATCATCGGTGAGAAGTCGTTTATAGGGAAGTGGGTAAGGATTGAGGATGGTGTTGTACTAGGGGATGAGGTTGTTATAGATGATGAAGTATTCATAGCCAGAAACGCCATCATACTACCGTTTAAGGAGGTAACAAGTGATGTAAGAGAGGAAGGGAAAGTAGTTCTTTAAAAATATGGTTAATGGTTATTGCGTAATTACTTAATCATTTATCCTTATACTTAAATAGCTACTTTTAGATCCAGCCCCTTAGCTTCATAGCCCTAACTACTCTATCGACGGCAATGGCGTACGCAGCTACCCTCATAGGCTTGTCAGAATACTTCTTCTGCCACTCCTTGTAAACTTCATGGAAGTTGTGAGTCATCTTCCTATCAAGTCTGTTTAGTGCCTCCTCATCAGTTAGCCAGCAACCCATCCTATTATGGCTCCACTCAATCCAGCTCATTGTTACGCCACCAGCGTTAGCTAATATGTCAGGTATGACTATAGTGCCCTTCTTATGCAGTATAATATCAGCCTCAGGCGTTGTTGGGCCGTTAGCGCCTTCAGAGATTATCTTAGCCTTTACCCTATCAGCATTCTTCTCGGTAATTACGTTCTCGATGGCGGCAGGTATTAGTATGTCTACATCTAGCTCGAGCAGTTCTTCGTTACTTATCCTCTTCTCAGCGTCTGGATAGTTAATGACTGTTCTTGTCCTGTCCTTAACCTCAAATAACTTAGCTATGTCTAGGCCCTTAGAGTTATATACAGCACCCTTACTGTCACTAACAGCTACGACTTTAGCGCCCCACTCAGCTAAGTACTTAGCTGCGTACCTACCTACATTACCAAAGCCTTGAACAGCCACCGTCTTACCCTCGACAGTACCCCATAAAATCTTAGCAGCCTCCCTGGCGACTAGCGCAGTACCGTAGCCCGTTGAGATCGCTCTAACGTATAGTCCGCCGACTAATGGTGGCTTAGCAGTCACTACACCCCAAGCTGGATACCTCTTTATCTTGCTGAACTCATCGAAGTACCAAGCCATTATCTGTGGGTTAGTATAAACATCTGGGGCTGGTATGTCTAGGTCCTCACCCACAATGTCAGCGATGGCCGCGAAGTACTTCCTTGATAAATCCTCTAACTCACGTGGTGATAGCTTCTTCGGATCAACCCTAATACCGCCTTTACCACCACCGTAGGGGATCCCGGCCAATGCGTTCTTCCATGTCATCCACATCGATAGGGCTACCACCTCACCCATCGTTACGTTGGGGTGGTACCTGATACCGCCCTTGTAAGGACCTAGGGCACTGTTGTGCTGTGATCTCCAGCCGATGAAGACGGCTATCTTGCCATTATCGAGCTTTACAGGGATCTTGACCTCAAGAATTCTCTCTGGGTGTCTTAAAACCTCAACAACATCATCAGGTAACCCTAGGAGTTGGGCAGCATCCTTTAACTGTTTAACAGCCATTTGATAGGTCGGGTCATTCTCGTATGGGGCGCCACTAAACTCTGTGCTCATTTTAATCACACTTATACTATCGTGTGAAGTGCTTAAAAATTTTTTAATGTAGCAACACGCATTTTAAACCATATGAATAGCGATTTAAACAGTTTAATCAACCAAGATCATACATGCATTACCGCAATTAAGAAGCAAAAATATAGTTAACTTTCAGTAAGTATTCTCTGAGGTTACGTCATTGGTAAAAGCTGTAGTATTTGATCTAGATGGTACCTTAATTGATAGTGTTAGAGCCCATGCAATGGCATGGCTTAAGGCATTTAATCATTTAGGGTATGAGGGGGTTAAGTATGAGGTACTGATTAACATGATAGGTTTACCAGGCTATGAAATCATAAGAAGATTATTTGGTAATGGGGCGTTGACTAAGTACAGAGAGTTTAAGAAAATCAAAGATGAGGTGTACATAAAGCTTCTAAAGGAGGGATATATAACGATATACCCCGACGTAATACCTACTTTAAGGACGTTGAGAGCCCTAGGTCTTAAGTTGGGTCTAGCGTCTTCAACGCCGTCAAAAACCTTAAGTATAGTGTTAAGACGTTTCAGACTTAATGGTTTATTTGATGCAGTCATACCCGGGGACAAGGTGTCTAAGGGTAAACCACACCCAGAGATATTCATTAAGGCATTTAAGGAGTTAAACGTATTACCCACTTCTGGATGCGTTGTTGGGGACTCTCCCTATGATATCAAGCCAGCTAAGGAAATGGGTTGCATAGCTATTTTAGTAACCCATGGTGCACGTAAGGAGGTTAAACCACCACCCGACTACGTAATTAATGAGGTGAGTGAGCTTATCGAGTTAATTCCTAAGTTAGGTATAGATCCTTATTAATGAAAGGTACTAAGGCCATGACTGTAGCCATATAGGTTAGGTCAATCCTTGTCACTACCTCACGCGTTAATAGCCCTATGAAGCCTATATCTTCACCTACATCCTTAGTACCGTAATGCCTATCTACAACACTCTCTAATTCCTCACCTCCCCGTAAATCTCTTAAGAATTTCTCAGGTACCTCAAAAGCAGGACTGAACCCTACCCCCCATTTCTCACCATCAAACACGACTACTACCTGCACATCAAGAAACCTACCATTAAAACCAAATATTCCGGCCTCAACACCTACATAGAAGTCCGCCTTTACTCTCTTACGCAGGTTCATTACCCTATTATAAGCACCTTTATAAGTTTCCTCAAGACTTAATGGTTGATTAGGAACTCCGCTTTCAACTTTTACTGGAGTTACCCTAACGTTGGGGAAGAACTTTTTAAACGCTTTCTCAACACCAGCTATTTTGGCTTTATTTGTTGACCCTAAAGCCACCGTAATCATATAGAACACCTAAGTACTTACAATTATTAAACACCTACTAAATGTTTAAGTTCTTAATTACGTAACCACCATGCTCAGCCCATATTCTGCAAGTACCTTCAATACTAACCATGCATGGGCCGTAAGGGTTTCTTGGTGTACACACCTTCATAAATAAGGGGCATCGCGTAGGTTCCACCTTACCTAAAACAACCTCACCACACCTACAACCTTTAGGTAAGGCTAAATCTACGTCTTTCGTTAAATCTATACCGTATTCGAAGGCAGCATCATAAACTCTAAACTTGTCTTTAAGTACGTATCCAGATGATCTTACGACCCCTATACCCCTCCATGGGGCGTCAATAACCTCAAATACTTCATTAAGCATTGTCTTAGCCATTAAGTTTCCCTCATAACTTACGGCTCTCCCATACTCATTATGGAGTTTAGGCTTACCGTCAATCAAGTCTTTTATAATTAAGTATATGGCTATAAGGACATCCATAGGCTCGAATCCAGCAACGACAGCGCTCACATTGTATTCTCTCGGAATGAACTCCCACGCACTAGCACCTATTATCGTAGATACATGCCCTGGTGCTATAACTCCCTGCAGTGATACCTCAGGTACATTATCAAATAGATACCTAATGATAGGAGGAGTTAATCTATGAGCTATTAGTAACTTAAGATTACGAGGTATGACCTCTCTATATACAGGTGAAGCCGTAGATGGTGCTGTAGTTTCAAAGCCTACAGCGAAGAACACAAATTCTTCATTAGGATTAGCCTTAGCTCTCTTAATAGCGTCAAGCACGCTATACACTATGGTCACCTTACCACCTAAGGACTTGGCATGAGCTAATGACCTAACCTTATCTGAACTGCCTGGTAACCTGTACGTATCACCATAGGTCAGTACGTGAACCCCATCCATACATAGCTTTATTAACTCATCAACATAATGCGCAGGAGTTATACATACGGGGCACCCAGGCCCTGCAATGAGTCTTATTGGGTCGGGCATCAAGCTTCTTAATCCATAATGCGTTATTGTCCATTCATGTGTACCGCAGAAATCCATAATCCCAACATGATCCAAATTTAAGATACTGCTAAGATTCTTTATGAGGTACATTAATTTTTTAGAGGCTGGGTTTCTTTCGTATAAGTTTTTGATTAGTTCGTAAGCTATGGTTAGGCACCCTAAAACTTAAGTATTACGTTATACCTTTTATTGCTAGCTAATTCTATATTGAAGCGCACATTAACGTTTTGATTGAAAAGCTCATTAAGAGAGGCTTCATAAATACCTTTCAAATAGTACGTTATTGCTTCTACATCACCTAATGAAAAGATGTGAGAAGGTAGGTCAAAACTAATAATTCTTGATTCATTGGTTACTCTAAGAGTTAGTTTTAAACCTATGGATTTACTTACATTGGTGGTTAAGGTCCATAGGCTTTGAGGAAGGCCTTTTAGTTTTGAAGCTAGTACGTAGCCTGTTGCTCTTCCTGCCGTGTAAGATATCGTACTTCTTACTTTTGGGTCTTTTACGAATCTATTGATTATAATTAAGTGAGGAATACAAGGAGTAGTTAGTGGTGAGGTCTCCTTTATTATTGCCTCATAAGTAGCTCTTAGTGCTTTATGCGTGGTTCTTAAAGGCCTAAATTTCCATATGAAGTAGGCTACTACATAGAGAGTGCATGCAGTTGTTGCTTCACCATAAATACTTGTTAGCTCACTTACATTATTAATGGAGAATTCTGCACCACTGTAAAATAAATCTATAATTAAGGTTGTGACCGCATAGAATAGCGTTGCTATGGCTGGTGCGAAAAGCGCATAGATTAAATATTTAATTACTGAACCTCTGTAGTAAGGTAAAGATTTAATGAGTATATAGAATACAGCGATGAGTGCGGGAATCATTGCAGCGCAAATAGCTATTTCTATAAGTATAGTGTTAGTAGGGATGTGCGATAGCACCTCTACCCTATTATTTATATTTGATAACGAGCTTAATAATTTAAAGAGCCATTATCTTAAAAATTTCAATAATAACTTAAGAACATTCATTTTTGCTAAATCTTCAAGGCATTCAACCACTTCTTCAGCCTCTACCAAGGTTTTACCTAATCCTAAAACACCATGTCTTACTAAGATAAAAGCATTTACGTTATTCTCAACATGCTGTTCTATAATTTTAATTAACCTCTTACTACCTGGAGGTGCGTAAGGAATTATCTTGATTTGCCCTACTAAAAGCTCAGCTTCCGCACTTAACGGCTCTAGTTCATACCCTAATGTAGCTAAAGCCGTTGCCATAGGGTTATGCGCATGGACAATGGCGTTCACGTCAGGTCTTAATTTATATATTGCTGCATGTAACCCCGCCTCAATGGATGGCCTATTAGTTCCCTCAATAATGTTTAGATTTAGATCAAGCTTAACTAAGTCTTGAGGTTTTAGTCCACCCTTAAATAACCCACTAGGGGTTATCCAAAAAGCCTCCGTGTTAGGTAATCTGGCACTTACATTGCCACTAAGCGCAGTTACTAAACCTCTATCATATAATGATTTCATAACCCTACATATTTCCCTCTTAATATATTCTTCATCCATATAAAACACCTAACCACCAGCGGCTGGAGGGAAGATGTCTATTTCATCCCCATCTTTAATCTTAGTACTAAGTCCGCTTAGCATTAAGGCATTTAAACCATTAACTAATACCATGTAATCCTTCAAATCATCATCACTGGTTATTACTTCATTAAGCATAGGTATTGAAGAAATAACATCACCTAACCTAGCGTCATCGTCATCAAGCTCAATCACCTTCTCGTCCCACCCTAACTTCTTTCTCAAGAATGCATACACCCTTACTTTGATACGCAAAGCAGAGTCCCTCACCGAATTCTAAAGTTTTTGAGTTAAGAATTTTAAGATAAGAAACTTAAGGTGGATGCGATATTTAAAGAAAAAGTTTCATTTAGTTAGCCTACCTTAAAGTAATTACTCCATTACTCAGGAAGCAGGCCCTCCTCCTCAAGTAAGTCAGCTACCCACTTAAGCCCTAACTCCTCAAGCTTCTCCCTAGTTGGCCTACCCTCCTTCCATCCACGTAGCTTATAGTACTCATCAAGCATTTCGTGGAGCCTTACTACATGGCCCTTGCTTGGTCCCTCGGGCATTGGCTCCTCTAGTAACCTCTTAGGTAGGGTGTCGTAAGCCCTACCATCACCGAAGGCTAAAACGTTAAATGCTCTTTCAGCCGTGTATATCCTTTCACCTATCTTCTCAATCTCTGCGGGTGTGATTTCCCAGCCTGTTATTGATGTTAATGCATCAGCGAAGTCATCAACCCATATAGCGAATGTTGAGAACTTACATATCACCATGCTATCAACAACAGCGGATACGTCCTGGAAGTACTTAACCATCTTTGGCTTACCCTCAGTAGCGAACCTGTCTACTAGTTGCGGCACACCTAATACCTCAGGGCTAATCATGTATGCTCTTAAGTGACACCCACCTCTATTGCTGGTTGCGTAGGCTAGGCCGTGGCCTTGAGCGCCTCTTGGGTCGTAGGCAGGTAACTCCTGACCCCTAACCACCATAGCAACCTCAGGGGCTCCATACTTCTCAGCTAATCTCTTGGCACCCTCAGCTAATTCGTCGCCAATACCCGACCTATAAGCGGTCCTCCATGTTAACTCAACTATTGCCTCAGCAGAGCCCCAACCAACTCTTAAACCACGTAGCTTCTCAGCAGGTATCTTACCCTTCTCAATAAGCTCGAAGAACGTTCCTATAACGTGACCCATGCTAATCGTGTCTAAACCTAACTCATTACATAAGAAGTTAGCCTTAGCAATGGCCTCTAAGTTATCAACACCTGTCTGTGAGCCAAAGGCCCAGATGGTCTCATACTCAGGGCCTCCGCCCTCACCAGTCCATGGTGGTGTGGTCACCTTAGTGTATCTGGCACAGCCTACCGGACAGCCCCAACAGGCTTCTTCACGTACCTTCTCTTTAATTAGTATGGTTTCAGCCATTCTTTCTCCACTAATCTTCTCGGCGCCTGGAAAGACACCTGTCTGGAAGTTCCTTGTTGGGAATATGCCATGCCTATTGATTATGTTGACTAAGACTGCAGTGCCGTAAGCAGGTAATGCTTGACTCGTTACTGGACTCTTCTTTATCTTATCCATAGCCTTAGCGATAGCCGACCTAAATAGATCCTCCTTAGCAGGCTTAGGCTTCTGAGTACCCCTAACAGCTATAGCCTTAAGCCTCTTAGAACCTAAAACAGCTCCATGACCGCCCCTGCCAGCCGCCCTATTCTTATCGTTGAGTATAGCAGCAAACCTAACTAGGTTCTCACCTGCAGGTCCTATACAAGCTACCTTAATGTTCCTAGCATCGTCACCTATCTCAGCCTTCATCTCCTCAATAATCATGTCGGTAGTCGCATGTACGTCCTTTCCCCATAGGTGCTTTGCATCCCTTAACTCAGCCTTACCGTTATAGATCCATAACCATACAGGCTTCTCAGCGGCGCCCTCAACGATTATGGCGTCAAAACCAGCGAACTTTAGCTCAGGACCCCACTTACCACCGCTTTGTGAGTCATGTATGGTACCGCTCAATGGGCTCTTAGTTACTGAGCACCAACGGCCGCTCATTGGGTAACCAGTACCTGTTACGGGACCTGTCAGTAGGATTATCTTGTTCTCAGGGCTTAAGGGGTCAACCTTCGGGTTTAGCTCCTTAAGTAGTAGGTAAACACCTAGACCTCTACCGCCAATCCAGTTTCTTAAGACCTTCTCAGGAGGGGTTTCGATGTAGAGCTTCTCCTTAAATAGGTCAACTCTTAGGATTTTACCTGTATAACCGCCTAAAGGCATAACTCACTTAACCTCAGTATAACATATATAGTAGTACCAGATAAGTTTTTATGAACTATTAAGGACTGTACCCTACCTAAATTACTACAGTTTAAATACTTAATTATGGACTTTAAGTGTCTAGATAGGTAAGTATATAAGTTCTATCCTCCCATAGTGAGTGGTGCGTAATGAGGGTTAGCCATGAATAAATTCTCGCTTGGTGAGTGGGTAATAAGTGTCTCACCACTTAGCAGGCCAGAGAAATTAATGATTGAAGTGACCATGAAGTGTAATCTAAGTTGCTCGTATTGCTTTAGGAACAGCACTAATGAGTATTTCGGAACTATGGGTAAAGAACTCTACGACAAGATAGTTAATGATGCTAAAGAAGCTAGGGTTAAGTGGTTCATATTTTCTGGTTGGGGTGAACCACTCACTCATCCTAATATACTTGAATTTATTAAGGAGGCTAAAGAGGCAGGTATTAAAGTCGTACTAAACACTAATGGAACATTACTCAAGAAATTCAATAAACACTTAATTGATTTAGGTGTTGATGAGGTTGTCGTGAGCGTTGATGCGGCTGAGGCGGAAATCCATGGTAGGTTAAGAGGGGGTAATCTTATTGAGATAATTAATGGCCTCATAGAGCTTTATGAATTAAGGAGGAGGTATAGCCACTTAATGAGGGTAGGACTTGAGTTCACACTAACTAGATTAAATCGCCATGAGCTCCTCAAATTAATTGACTTGGCGAAAAAGGTGGGTGCTTCATATATTAGACTATCTAACATCATACCTATACGTAAAGAGCTAGAGGATCATGCATGTTATAATGATGAGGAATGTAGAAGGGACGTAGAGAAATATATGGATGTAATTAGTAAACTGAGTTTAGAGCATAATGTCCAAGTATACCAGACTAACCTTGAGTTAAAGGCGCAAAGGGCTTGCCCTTTTGCTATGTATAAGGTTATGTTTATTAGGTGGGATGGTTTAGTGACCCCATGCATCCATTACGCGCATGACTACGTTTTCTGGTTATTCGGTATTGAGAGAAGAGTGTATAAAGTAGTATTTGGTGATCTGCATAAAGAAAGCATTACCGATATTTGGTTAAACCCTGATTACGTAAAGTTTAGGTTTAGAGCCTTAACAGGTTATCAGCCATCATGCCTTGACTGCGTATTAGTTGAGTATTGCAACCTAACCCTAAATAATATCATCGATTGCTGGGCTAATACACCAACATGTGCACACTGCCCGTTTATCTATGGATTAACTGCGTGCCCACTCTAACACTATTTTTAAGTACCGCCGCAACATAGTCTCTTGCGGGTTAGGTGTTAGTAAGTGGGCACCTCACCCAAGAGCGAGGTCGCATCCCAAACAGCATTTGAAGAGCTTATTAAATCAATAAGTCAAAGGCTGAGGAAGATAAAGTATAGGATAGCTGTAATAAGTGGTAAGGGGGGTGTTGGTAAGTCATTCATAAGTGCGTCATTAGCTTTAGGGTTAGCTTTAAGGAAGAGAAGGGTGGGTTTGCTTGATGCAGACCTTCATGGACCGTCAATACCTAAGATATTGGGGCTTGAGGGGAGGAGACTTATTGCTGGCCCTCCAGGGATTTTCCCTGTTGAAGGACCTTTAGGTGTAAAGGTTGTTTCAATACAGTTCCTCCTAGAGAGTGAAGACTCGCCAGTAATATGGAGGGGCCCACTAAAGTCTAGAGCGATAATGGAGTTCTTGAGTGGTATAGTATGGGGTGAGCTTGACTACCTCATTATAGACCTACCTCCAGGAACAGGTGATGAAGTTCTAAGTATAGCCCAGTGGATAAGGCCGTTTACGGGTGCGGTTGTTGTTACTATACCGTCAGAGCTTTCTAAGACTGTTGTTAAGAAAGCAATAAGGTTTTGTAAGGTGCTGAACATGTCTGTTTTAGGAATAGTTGAAAACATGAGTGAGTTCTATTGCCCGGATACTGGTAAGACATACAAGGTATTTGGCAAAGGTGTTGGGCAAGAGCTAGCTAGGGAATACGCTATTAAGTACTTAGGCTCCATACCTCTAGACCCTAGAATATCAGAAGCTAATGATAAGGGTGAACCATTCCTACTGAAATACAGTGATTCACCATCAGCTAAGGCATTAATGGAAATAGTTGATAAGATCATAGCTATAGTTGAGGGGCGGGGAACGTAAGTCTTAAAATTAGATGGGTATTAATGAGATGCCTAAGAAAGTTTTAGTTAAGACATCCACACCAAATATGAAGAACGCTATGGATATGAACAGTAACAGCAACCTATATGTCTTTAAGCCTGCAATGTTAATACCTAGCCTAAATAAGTAAGCTACGAATGTCAGCCAGAAGAAGTCGTACCATACGTGAGTAAGGAACATTATAGGGAACGTATGTAAGCCTAACTCATTGACTTTTAGGAGTATCGGTGCGGCCGCAGTTACCCACCATATGAGGAAGTAAGGGTTAAACCCTGTGAGTAATACACCTACAAGTATAGGGTTTAGGTTAGTAAGCTTTGATGGTAGTGATCTAGGTGCTTCAGCTCTTAAAGCGCTCTTTAGCGTTAAGTACGCGAAGAAGAATATGAATAATGAGATCACTAAAGCCATAAACATACGTACATAAGTGCCCACTAGGTAGGTATATATCGCTGAATATATGAATAGCAACATAATTACATATGGTAATTCAACTATCACGTGACCGATAGCAACGTAGAAACCGCCTTTCCACCCCTTCTTAACTCCTGCTAACATAGCGCTAAGTGTGAGTGGTCCAGGGCTTAAGGCGCCATTAGGGGATATGTATAATGTCATTAATACTAGCGATATTAACCCACCCAAGTAATCCACCAATTAGTATCAAAAAGACCTAACTACGCCACGGTATTAAAACATTTAGTTAGCCCTGATGTAGTTCCCCTATGCTTGCGCGCCCTATGTCGTAGTGACCCATTAATGGTTCGCTAGTCTTGAACGTTACATAGCCTGATCTTATGGCTGAAGACCTTAATACACCCTCCCTATCAGGCGCTAGCATTAAGAACCTAGCATACTCGGGCGGTATCTGTAAGTCCTCTATAAAGGCTTTCTCGGTCCTTAAGATCACTTTAGTGTTAGATAACTGAATTATTATCTTATGTACATCTCTAGGTGAGTGCGTCGAGAATATAAGCCCTAACCCTCTAGACCTACCTAACCTAGCAATCATGGATATGAAGTCAGCAAGAACCTCAACCTCCTCACCTGAGGTACCCTCAGCAGGGAAGAACCTATGCGCCTCATCAAAAATAACTACCGATGGCCTATCGAAAATTTTAGCCCTAAACTTCTTCCATTCATACATAGACCTTAAGAACTCATACGCAAGTAGGTTAAGCGCGAACTGCTGAACTCCTTGTAGCACTCCGTAGTCTAAATCAAGGATTATAGGTCCCCTATAATCCCTCATCAACATGTCTGCAGGCGGTATCTTAATCTGTCTATTCTCTAAAACAACATCGGAGATCTCGGTTCCTGCAAGCCACTTAAACACTCTCTCAATATTATCTAATGTTGACCTATGTATCTTAAAGTAGTTATGTATGTTCTCCCTATGGTCAACAAAAACTTCTTGCAGTCTCTCAAAAGAGTTAATTCCGTGACCTACCTTCTCTAAGTAGTTAATCATTAGGTCTAAGTAGATCCGGGCCTGCCTGGAAAATAGTGGAATTATATTTAAGTGAGGCTTAAGCTGCTCATAATTTAATGCTATGGGGATTATTTCCACTTTAGTTATTAAGTCAGCACGTACCTTCAAATCAACGATAACTGACTTTACATAACCTAAGTTCCTACCTTCATCAGGACTTAGTTCGTACTCGAGTTTACGTCCATGAAATAGGTCTAGGATCTTCTCATACCTATCGGTTATGAAAGTCTCAACGAATTCCTTAATGCTCTTAAACTCCCTAGTGACTGGTGTTAATATTGTGAAGTATTTCGGGTACTTACTTAGATAATCCTCCCTAGACTTAATGATCACGTTAGCGTCTGAGGGTAGTGTGAGCGGCGGTATAGCTATTTGTGTGTAATCACCTGCAGCATCAATTATTACTATACCTACATCAGCCCAGTCCTTCTGCATTGCATAGATAATGTTCTTTATTAAGGTTGTCTTACCTGAGCCAGTAGTACCTACTATCAATACATGCTTAAAGAACTCAGACCTAGGTAACCTTACAGGGACCGTACCATTAGCAACAGGTTCTAAACCGCCAAGTAAAACCCCAAGTACAACTCCCTCAGTAGGTAATCCAGTAACCTTAACAATTAGCTCGGGATCCTTAGGTATCACAACGGGTGACTGAGGCTCTATAGGTGAAAGCAAGGGTTCACCTTCCTCAGATAGTAATGGCTCAGCATCAACTATTGTAGGGGTTATGAGGCCCTCAGGCTCGATATCTAAGGGCAATGAGATGGGTGGTGAAGACTCGGAAATAACGTCAACCCTAGATATAGACTTAACTCTAATCCCGTAGGTTTTTAATGAGCCTATATCAACAGCTACTAAATAATCATTTACCGCTATGCGATAGTTGAAATATGTTTGTGGGTCAATCTCAAACTGTATGGTTAAGCCAGTATCACTACCCGAAGCTAATGAAGCCCTACGCCTTGATACCCTACCTATTATCGTACCTAACCCACGGGCCTTCTTAATAGCCTCCCTAACTTTACTCTCGAGTACCTTAACACGCTCCTCATATCCCCTTATTATGTCGTAACTCACTTCATCTCACCCCTTAGTTCATAAGGGACTGAAAGCCCATAGAACTCGAATCTCTTAATAATGTAGTTCTTTAACATCCTAACTAAAGATTTACTTATCCTATCTGCCTCAAGTAACTTTATCGGTATTAAGAATCTATTATTTAATGAGCTGTATGTAAGGAATGTTACAAGCTCACTAAGTGATTTAGGCTTTATACTCTCGTAAGTCTCTTTAAGCATCTCAATCCTAAAGATACCGTATGAACCCTTAACCACGGATCTAGGTATTGCTACGTATGTGAATACCCTATCAGGACCCAAATGGGCCTTCTCATATATGAAGAAAGGGGTTCTTAATGGTTTATGAGGGGGTCTCAGCTTAATGAGGTATCTATTAAGTACATTTACGTCCCTATCTTTACCGAAGTATTTAGTGGGTAGGTACTTACTTGTTTCGATACGCTTAACTATGGCTAACGGTATGAAGCCTTCCTCAGTAAGCTCCTTAAACATCTTTACCCTCTCTTCATTAAGTTTATGTAACTCATCATTCCATCTACTTCTTAAGTTCTCTGAATGGTAAATTGGGTAGTATATTGGACCGTCAATAAGAATAATGGTCTCTCTAAAAACCCTCTTACTTAATGCCATTAAGTATGTCTCCATCGATATCCTTACATCATGTTCTAAAGCCCCTTCAGGTAATGCTTTATCTTCCCTATACTTAATGCCTAGCTTGATATATGAGGTGGTGACCCCAGGAAGCCCTTCTTTATCACCTAAGTAAGATATGAAAGGTATTGGTAAGTCCCTTAAGGATATCCTTGGGTAGTAAATGCATTGACCCCAGTAAATAGTGCCTGCAGCTGCAGCTAACTCAATGCCGTAAGTACTTACTGACGTACTACTAGCGTCTAAACCTATAACCCTCCTATAGGTGACTTCACCCTTCTCTATAGGCTTAAATAAGGTTTTACATTCAAAATCCTCTAAAGGTCTTGATAGGTCACCACCTAAATAGTCAAGTACCGTTAACTTAGGCCTATGTATAGGTAAGGCTTTCGCAAACGTTAAAGTGTCCTTCACCACCTCCTCTAAGACATTAAACACAACCACTTTACTTCCTCACTAAATACCTCCTTCTTTATAAAATTTAAATAAGTTTCCATAAGTGAGATAATTAGGTAGGCCAACCAGCAAGAGGGGGTTAACCTTAAGAGATATTAATGAGAGGTATATTGAAAACTTAAAGGGATTATTCAAAAGGCTCTTCTTAGGATACCGTAATTACTTTGACAAGAATGGGATCCTTAACTCTGATGGTAGGAGGCTTTTCAAGGAAATAGCTCGCTTACTACTTTACGTATTCCCTGAACATAAGGGTATAGTTAAGAAAGTTCGTAAGGACCCTAGGCTTAGCAACGTCATTAAAGTTGCTGAGTTAGTTATGAGTTCTGAAGAGATTAATGAGTTAGTGAGCTTAGGTATTTACGGTCCATACAGGTATTTAATACATAATAATGATTAATTAAACGATAACTATGACTGGAGGATACATTAAACTACCTAAACCTGTTTTCACTGGGCACATGAGTCTTGAGGAGGTTCTTTACTTAAGAAGGTCGTATAGGAGGTTTAAGGATAAGCCGTTAAACATGAAGGAGATTTCTCAACTCTTATGGGCTGCTTACGGTACTAATAGGTGGGGTAAGAAGGTAGTTCCTTCGGCGGGTGCCACATACCCTCTTGAAATATTCCTGGTTGTTAGAGATGGTGGTGTTGTTGGTTTAGACCCCGGAGTTTATAGGTATTTACCCGATGATCACGCACTTGAGTTAATTCTTAAGGGCGATGTTAGTGATGCTTTATGTAGAGCTTGTCTTTCTCAAGGCTGGGTAAAGGATGCGGCAATTAATGTGATCATAGGGGCTATTTATGAAAGAACTACAGGTTGGTATGGTGAGCGTGGGATTAGATATGTGCTTTTCGAAGTAGGTCATAGTGGTCAAAATGTAATGCTCCAGGCAACTGCTCTAGGTCTGGGTTCGGTAATAATCGGTGCATTCATCGACAATGAGGTTGCTAAAGTTCTTAAATTACCAAGAAACGTAAAGCCCCTCTACGTAATACCTATAGGTCGTATATAGGTCATTCAAGACCGCGTGCTCTTAGTGAGTCAGTAAGTATGTTTAGCCTAATTAACGCATTCATAAGTAACGTAAAAAGTACTGGTACATACCGTAGTGTAAAGCCTCTAAACATAAAGCCCCTTGCCCTATGAGTTTCCGTTATGAGCACCAACTCAGTAATTAGTGACGCTGAAAGCTGGTATATCACTGTAAAGAACCTAACCTTAAGTAATTCATCTATCTGTGACGCAGGTGTAGTTACGTAGAAGACTATTAACTGAAGAGTCGTTGATGCTGTATAGAAGCATAGGTATAGGAAACCAATCATGTTACCACTAATTAAGTAAAGGGTCGCTAACATTACGGCTATGAAGCTTGTAAAAATGGCTGTAAGGATCTTGATTAACTTGAATAAGTTTAGGTATATCAAAACACATAATGCGTACATAATTAGTGCTGTGTTTATGGTAACCAATAGGGTTAATGGGTAGAAATAGGTGCTCAACGCTAGGACTATCAATGCAAGCTTAATCCACATGAACTCTCTTGCATGTAATGGTGTATGGAGTTTCTGAGCTTTAATTATATCAGGGATCATTTAAACCACCACGAGGGCGGTATAACTTTAGATTCCATAAGTATGCTATCTAAATACTTAGTTAAGGGTCCATTATACCTCACTTTACCGTCATAAATCACGGTTACTGACTTAGGTCTTAGCTTATTGAGTATTAACGGATTATGGCTCGTTACCACAATGGTTTTTCCTCTCTTTAAGTCCTCATTAATTAAGTTGAGAAGGACCTCAGTGCCTGTGAGGTCAAGCCCTTCAAAGGGTTCATCAAGTAGGTATATGGGTTGGTCAGCTATTAATACACTGACTATACTTACTTTCTTAGCTTCACCACCGCTTAATGTAAAAGGTGATCTGTTGAGTAATCCCTTTAGACCGAATTTATCAATAAGCTCCCACCTACCTTTACGACCTGTATTCTTCAGTATGAATGATATCTCACGCTTAACGCTCTCCTCGAAAAATCCGTAGTAAGGGTTTTGCCATACATAACCAATAATTTTAGCTAATTCCTTAGGTCTTAAGTCCTTAACGTCCTTACCGTAGACCAACACTTTTCCCTCTAACGGCTTAACTAAGTTAACTATCGCCCTAAGTAACGTTGTTTTCCCTGAGCCGTTAGGTCCTAAAATCACGTGAGTACCTGGTGTGAATCTTAATGAAATCCCTTTAAGCACTAGTTTACCATTAAGTCTTACCTTAAGATCCTTAATAATTATCGGTATACTCAATAACCTCACCTTAATACTCTTCAATAAGTCAAGCTTAATAAACCGATCTAATGAGGGCTAAGAAATAATTGATGTCTATCTCCGCCTTTACTTTAGTAGCTTAATGAAGAACCCATCACTTAGGTCCTCAGCATCCTTCGGGGGTTCCTCAGTAGTTATTTTCTTAAGCTTATGGAAGCACTGTAGGTCCTTAGTTAGAGGCTCTAACTCCTTGGGCACGTACAGTACTGCGTTAAGAGCCTCACTAAGCTTTAATCCGTGACTCTTCTTATAGTTCCAGACCTTACTATTAGCCTTCATGAAGAGGTCTAGCAACTTACCGTACGGGCTTTCCCATATGAATTCCTCATCCTTAATTGATTCTTTATGTATACTTTCCTTACCGTAAATTTGCCTCCATAAATAGTCAGTAATGAATGGCATTATGGGAGCTAGTAGTTTAAGTATTGTACTTATTACTTTATGTATGGTGAACCAAGCGCCTTTCTGTTCATCCTCACTGAACTTACCTTCAAGGTTATATGCCCTAGGCTTTACAGTTTCTATGTAGTGAGATGCAAATATATCCCACGTAAATCTATATAACTCATTGATAGGTTCGTAAACATCAAATTTCTTAAATGCCTTAATGACCTTCTTACCTACCTCAGACATTTTGGTCAATACCATGTAGTCTATGGGTCTTAACTTAACCTCCTTCGCATCCTTAATGACCGGAAACGCTGATGCGAACCTAACTATATTCCATAATTTAGTAGCGAAGAGTGCACCACTCTTCACGGTCTGTTCTGACCACCTGTAATCACTACCTAACTTAGAGGCTATGGCTGCCCAGAACCTAAACGCGTCAGCACCATACTTCTCTATATACGGCTCTGGATACACTACATTACCCTTACTCTTATGCATAGCCTCGCCCTTCTCATCTAGACCCATACCGCTTATCCTAACCCACCTAAACGCTGGCTTACCAAGGAGTAGGTAGACCCTTAAGATACTGTAGTAGAGCCATGTCCTAATGATGTCATAGCCTTGAGGTCTTAAGACATTACCGAAAGCCTTCTTAAAGAATTCTGGATCCCTAAGGTACTTAGTTACGTAAAGGGCCGATATCGACGAATCAAACCATGTATCAAAGACCCTCTTCTCACCTACCAATGCCTCCCTTGGAGCACCACACTTGGGGCATTTATCCCATGGCGGTGGGTCTATCCACGGTCTATAGTACTTGCCCGGTTCAGGTGTCAATAAAGCACCACACTTACTGCACTTCCATAGAGGTATCTCAGTAGCGTAATACCTAGTTCTAGATATCGGCCAGTCCATAGTCAGTGAGTTAATCCATATTTCAAGCCTAACTCTATGCTCCCTTGGGTAGAACTCCATCTTATCTAGTAGCTTAAGTAGATCATCCCTGTATTCTAACTGCTTTAGGAAATACTCCTCCATATGAATGTACTCTATCGGTGTACCACACCTCCAACACACAGGTACTGAATGTGCTAGTTGCTCAACCTTAACTAAGTAGCCCTCCTCCCTTAACCTATCAGTGATTACCTTACGGGCTTCCTTAATGGCTAAGCCCTTAAGGAAATTACCAGCGCGTTCATTCATCGTACCGTCAGGGTTTATCAGTACCCTAGGCGTTAGCCCTAACTCCCTAAATAACCTAACGTCATTTATATCGCCATAAGAACACAGCATCACCAGCCCAGTACCGAACTCTGGTTTAGCAAATTCATGCTCAAATATCCTTACTTCCCTACCATAGATGGGTATTATGGCGTGCTTACCTTTAAGGTGTTTATACCTCTCATCGGCTGGGTTATATATCACGGCATCACAGGCATTAAGCAGTTCAGGTCTTGTCGTAGCTATTACTATATCCTCCCCTGTCTCCTTAACCTTAAACTTAATGTAATAGAGGTAGGTAGTTTCTTCCTTATACTCTATCTCAGCTTCAGCAATAGCTGTCTTACACCGTGGGCACCAAGTAACTGGGCGTTCGGCTATGTATATAAGCCCTTTCCTAAATAACTCGATGAACGTGGCCTGAGTCACTCTCCTATACTCAGGGCTGTCAGTACCGTTTCTCCAGTACTCATAGGTACATCCTAACCTCTTCCATATATTAACTAAATCCTTCTCTATTTTATCAAGAACCTGCTTACATAACTTAAGGAATCTCTCCCTCCCTTCAGGAGTCGCTGATGCCTCATGCGGGTTAATACCGTAAGTCCTCTCAACATAGACCTCCACAGGTAGTCCGTTCCTGTCAGCGTAAAATGGCTGTAGGACGTAGTATCCATGCATCTTAAAGAACTTACCAATCATATCTATCTGCGCATAGTGAGCGGCTTGAGCAACACCCCATTTACCTGATGTGTATGGTGGTGGTGTATCTATAATTAGCACCGGCCTTTTCTTTCCTGGCTCGTAAGTGCTTTTATAAAGCCCCTCTTTTTCCCATAGCTTAATGAGTTCAAGTTCTTTTTTTATATCCCATCTCTTTTCCTTTATCTTAGGTTTTAACTCCATACCAATACTCAAACCACCTCAACATACATAATTAAATAGGTAATTAAAGTGTTGATGCTCAGCTCTAAATATTTAAGTTAAGTTTTATAAATGTTTTCTTTCTCATTAATTCTGTGGTGATCTAAGTTTGTGTTGCGTATACATAACACGTTGAGCAAGAGGCTTGAGGTTTTTGAGCCTCTAGAACCTCCGTTTGTTAAAATGTATTATTGTGGACCAACAGTCTATGACTATACTCACGTAGGCCATGCAAGGGCCATAGTTGTTGCTGATATTATTAAGAGATATCTCACATTAAGAGGGTATGACGTATTTTTAGTTCAGAACATTACCGATATAGACGATAAAATAATTAAGAGAGCTATTGAGGAAGGTAGGAGTTGGAGGGATGTTGCTGATGAATTCACCAAAGACTATTTTGAAGCGTTAAAAGCGTTAAATGCTAACCCAGATATTCACCCACGTGTTAGTGACCATATAGACGATATAATTAAGTTTATTGAGGGACTTATTGAGAAGGGTTATGCTTATGTAGCTAAGAGTGGTTCTGTGTACTTCGATGTTGAGAAATTCATTGATTACGGTAAGTTAAGTGGTAGGGTTAAGGGACCTGATTGGAGGCAGGAAGAAGAGTACTTAAGTGAGAAGAAATCACCATATGACTTCGCGCTATGGAAGGCAGCTAAGCCTGGAGAGCCCTGGTGGGAATCGCCATGGGGTAAAGGCAGGCCGGGCTGGCATATAGAGTGTTCAGTCATGAGTAGTAAGTACTTAGGGCCCCAATTCGATATCCATGGCGGTGGCCAAGACTTAATATTCCCTCATCATGAGAATGAAATAGCGCAAAGTGAGGCTTTCTTTGGCAAGAAGCCGTGGGTAAGGTACTGGATCCATCACGGCATGGTCACTATAAATAAGGAAAAGATGAGTAAGTCATTAGGAAATATAGTTACGTTGAGAGAACTGTTTAAGAGGGTAAAGCCTGAAGTCGTTAGGTTATGGGTGTTAAGTGCCCACTATAGATCCACTCAAGAATTTAGTTATGACGTACTAGAGCAGTACAGTAGGCTATTTGAGAGGTTAGTGCGTGCTACCCAGATCTTGAGACATATAATTAAGGAGGAAAGTGAATGCACTTACTTAAGTGATGAAGAATTAAAGGTTATGAGGGAAATTCGAAGAATAAGATCAGAATTCTATAGCGCTATGGATAACGACTTTAATACGCCGCAAGCATTACGTGCCTTAACAAAACTAATATCGCTAGTCTTTAAAGAGATTGAACCTAAATCCTCAAAGACCTTAGCATTAAAAGCTTATGGAGCGTTAATGGAGTTTAATCACGTATTTGGTGTTTTAGACAGGTACTTAAGTGAGACACCTGAAGAGATTACCAAACTTGTATATGGATTAATAAACCTAATAGTTAAGATAAGACAGAAACACCGAAAGATTAAAGATTATGAAACTGCAGATTGGATTAGGGCAGAACTACTTAAGCTAGGTATACAGCTCATGGATAGTAAGGAAGGAACTAAATGGGTCATTAAGATCAAGTGAGTCACATCACTCAACAACATTGTTTTCAACGAATTAGTCCCTACCTAATTAGATGTAAATAGATGCATCTACTTAAGTAATTTCGAAATGGTGCACCTTCATTTAAATTTATATACTTGACTAATAGTTATATTATCGGGTGGTAAAATGGCAAGAACAAAAGGGATTTACTTCAGAATAAATAAGGATCTACTTGAGAGAATAGACAGAATAGCACAGATTAAAGGTACATCAAGAAGCGAAGTAATGCGTGAAGCATTGCGAAAATACGCTGATGAATTTGAAAAATCACTTAAGACTACATAAGAAATTAACATCAAATCGCGATTTAACCTACGTTTTTAAGTAACAAAAATAATTAAAATTACTGAGATATATTAAATTAACTAATCCTTCATAACCCCTAACTTAAGTTAAGGTATTTAAGGGGGTAGTAACTAGCATTATGTTAGGTGTTATTTAATGAGGAGGGAGCGTAACATAGCTTATATATTAGGACTGAAGTACGGCCTTAAGGATGATCAGGTTAGAGAGTTAATTAAGGTTATTAAGGAAAATAAGTTCGAACGTGTTAGGCTGATTAACAGCGTTATTGAGTTTTTAAGGAAATCAGGCGTTAAAATGTCTGAGGATGTTGGTAATTATGTTGAGGATTTAGTAAGTAGGTACTATTCTAAGCTTACTTAACTTAATCGCCATACATTAAGTTACTTACGTAGCTTGATGTATGTTATAACTATGAATATTAGTGAGAGCGTTTGAAGTATTATGACGTAATAAGGCAATAAGTACGTTTTAAATATCTTAGCTGTAATTACCTTTCCAATAAGTAACGAGAAACCAAGGGTTATATTGAAGATCCCGTAAGCGGTACCCCTATATTCTATGGGTATCATATCAGCAATTGAGGCTCTCACGATGGTCTCCGTTATACCTATTACTATACCTATAAGCCCTGCTGTTAAATATACATATAGTCTCAATCCTATAGTGGCTGTGAATGGTAAGATAGAACTAACTATGGGTAAAGTGATTAGGGTTAGAAAGCCCCATTTTTCATAGGTAAACGATATGAGTACGGCACCTAAGGCATCAACTAACATAGCGATACTGTAGAGAATCAGTATCTCATAATCAGGAATGTAGTCCTTAACGAAGTATGAGAATATTTCATAAGAGATAAATCCTAAACCCCAAAATGCTATAGCCATCATGTAAAGGATAAAGTTCTTTCCTAAGGGTCTCAGATTCAATGCTTGGAATCCATGCCTGACGTTTTTCTTGATAGTGATACGTATGGTCTTTACATATATGCCTCTAGTTATGACTAAGGTGCCCATTAAAAGTGCGTAAGGTATTGCTAATGACGCGAACGACATTGAATAGCTCAATGTTAAGTAAAGTATTGAGGCCAGTATTAAGGGACCTAAAACGGCACCTACCTGATCTAGAACCTCATGGAGGGCGAAACCCTTTGCCGTACCGACCTTAGTTGAAGGTACTGATAATAAGACATCACGTGCAGGGGATCTAAGTCCTTTACCCATGCGCTCAAATAAATAAAGAATAGCTATCAATACCCACGTACCCCCCAACGCCATCAGCGGTATTGATATTAATAGACCGTATCCAGCGAATGTAAAGCCCCAATACCTACCAGTAATATCAGCGTATATGCCAGCAGGTAACCTCACACCGTAACTTAATATATCGGCAATGCCTGTAACTAAACCAACGATCTCAGGTGATGCACCTAAAGATCTCATGTATGGGGCTATAATGCCTCTAGCGCCCTCATAAATAATGTCGCCTAGAAGGCTAATCACGCCAAACAACAGGATTATCCTGTAAGCCTCCCTACGCTCACGCCCCAGCGGAAACACCACATTTACTAACGTGTACGTACTAAAAAAGCTCAGCATGAACGTTTATGAAGGGGGCCCCGATAATTTAGTAGGCTAGGCAGGGCATAACATTGAGCCTAACAAGCATTGTTAAAGCCCTATCAAGCCTGCTAGTGATTGTTTCAGCAATGATGTTATTGATACCCATCATTGACATAATGACTGGACGCCCTATCTCTACGCCTTTCTTAATAGTAGGTTCAGTTGTATTAATACCTAGTTTATTAATCTCGAAGAAGCTCACTGCTGGTGAGTTAACTTCTTATGAGGCTATAGCTACCGCAGCTACAAGTTGGTTAGTAATACCACTCATATCAGCTATAGCTATGTCTCTAGAGCTTAAGCTACCCTTCATAGATATGTACTTTGAGAGCTTAAGTGGGTTTACAGGTACGGGATTCTCAGTTATTCCGGACTTAAGGCCCTTGAAGCCCTCAATAATATTCTGGAGAAGCTTAATGCAATGGAGTGGTGAGTTAGGTATTGTTGTTTTCGCTGTTGCTATATTACCTCACGTGTATAAGGTTGTCACACGTGTTTACCTTGTTGAGAGAGGTAAGCTAACCGAGACTATAGTCTCTACAGCTAAGATGATTATAGCTATATATGTAGTATATACATTACTTGGCTTAATAGCATATATGGCCACCGGGATGACATTCTACGAAGCCATAAATTACATCATGACCACGATAGCAACCGGAGGTATGGCTGTTTATAACGACAGTTTAAGAACAATCTACTTAAGGGCCCCCCTAGTCATTTATCCGGTAATGATCTTCATGGTATTAGGTGCATTCAATTTCAATGATTTAAGGTATCTATTAAGAGCTAGGTTAAGTAAGCTTAAGGAATCACCTGAACTAAGACCCTACTTAATCTTACTAGCCATAGGGTCCTTGCTCACTGTATTGGCTCATTTATTTGTTGACCATATGAAACCTAGTGAAGCACTTATTTATGGGGTATTTCATTACCTCTCTGGAGCAACGACAACAGGCTTCACTCTCTCAGCGCTCTCTGACCTATCTGACGTAAGTAAGGCTGTCTTAATTATGGGTATGGCGATAGGTGGAGCAACCTTCTCCACAGCCGGAGGTATAAAGGTATTAAGATTCGTACTTATTACGAAAAATATTTCATGGATCTCAGCACGTATGTTATTGCCTTCAGACGTGACCTTCCGTAGGGCTGTGGGTAAGGAATTAATAAGTGATGAAGCACTAGTATCAGCTCTTTCATTGGCTGTGACCTATATATCAATTAACTTCGTACTATCGTTAGCGCTCTCAGCAACAGCTAATGTTAAGTTCATTGATGCTTTATTTGAAGTAACGTCAGGTATGAGCTGTGTGGGTTTGTCCGTAGGCGTAGTGTCACACACGTTACCAGCAGTAAGTAAAATCATTTTAATGATCGCTATGTACCTTGGTAGGCTAGAATTTGTGCAATTATACGTTATCACCGGGTATCTCTTAAAGAGAAAGTATGGATTAAGGATTTAAGTTTATAATCCCTACTAGTATGTAAGTAAATAGATAGTACTTGAAAACCACCTATATATAAGGGAAGGGTTTTGAGAATCTTAGTAATAGGTGGCGGAAAGACAGCGAGGGAGTTTCTTAAATTACTAGATCTTAGAAAGCACGCAGTAACAGTTATTGAGAAAGACCCTCACGTATGTAGTGAGCTTACGAAATACTTTGATGTATCAATAATATGCAGGGATGCTACTGAAGGAGGTTTATATCTAAGTGAAATAGATATTAGGGAATACGATGCCGTCATAGCCTTAACAAATAGGGATGAGGTCAACCTATTTATACTAATGTTAGCTAAGGCTTATGGAATACCAATAAGGATAGCTAGAGTGACTGACTCAGCTCTTTCAGCAACCATAAATAAACTTGACTTAGGTTCAGCAATAGTTGTTCCGGAAGTAATTGCTAGAACCATACATGATCAGTTAGCAGGTACTGCTAAGCCCTTCACTATGTTTGCCTCTAAAGAGTACGAGCTCATGGAGATGACCGTAAGTGATACTGATAAGATAGCTAATAAGAAACTAAATGAGCTTGAGTACCCTAAGGATAAAATCCATATATTAGCTGTTTTTGATGGTGAAAAGCTAATTACTCCATCAGAAGACTTCGAGATTAAACCTAATCAGAGAGTAATTATGCTTATCTCAAAAGATTTAAAAGATGAGATAACTAAGTACTTCAAATAGGAAAATCGTGTGATCATCGTTGAGTGAAGTAAACACAACAGCAACAACGACCACACCCGCCGACGTAGTGAATGCCTTACTTAGCGAGACCTTAATAAGGCAGTTAGGCAACTTAGTCTTTAATTTACTGATTTTCATAACGGTCTCATTACTAATAATACTTATCACAAGAAAGGTGCTTGCTAATCTAGTCAGAAGGGGAATCATAAGTTATAGCGTAAGGGACATAGTGCTAAGTATAGTTATCTATATAACGCTGTTCCTAGCTACGGTAACGTTCATATCTCAGTTGATAGGTACCTATGCATTAATAATTTTTGTCATAATACTCATATTCGCATTCGTCATATTAGCTTACCACATGCTCGATGATTTTGCTGCATTCATGGTTATATCCTTCGGTAAGATGTTAAGGCATGGCAAGTATTATACCATAAGGTCAATTGACGGCACACCCATAGTTAAGGGTAAGGTAAGGGAGATAACTGCCCTTAACACAGTTTTTGCCTTCGGTAACGAGTTAATACCTATAAGGAACTCGATACTCCTAAAAAGTATAGTAATTCCTTACGAGCCATTCATAACTCTTGAGGTAGCATTATCTTCTAAAGGAATTAGTTACACTGAGGAACACGTACGTAAGCTAATAAACACAATAAGAACGAAACTTCAAGAGAGTAGTGAAGTGCTTAAGGCCGGTGTGACGTCAATAACTGTTACTAACATAAACGACAATACCTTAACACTAGAGCTAATGTTCAAGCCAGCAATATATCCAACAAGAGATATAGACCTTAATGACTGCATTTTAAACTTAAGGAAGGAACTCAATGACTTAGGTCTTGAAGTTCAGAATATAAGGTTAACAAAGTACATATAACGTAACATTAAGGCATAATTTAATATTTAGTTGTCCCATATAAACTAGTGTGAGGTGTGGGGTTGAGTCAAGAATCTAAACCACCATGGCCAGTTAGCGATGAGGATAAGTCATGGGGTATTATAGCGTGGGCCATAAGCTTTATTGGTGCTATATTAGCTTTAGTGCTTAAGCCGCAATCGAAGTACGCCAAATACTGGGCTTATCTCTCAATAGCATTCTTCATAATCTGGATTATTGCGTGGGCATTAATTGCAGGGATATCTTTAGCCTTAATGCTCGCACCAACAGTTGGGTGGTTTTTCTCAACAATAATTAGATGGTTCTTTTGGGTAGCCGTATTGATAGTATGGATCATAGGGATTATTAAGGCAGCGAACGTAGTTCTATGGAAGCCCCCAATAATATATGACTTAGCCAAGACTATAGGAATAGATAAAATATAGGGAACCTTAAGGAAACGTTAAGAACATTTTTAATAACTTAAGCTTTAACATCTTATTACCCTTCTATGCTAACCTAACTATGGCTATCCATGAGGGGTATTACGGCATCCGACGTTATAGTGCTTATGGAGATGGTTAAGTTAGCTGAGCGAATAAAGCCCTCTCAACATGCTAAGAGGGAGGTTCTAAGGAGGTACGGACTAGAGGGATCCCCACATGATAGGTTCTTAACGGGGGTCTTTTACAACATCATGAAGTACTTAGGACCTATAGATAAAGTCATTAAAGAACTTACCGACATACCAGAGATACACATAGTTGACCCATGGTTAAGAGCTGCTTTAAGAGTGTTTACGTTTCTCTTAGTCTTTGAGACGAAGGTAGTGTCTAGTAGGAAAGATAAAGAGGAGTTAGTGGATCAGTTTAAGAAGAGAATTAGGGACTTTATGATTAAGAAAACTAACTTAATGGCCACATTATATCTAGAGAAGTATTTGAAGAGGTTAGTAGTCTATAAGTATGTACCTAAAAGCGAGGAGGAAAGACTTGAACTTAAGTACTTACTTCCATACTGGTTCATTAAGCGTATGGAGGAGTTGCTTGGTGAGAAGGAGGCTAAGGAACTATTTGAGTACTTCAATACACCACCAATAATAAGTGTTAGAGTTAATACGTTAAAGGCGACGGTTGAGGAAGTAGCTGAGGCTTTGAGAAGGGAGGGTAAGGAAGTTAAGGTTAGTAAAGTCGTTCCTACAGTATTACGTTTTGAAGGCCCCTACAACTTCTCAAGGTCACCCCTCTTCAATAAGGGCAAGATAGTTATTCAGGAGGAGGCAGCAGCATTAGCATCAATAATTCTTGACCCCAACCCTGGTGAGGTCGTTGTTGACCTATGTGCTGCTCCCGGTGGTAAAACCACGCATATGGCTGAGCTCATGAGGAACAAAGGAGTTATTTATGCCTTCGATGTTGATGATTTAAGGTTAGAGCAGTTGAGGAAGAATCTGAGGAGAACGGGTACTTACAAGATAGTTAGAGTTATTAAGAGGGATGGTAGGGAAGCCCCAGACCTGCTTGGTAAAGGTATAGCTGATAAGGTACTTGTTGACGCCCCATGCACTTCTGAAGGCACAATAATGAAAAACCAAGAACTTAGGTGGAGAATTAATCGTGACGATATAATTAAACTTGCAAGACTTCAGAAGGAATTACTGATGGCAGCTATAGAATTGACAAGGCCTGGTGGCAGAATCTTATATACTACATGTGCGCTACTCCTTGAAGAGAACGAATGTATAGTGAGAAACATACTTAGTATATTCGGGGATCAGGTTAGGTTAGTACCGATTAATGGGCCCTACAGTGAGGGATTTATACCCGGCACTATGAGAGCGTGGCCACATAGACATAAGACCATAGGATTCTTCTACGCACTCTTCGAGAGGATTTAAGGGTTAATAAATAAGTTGGTCCCGGTATAGATTCAATATAGGTATGTAGGTCTTGGTTGTTGATGTATGTATACTTGGTGGGGGGCTTGCTGGTCTTTATGCAGCTTACTTACTTCAGCGTTTAGGGTTAAAGATAGTTATTTTTGAGAGGGAGGAAAGGCCTGGGGGTCTGCTTAAGTCCATTAACTTAGACGGATACGTATTCGATATGGGAGGTTCCCACGTTATTTTCTCTAAGAATAAGGAGGTACTTAACCAAATACTCAACTTAATTCCTGGAGGGATCATAAGGCATTACAGGAACTCAAGGATTTACTACGGCGGAAAGTACATTAAGTACCCTTTCGAGAATAGCCTATATCAGCTGGGTCCTCAAGAGAGGTATGAATGCTTAAGGGACTTCATAAACGCGCTAGTAAGGAGAGCTAAAGGGGAGTTTAAAACACCTAAGAACTTCACTGAGTGGTGTTACCAGACGTTTGGCGAAAGCATATGTAATAAGTACTTAATACCCTACAATGAGAAGATATGGAAAGTAAGTACGGATGAGTTATCATCTACATGGGTTGCTGGGCGCGTACCTAACCCACCTATAGATGACGTCATTAAAGCTGCTACAGGCATACCTACCGAAGGATATAAGCACCAACTAAATTTTTATTACCCCATGTCAGGTGGTATAGAGTCCTTGGTTAGAGGCATTATTGGTTCTTTTAATAGTAATGTCACACTGAAATTACGTGCTGAAGTATCTAAGGTTAGGAAGGAGAACGATTTATATATAGTGAAAGTAGGCAGTGACGAGTACTTATGTAAGAAGGTTATTTCAACAATACCGCTGCCTGAACTACTTAATAGATTACCCCATAACGACATACCTAAAGAACTAAGAGACTTAATCCCAAAGTTAGCATATACATCATTGATAGTCGTAGGCGTGGGTGGTAAGCCCAAGAACCCCTATGGTTTTCATTGGATCTACTTCCCGCAACTTGAAATACCTTTCCATAGGCTAGCCATACTAAGTAACTATAGTAAATCCATGGCTCCTAAAGGTAAAATTTCATTAATTGCTGAGGTATCGTTTAAACCGAATGACAGGATTGATGTTAACGACCTAATAGATCAATCACTTGATTACCTTGATAAGTTAGGTTTCATTAGGAGAGATGATACGGAATGCGTGACGTATAAGGTATGGAGATATGCATATATACTTCATAACCACAATTATGAGTACGTTCGTAAAACCCTAATTAAATTCTTAGATAATTATGGTATAGTAACCTTAGGTAGGTTCGGCTCATGGAAATATCTAAACATGGATCAAGTAATCTTGGAAGTTTCTAACATGCTAAAAAGTAAGGTATTAAGTAATGTTGAGAAGCGTTCCCCACCTACCGTTATTTCTCGGTATTTTTGAATACTTTTAATCACGGTAGGTGGGACATCACGCTTCCGCTCGGGGCTCCTCACCGTAGAGGCTCACCCCTAGTCGCCTAGGGTGTTGTTACTTTAAGTGATTTCTAATTACTTCTAAATACTCTCTAGAGCTATTAGGTAAGCGAATGCTGTGTGTTTGTCTAATCCGTATCTCATCATTATGTCATCATGTTTTTCTTGAATGAGTTGTGCCCTAGAAACAGCCTAGAAGCTAACTTATAAAGTTAAACTCTAACAATAGCGTGGGCTACTATTGGATATAGTGCTAATTTATGCTATTGTAGGGCTTATAGTTTCTTTTTACATAGCATGGAATTTAGGGGCTAATGATGCTTCGAACCCAACTGATGCGGCTGTTAGTGCTGGTGTGCTTAGCGTTAAGAGAGCATTGATCTTATTCGCTATTTTCGCTAGCTTAGGGGCTATAGTTCAAGGAAGGATGGTTATGAAGACTTTAGGGAGAGGTATAGTACCGTCGATAGATCCGCTGGGAGCTATAGCATCCTCAGTAAGTGCAGGGTTATGGATAACCCTAATGACATACTTCGGAATGCCTGTATCAACATCTCAAAGCACAGCTAGTGCTGTATTGGGTTACGGTATGCTGAAGGTACTTGAGGGATCGGCAACTCAAGTTAATGTAGGGGTCATATACACAATCCTAATAAGCTGGGTAACTTCTCCCTTAAACTCCATGGGGCTCACAATACTTAATTACTTCTTACTTAAGAAGTTAGCCATGGCTCTCCATAAGAGAGGATATAATGTTGAGAGGTTCTTTAAGTACTTTTTAATAGCTAATATATGTTTCTCAGCATATGCCTTCGGCGCTAACGACGTTGGTAACGCTACGGGCGTGTATGTAGCCACTATTAGTAACTTATGGGGTGTTCCTGATGAGGCCTCAATGACGTTCCTAGCGTTTCTCGGTGCTTTAGGAATAGTTGCTGGTGGGTTAACATGGGGTTATAGGGTCATCTATACGGTGGCGTTTAGGGTAACAAGATTAGATGTTGTCTCAGCAACAGCCGCTAAATTCGCCAACGCCCTCAATGTATGGTTATTCACTACGATACCCTATATACTATTTGGATGGGGAATGCCTATATCCACAACTCACTCAAGTGTGGCCTCGATAATTGCCGCAGGCATAGTCAGCAAAGGGCTTAGGAAAGGGGTTAACTATAGGTTGGTCATGTATATAGTTGGTGCATGGGTATTCACGCTCCCTGGGGCTATGGGGATAAGTATGGCCCTGAACTTCATACTAAAACAAATACTTCCTCACTAGAAGTATTTATGAGGTAAGAGAATGAGTACATGGGCATGGATATCACGTAGAATAGAGAAAGACTTTCTTAAGATGAGTGTAGGGCACGTTGATATGATCATTAAGGTGGCAGAGGGGCTTCTAGAGATGATAAGGTGCATGAAGCAAGGTAAGCGCGATTGTGCTGTTAAGGCTTACGAGAAGGTATTTAACGATGAACGTGAAGCTGACAACATTAAAAGAAAAATAATTACTGAGTTATCTAAGGGCATTATACACCCGATAAACCGTGAGGAGCTCATAAGGTTAGTACTGTCTGCTGATGACGTTGCTGCATACTCAAAAGCGTCAGCTAGGAGATTACTCGTAGTTCTTAACTTAGGATTAAGCATAGATGAGGAGACCCTAACAATTATTGAGAAAATGGCTGAACGTAATTTCGAGGCTACGAGGAGAATTAAGGAGGCTATAGAAGCTCTAATTAAGGATGTTAAGAAGGCCTTAAGGGTTGCTGATGTTATTGAGCGTATTGAGGAGGAGGTAGATGATATAAGAATGGAGGCCTTAGAGCTTGTTCTAAGTAAATGCCATAAGGAAATAAGAAGCATATCGCTATGTATTTTACTAAAAGACGTTGTAGACAGCATTGAGGACTCAGTGGATAGATGCGAAGACGTAGCTGACGTCGTTAGGTCAATAGCCGTACTCTCTTAAATAGTCTTTCACCCTCGCTCTCATTTTTATATCAGGAAAACCATAAAAATCCCTACAGTATGAAAGCAATGAATAGTACCTTAATTCAATGTCAGAAGCTTTATTTTCGTCAAATGTCTAAAGCTTTTTAAGGCAGTAATCTATAAAAAGGTCGCCCATGAAGTAACTTCAGAGTAGGTGTACTTATGGTCATTTTAGGTAATGTCGGTATAGCTGGTTGGGGCTCGTATATACCCAGGTATAGGGTGCCTCTAGAGGAAGTCGGTAAGGTTGTCGGTGTTGAGTCTTTCGGTTATAAGTCAGTTAGCGGCTTCGATGAAGACGCGATAACCATGGCTTTAGAGGCCGTAGAGAACGCGTTACTCTCGGCAGGTGTTAATGCTAACGAAATTAAGTTACTCACAATAGGTACGGAATCTAGCCTTGTTACCTTTAAGCAAATTGCTTCATACTTAGCTAGTTATCTAGGTATTGATGAAGCCGTATTAAGTAGTGATGTCAACTTCAATACTAAGTCAGGTTCTGAGGCTTTGAAGATTGCTACACTCTCACTCATAAGTAACTTAGCTAGGTATGCCTTAGTTGTTGGTGTAGATGTAGACATATCCAAGCCAGGTAACATATCTGAATTCTACTCGTCGTCAGCGGCATCGGCTATAGTCTTAACCAAGGACTTAAGTAGGAGTGTTGCTATCATTGAGGGGTTAAAAACTCTAAACCTTAACTCGCTAGATACCTGGTTATCAAATAGTACTAAATCGATAAATGAAGGGCTGATCATTCGTAACGTAATCAACTTAACCCCTAAGGTAGTTAAGGAACTTCTACAAGAATTAGGTGTTAAGAATACAGAATTAACCCACATAGCATTCACTCAATCAAACTGGAAGGTAATTAATAAGCTAGCTAAGGCGCTAAAGATGCCCATAGAGAAGTTCAAGACTGGTTTCCTCTACGATAAAATTGGTTGTTGTGGAGCAGCTTCCTCACTAATATCACTTATAGCTACATTAGAAAATTCAAGAGAAGGTGATCATATACTTTTAATTTCTTACGGTAGCGGATTCAGTATCGATGCCTTCCTCATTAGAGTTAATGAATATATCGATGTCGTAAAGACGAGATCCGTACCCTTAAGTAAATACCTAAATAATATTGAAGTAATTAATTACACAACATACCTTAAATTTAAGGGGCTTCTCTAAATAAGGTACATCGGTGATTAAATGAGGAGGGTTGCAATAGTTAGTGCGGGTATGGTTAAGGTCGGTAGACACGTAGATAAGTCCTATAAGGACTTATTCGCTGAGGCAGCTCTCAAGGCTCTTGACTGTATAGGGAATGAAGTCATACCTGAAGCTCTAATTGTAGGTAATCAGATGTCCTCATCGCTATTTAATCAAGACAGTTTCGGAGCTATATTAGCTGATTACGTAGGACTAACAGGTATTCCTGCTTTTAAGGTTGAGGCAGCATGCGGTTCAGGTGGCGCAGCCGTCTATACTGGGTACATGGCTGTTGCATCAGGACTCCATGACTGTGTTATGGTGGCTGGTGTTGAGAAGGAAACAGACCATGCAACACCTAAGGTGACGTTTGCGCTAGGAAAAGCCTCAGACGCCGATTATGAGCTTATTTACGGGACTTCATTCGTCGGTCTTAATGCCTTAATTATGAGGCTCTACATGGAGACCTATAAAGCTCCTAGAGAGGCATTCGCAAAATTCGCTGTTTTAATGCATGAGAATGCCGTAAATAACCCGTATGCACAGATGAGGTATAGAATAACTGTTGAGGACGTGCTTAAGTCACCAGTAATAGCTGACCCTATAAGGCTTCTTGACTCAGCTCCATTAAGTGATGGTGCGGCTGCCATAATTATGTGTTCTGAGGAACTAGCTAGGAAGATAACTAAGGACTATTCAGTTATTGCGGGTATAGGTATGGGCACCGACCATGTATATATAGCATCACGGCGCGATCTCCTCTCATTAAGTGCTTCTCTAAAAGCTGCTGAGAAGGCATATAGAATGGCTAGTGTAGGTCCTAAAGACATAGATGTTGTTGAGGTTCATGACGCATTCACAATCATGGGTATAATGGCGTTAGAAGGTCTGAAGTTAGCTAAGCAAGGTCATGGGTGGAAACTTGTTGAGGAGGGGGTTATCGCTAAGGATGGTGATATACCCGTAAACCCGAGCGGTGGTTTAAAAGCTAGAGGTCATCCAGTAGGTGCTACTGGTGTCTATCAGGTGGCTGAAATACATACGCAATTAACTAATCAGGCAGGAAAGATGCAGGTACCTAATGCTAATGTAGGTCTTGCCCAAAGTATAGGTGGGGCAGGAACCATTATATCAGTAACAATACTTAAAAGACCTTAAAGGTGTCACCTATGTCATCACCCACACACATTACTAGGTTAGCACCCTATAGAGAGAAACTCATCGGTCAGGAATGCTTAACCTGCGGCAACATACAGTATCCACCTAGAAAAACATGCATTAGATGTGGTTCAAGAAACTTAAAACTAAAAGAGCTACCTCGTTACGGTAAGGTAGTCACCTATACATTAATTTATTACCTTCCTGAGGGGTATGACTACATTAAGCCTAAGGCAATAGCGATTGTGGAATTAGCCAATGGTGTTAGAGTATTTTCTGAACTTACCGATGTTAAACCTACGGACATAAAGACAGGTATGGAAGTTGAGGCGGTTCTTAGGCTAATTAAGAAGGGAGGTAGTAACGAACCACCCATTTATGGTATTAAATTTAGACCTAGAATAAGGTAATTCATGACTAAATGATCTTACATAAAGTCTCTATAACCACAAACAAAATTAATTCTTTAAACATTAAAGGTTAGGGTAGCGAATATCATGAGCTCGTTAAGGGTCATTACCTTAGAGCATGGCGGTGGTGGTAGGGAGTCATGGGAACTACTTAATGAGTTAGTCTTTAGTAAAGTACCTAATGAATTTAAGAAAACCTTAGGTGGGCTAGGTATAGACATGCCTGATGACGGAGCGGCAATAAGGGTTGGTGATAAGTATGTTGTTCTCTCTATAGATTCCTACACAGTCAATCCTATAGAATTCCCTGGTGGTAATATAGGGTCCTTGGCTGCTTCAGGATCAATAAACGATGTGTTAATGATGGGTGCCAAACCTCTTGCAATAATGGATAGTGTAGTTGTTGAGGAGGGTTTCCCTATAGGGAGATTAGATAAGATAATGAGGTCTTTCATAAACGTAGCTCTTTCTGAAGGTGTTGCGGTCATAGGCGGTGATCTCAAGGTAATGCCTAAAGGAAGCGTTGATGGTGTAATAATTACAACTCTCTGTGTAGGTATGGCTAATAAGTTAATAGTTGATACGTCGTTACGCGTTAATGATACTATAATAGTTACTGGCCCTATAGCTGAGCATGGTTCAGTAATAATAGCTTTGCAGATGGGTTATGAAGAGTTCATTAAGGATTTAAGGAGTGATAGTAGACCATTAACCAAGTTGATGCTTCCGCTAATAGATAGGTATGTAGATTACATTAGGGCAGCTAGAGACCCTACTAGAGGAGGTATTATTCAAATACTACATGAATGGGCTGTAGCTACTGGGTTAACCGTAGTCATTGAGAGGGAGAAAGTGCCTTTGAGAGAGCAAGTAAGGTCTTTCTTAGATATGTTAGGTATCGATCCATTAAACGTAGCTTCTGAAGGTATAGCCGTTCTTGCTGTGGATTCTAAGGTAGCTAATGATGTATTAGAATTCATTAGGGGGTTAGGCTTTAAGGAGGCGGAAATAGTTGGTAAGGTGGTTAAGCCTCCATCAGAAATAGCTAAAGGTAAAGTACTTGTTAAGACCGAAGTTGGTGGGTTAACCATAGCTGAACCTCAAGCATCACCAGTACCTAGGATATGTTGATAAAGCATAATTACTTAGCTGAACTATTCATAGTTGGTGATAATCTTGTCAGTAGAGGGGTTCGGTAAGCCTAAGGTTATTCACTACACTAATGTTGAGAGGGTTGAGGTAAGGAATGCTGAGAGAACATGGATTAGAGTCTTAATAAGTAAAAAGGATGGAGCACCAACATACGCGATGAGAATTTTTGAAATAGAGCCTGATGGTCACATACCCCTCCATGACCATCCATGGGAGCATGAGATATTCGTTCTTGAAGGTAAGTTAAGGATTAGAATAGGTGATGAGGTTTACGAAGTTAGTGACGGTACCGCAATATACATACCCCCTAACATACCTCATGAGTATTGGAACGTAGGTGATGGAATACTAAGGTTCATATGCACGATACCGCATAAACCAACAGCGCCATCCCAGTAAATAATGATTAAATGGCGCCGGGGGCGGGATTCGAACCCGCGCACCCCATAAGGGGTAGTGGGTCTCTCCTCCCTAATGCCGGAGCTCGAGCCCACCGCCTTGGGCCGCTCGGCCACCCCGGCTCCATTTTCTCTCTAACGCTTCAGAATTCTAAAGCTTATCTACTAGCTTTAAGTAAGGGCCTTACCTCCATACTTCTTTATTATCTCTAGACATAGTCTCCAAATGATGTCTCCAGCCCTATGAATATTCTCTATAGCTTTACCTCTTTTCTTAGCCCTTATTTCATTAGCATTCATTAATGCCTTACCAACGATTATGTAGCCGCTTTCACCCTCATCCTTTACCCCTACATAATTACCCTTACTAAAGTCGTCTAAACCACGTATTCCAGGTATCATAACATCGGCTCCCCTAAGTAATGGCTTTACAGCCCCAGAATCAACTATTACTTCGGGAAGTCTTACAAATCCTTTCCTTAAAGCTATTAATGTAGGTATTACATCCCCCTTCCCCCCTCTCCTAAAGAATGCTGGTACACCATTAATGACATATATGGTGGTGTCATTAACCTTTACTTTAAATACTTGGGACTTCCTATCTAATTTCATTCCGTACCTCTCACTGAGCTCACTAATAAGTTCCCTAGCAACCCTCTTAGATAAAGGCACTAATCTCATACTAATTACCTACACCAAGTCTAAATCCCTAAGTGAGGATATTAAAGTTAAGTAATTCTCCTAAGGGACTAATCGTTTTTGGAGACAAATTTTTAAGTAAGTAGAAGTAGGTTAATTTGGTTGTGGGATTAGGTCTGTTAACGGTGATTAATAATGGTGGAGACCGCACATAAGGTATTAAGTGAGTCTTTAGGCTCTAACGTATTGGTTAAGTTAAAAGGTGGTAGGGAGTTAAGAGGTAAGTTAAAGAGTTATGACATGCACCTAAACCTTGTTCTTGAAGAAGCCGAAGAAATACGTGGTGACACAACAAGGAAATTAGGCGTAGTAATCATTAGGGGTGATAATGTCTTACTAATTTCACCAGCTAAGTAGCCCGTAATTAAAGTAAACGCATAGAGGTGATTCCATGGGTAAAGGAACACCATCAATGGGTAAGAGAAGTAAGGGTAAGACACACATAAGGTGCCGTAGATGTGGTAGACATGCGTTCAACGTGGCTAAGGGATATTGTGCGGCTTGCGGTTTTGGTAGGTCATCAAGAATAAGGAGATACTCTTGGGCTAATAAGAAGGTGAATAGGGTTAGGATTAAGTAACCCGTTTAATAAAGACAAAAATTCTAGTTAACTAGGAATTAATCAATTAAGACGTGATTAAATAAATAAGGGGGCAGTGCCGCTTATACTTTGCATACCTTATATTACTAACGTTAATGAATCAAGCAGTCTCGGTGTATATATTTCTATATCCCTAGGCAGCCCCAACCTATGCCTGTATCTGATTATTGAATCCCTAAATGCCATAATGTTCTCTACCTCACCATGATTTAGTATTATTCTTTTAGGCTTAGGTGATATGTCAGCTATATATCTAAGTAACTGAGACCTATCTGAATGTCCTGAGAAGCCCTCAATACTATGTATCTCCATATTAACCTTAATTATCTCTAACTTACCTTCACTAAATATCTGGACATCCCTTAAGCCATCCTTTATCTTCCTACCTAACGTACCCTCAACTTGGTAGTTAACGAATATGAGCATGTTCCTCGGGTCTTCAGCCATCATCTTAAAGTACTCAACAGCAGGACCTCCAGAAAGCATACCTGAAGTAGCCATTATTATGACAGGCTCTGATGACTCAACAATATCCTTTCTAGCTGACCTATCCTCAACCACCTTAAACGCCTGATGTGTGAATGGGTTCTCACCACGGTAGATCTTCTCCCTAACTTCACGTGATAGTAACTCAGGGTACGCTACATGTATCGCTGTTACCTCATTTATCATGCCCTCAATATATACAGGGACTTCAGGAATGAGCTTCCTATCCATAGCTTCAGCAAGTATGAGCATAACTTCCTGAGCACGCCCTACAGATAAAGTAGGTATTAGCACCTTACCCTTACGCTCAATAGTCCTCTTAACTAACTCAATTAACTTTCTTTCAGACTCGTCTCTAGGCGGCTGTTCAGCACCGCCATATGTTGACTCAATGATTAATGTATCAACACGCGGGAAGTCGGTATGTGCTCTATCGAGGAGTCTGGTCTTAGCGTACTTGAAGTCACTAGTATATACTATGTTGTGAAGCCCATTACCTATATGTATGTGAGCTATAGCTGAACCAAGTATGTGTCCTGCCTCATAGAACGTCAGCCTAATGTCGGGCGCTATATCGGTGACTTCACCATACTTAAGTGGTATTGTGTGTAGTAGCGCTTCCTTAACTTCTCTGAGTGAGTACGGTAGCGGCTTACCCTCCCTCTTAGCTATGTCAAGCAAGTCAAGCTGCAACAAAGTCATTAAGTCACGGGTCGCCTCAGTAGTATATACAGGTCCCTTATAGCCATATTTAAATAGGTATGGAACTAGCCCACAGTGATCTAAATGTGCGTGAGTAACTACAACAGCATCTATTTCCTCCGGATTTAACTCCACGAGGTCTATCCTAGGAAACATCTGCTGAGGTGTCGAAGCCCCAGGGTTGAAGCCGAAGTCAAGTAGTATCCTACTCTCAGTGGTCTCAACGAGTATTGCTGACCTACCAACCTCCATAAACCCTCCTAAAGCTGTTATCCTTACGTAATGGTCCTTGAATAATATGTCCTTATGTAGTCTTTCACCAATAATCTGCAAGACCCTCCTACGTGTATCGCTCTGGGATAATAGGTAAGCATGTATGGACTTAAGGAGTCTAGACTCGAGAGGCGGCTTCCTAATAATCCTAGGTCTCCAGCCTGTCTCAACGAATATCTTCTTATATATTGATCTCTCCCTACCATAGACGTACCTAGGTTCTACAGCCTTAATAATGACCTCACCAAGAACATCATCAAACTCTATATCCTCCTCAGTAACACCTGCTTCAGGAGGTACTAGCTCAAGTATTTTCTTGATAGCTACGGGTTTCTCAGCCCTAACCTGAACATCAGTCCTTACCACGATACGTTTCTTTATTGTCTTCGCTATTTGCTTAATTATCCTTTCTCCATTAACTATGAATTGAGGGTTCTTAACATATATGGCTATTTCAGGGCCTTCGAAATCAACCTTAGATAACTGGGCTTCTGGAGGTAACATCTCTTTAATGGCTTTACTAATAACTTCAGTAGGTCTCTCAGCCATCATACTCTTTAGACCCTAAATGTAACCTACTTAGGTTTATGGGGTATTTAAAGGTATACTCCTTAATACCCTCGTTAGTTATGACGGCAACGTCGTAACCTTCACCAGACCATGGATCTCTCTTAAGCGCTGATGTAACTGCCTTAAGTCCTAACTTAATGGCTTCTTCAAGACTCATATCGTAATTATATCCACTTTCGATAACTCCTAAAGCAACTGGCGAACCTGAACCTGTAGCGGTATATTTCTCTTCGGTTAAGTCACCAAACCACTCAATAGCGAATAGTTTAGGTCCTTCGTAAGCGTCATAACCACCTAGTAGAAGCTGGACTATGTACGGGAAGAACTTAGATGAGTTAAGTATCAATGATAATAAACTAGCTAATGTCCTCAAAGGCATGGGCTTCCCAGTAGTTACTTTGTAGTACTGTGCCTCATAACGTAAGTAGCTAGCTAGAAATTGAGCATCAGCAACCAACCCGGCGGTAGTTAAGGCTACTTTATCATCTATCCTTATAATCTTCTTCACTTTCTTATGGGCTATATAATAGCCTGAAGTGGCTCTCTTATCGGCAACTAAGACAACGCCATCCTTAACTACTATACCTACAGTAGTTGTTCCGTGAAGCGCTTTCCTAAGTACGTTACTTCTGCTAATATCCCCATAATTTGTTAACATTTATTTAGAACACCCAATGAAGCTGTAAGTATCTAAGTTTATAAACTTTATCACACAGTTAAATTCAGCTTTGGGGAGGTCTTTGTAATGTACCTTAGACCTCACATTATTGAGCTGCCTAAAAAAGTAATTGTAGGTTCCGGCGTCATCAGTAAGATCCCAGACGTTCTTAAAGAGCTCAACATTAAGGGTAAAGTACTGATAGTTACGGGGCCTAACGTTTATAATATAGTTGGTAAAGATGTTGAGTATCAGATACAGGATCACGGATACGATGTTCAGGTAGTAATAGTTAGGGACTCAACCATAAATACGTTAAGACATGTTAGGGAAGTTGCTAAGGAGGTCAAACCGAACATAGTCATAGGTGTTGGTGGCGGTAAGTCTATAGACATGGCTAAATACGTAGCTTACGAGATAGGTAAACTATTTATTAGTGTCCCAACATCAGCTTCCCATGACGGTATAGCATCACCATTTGCTTCGATCAGAGGTTTAGGGACTATTACCTCAGTAAAGGCTAGAACGCCTGCAGTCATAATAGCCGATACAGCAGTTATTGCTAAGGCACCTAGGAGGCTATTACTAGCTGGTGGTGGTGACTTAATAGCTAAGTTGACTGCTGTCCTCGACTGGAGATTAGCCCATAGGTTAAGGGGTGAGTATTATGGTGATTACGCAGCATCACTAGCCTTGCTATCAGCTAAGCACGTCATGACGTTCGCGGACATAATAGCGAAGGGTGGTGAAGGTGCTATAAGGATAGTTGTTGAAGGGTTGATAAGTAGCTCCGTAGCTATGTGTATAGCTGGCTCAACAAGACCTGCTAGTGGTTCGGAACACTTATTTAGTCATGCACTTGATGTAGTAGCTAATTACCCAGCACTTCATGGGGAGCAAGTAGCCTTAGGCACTATAATGATGAGTTACCTACATGGGAAGAATTGGAGGAGGGTGAAGAGAGTGATGAGGAAGGTAGGGTTACCTGTTACAGCTAAGGAGCTAGGGATTCCGGATATAAAGATTATTGAGGCGCTAACTAAGGCACATAAGATAAGACCTGAGCGTTACACAATACTTGGGGATAGAGGATTAACGTGGGAAGCAGCAGAAAAACTTGCTAAGGTTACTGGAGTTATTGATTAGCTACTCCTTACGTACTTCTCAACATAGACTACGCTCTTCACATCTTCAAACAACCTAAATAACTCCTCAGCAACAATCCTTTTAATAACCTGTATGTTCTCTACGAAGTACGCCTCCTTAGGCATTTCTATAGTGACTTTACCTTCATCTTTACTAAATTTAATACCAAACTTATCTATAGATATCTTCTTTAACCTCCTATGAAGTAAGTGCTTAATCTTCTCTATAAAGTCTTCAATCTTTTTAACGATCTTAAACTTGTATATTAGCGTCTTGCCAGCTAATGGATGGTTGAAATCAACAATAACTCTTCCACCACTAACGCTCCTAACGATACCTAAGTTACCACCTATCTCAACGACCTTACCTACTTCAGGGGTTATACCAGCTCTAACAAACTCCCTGAGGGGGACTACCTTAACCTTATTTGGATCCCTAGGTCCGTAAGCCTTCTCTGGAGGTACCTCAACAACCTCCTCCATACCAACATTACTTTTACTTAAAGCTTCTTCAAAACCCTCTACAACCCTACCTTCACCTATAATGACTAGTAAAGGCTCATAGACCTCATCAGGCTTAAAGATATTATGTTTCTTAGCCTCATCAGCATTTGTAGTTTCTATAACTTCACCTGATTCCTTAATCGTTAAGGTATAGTCAACTAGGATAAAATCATTCTTACTGAAGGGCATACCTGCTCACCATAACCTTTACCTAATTCATAAGTAACCTTATTAAGCTTACTTAAGGTAGTCAAGATATGTGAACCTACTTTATTTAGTGAGGCGTAATTAGTTACGGAGAGTAGAGCCTTGAGTACCTATGAAGTTGAAATTAAAATACCCCTTAAAGAACGTGAGGTAGCTGAAGTACGTTCTAAGCTTAACGCCTTAGGGGCCAAGCTTATCGAGAAGGTACATGAGGTAGATTACTATGTTGATTTAAGGGATTTAATAGATGAACTTCACATACCTAAAGATATAGTCCTAAGGGTTAGGCATAAGAAGGGGGCTTCAAGGGAGTCCTGTGAAGTTACGTTCAAAGGCCCTAGGGAGAGTGATGAAGTTAAGTTAAGGAAGGAAATAACATTGCTAATAGATGACTGTAGTAAGGCTCTTGAGATAATTAAGCATCTAAACCTAAAGACATTGACCGTGGTGAAGGAGCGTGAGGTTTATTGGTTAGGTGATTTAAAGATATATGTAGATAATGTTAAAGGTCTGGGTTGGTTTATTGAGGTTGAAGGTATGGATATGAATGTAGGTATGTTTAAGCACTTATTGAGCAAGTTATTAAGGAAACTAGGATTATCAGGTAGGGAATACATAATTAGATCCTACCTAGAATTACTAATTGAGCACTATGAGAAGACCGGCAAATACCATAGCATTAATAACTGATTATGGATTAAGAGATCCTTACGTAGGTGTTGTTAAGGGGGTTATAAGAGGTATTAACCCGCATGTGGAGATCATAGATATAACACATGACGTACCTAAATTTAACATCTTAATAGGAGCGCTCATCCTAAAGAAAACGTATAGATTCTTTCCTAAAGGTACAGTATTTGTAGGTATTATAGACCCTACCGTAGGTTCACCTAGGAGGCCTATACTCATAGTAAGCAAGAACTACTACTTCATTGGTCCTGACAATGGATTACTTATCCCGGCATCTACTGATGACTGTATAGAGCTGATTATTCACTTAACGAATGACGCTTTTTTCGTAAAGCCCGTAAGTGCAACATTCCATGGTAGGGATATATTCGCGCCTGTAGCTGCCTACCTATCCTTAGGTATAGACCCTAGAGCCTTCGGGCAGGTCTTAAGTATTAATGAGTTAGTTAATATAGAGGTTAAGGAGTTCTACAAGGTTACTGAGGACGGCATGCTAATCACTAAGGTTTTACTCGTTGATGACTTCGGTAACGTCATATTACCCATCGAGTTTAGTAAGTTCGCTAAATTACTTAACGTTAGGTATGGGTCTAGGGTCTTTATTAAGGTGGGGTGCAGCGGGTCTCCCTATGAGGCTAGGGTTTCCAGAGGGTTTAGTGAGGTTTGTGAGGGTTGCTTAGCCGTCTATGAGGATAGTTACGGACTTGCAGAGATAGGTGTTTTTATGGGTAATGCATCTGAATTACTCGGTTTAGGTATAGGTGATAAGGTATGTATTGGGAAGGTGTAGTTAGAGGTGTTTATCCAGGGAGGTTTCAACCCATTCATTGGGGCCATATACATGCGTTTAAGTGGGCTTTAGAACGTGTTGATGAGTTGATAATCGTCATCGGAAGCGCGCAAGAAAGTCATACAATAACTAACCCGTTCTCAGCTGGTGAGAGAGTTATCATGGTTAAGTTGGCACTTAAAGATGCTGGCATAGACCTTAATAGGGTTTATATAATACCAGTACCTGATGTATTGATAAATTATATATGGCCTACGTATGTAGCGATGTTCGTGCCTAAGTTTAAGTACGGAATATCTAGGAACCCATTAGTGATTAGATTATTTAAAGATGCTGGTTATGAGGTCTTAATACCCCCTGCTTATAAACGTGATAGGTACTGCTCAACAATTATACGTAAGTTAATGATTGAAGGTAGTGATGAGTGGAGGGATTTAGTACCTCCATCAGTGGCTATGTTTATTGATGAGATTAAGGGTGTCGAAAGGATAAGGGATATTTTACGTAGTGATTAGTTTCCCAATGGGGTAAGTGTTTGGAACCTATAGTCGTAGATGGTAGTATAGGTGAGGGCGGGGGTCAGATACTTAGGACTACGTTAGCACTCTCAGCGTTGTTAAAGAAGCCTGTAAAGATAATTAACATTAGGGTGAAGAGAAGTAATCCAGGGCTTCAAAGACAGCACCTAACTGCCGTTAAGGCCGTTGCAACATTAACTAACGCTATTGTTAGGGGTGCTGAGTTAAGGTCTACGGTACTGTACTTTGAGCCTAGGGAGTTAAGGGCTGGTAGGTACTCCTTCGATATAGGGACAGCAGGTAGTATCTCTTTAGTCCTACAGACGTTAATGCCTATACTAACTTTCATGCCTAGAAAGACCGTGGTTGAGATAAGAGGAGGCACTGATGTTCCTTGGTCACCTCCCATAGATTACGTCATTAACGTTAAGGTACCTATACTACGTAAGTTAGGACTTGATTTTAAGATCGAGTTATTAAAACGCGGCCATTACCCACGTGGGGGTGGATTAGTAAGAATTACCGTTGAGGAACCTCCTAGGGAGGTACGTCCACTGAGTCTTGTGTCTAGGGGTAAAGTGTTAGCGATTAAAGGTAGGTCACATTGTGTTAGGCTCCCGCCTCATGTAGCTAAACGTCAAGCGGATAGTGCTAGGCATACGTTAGTAAGGTATGGTGTGGACGTACCTATAGATATCGAGCTAGAGTACTACGACCCAAGAAGAGACCCCCACCTAGGTCCAGGTAGCGGTATTGTGTTATGGGCAATAACCGAAAACAGTATTCTTGGTGGTGATGCGTTAGGTGCTAGAGGTAAGAGGGCCGAGGATGTAGGTAAAGAAGCTGCTGAAGAATTAATAAGTGAATTACAGTGTGGTTCAGCTTTAGATAGGTATATGGGTGATATGATAATACCTTACTTAGCGCTAGCTAAGGGAGTTTCTGAAGTTACAGCATCTAAATTAACAATGCATGCATATACAAACATAGAAATAACTAGAAAATTAACAGAGGCGGAGATAATAATCGATGGAACCCTAAAACAGCCGTTTAGGGCTAAGATTAAAGGTATAGGATACACAACCTAGCACCTCGCATTCATGGTGTCCCACATGAGCAATTACAGACTCAAAATTCGCGGTGATACCCTCAAAATCGCTGAGGTTATTGAAAATTACTTTAGAGGTAAAGGCATTAAATTTAGAAAAGACGCGTACCGTAATCGCTTAATTATCTACAAGTTAGGTCTAGCTAGGAAATTAATCCTTGAGTATCATCCTGACGAAGGTACAGCTGTATTAAGACATAGCGATATGAAATTACTTCATGAGTTAGAACATGTGTTGAAGAATGTGGGGTTTGAGGTTTCTAAGCTTGAGGTTAGGCAGGTTAAGGGTGGGCTTATTGATGAAGTTTTTAAGAAAGCTTTTGATGCTAAAGTAGCTTACATGAAACTAAAGTATTGTGTGAGGTTCTTAGCCCTTTACACCGTGTTAATGTTAGCTATAGTTACTGTAGCATTGATAACCAATGCAGGGTTTCTTCTTTTATTAGTACCTATAGCGTTGTTCTTAGTTTTACCTCATAATAAGTCAGGCCCCGTTAGATTCTCTATAAATCCCGACGAGGTTTTCATTCCCATACTGTACTTCAGATATAGACGTAGGTTTAAGGACAGCTTAAAATATGTTAAGGAGTACTTACCGCTCATGCCTATGGATGTTCAAGAGCAATTAAGGATGGTCATAGGCGAGGTGCTGCTTGAAGGGGGGCGTGACGGTTAGTGTCTTGTACTCATTAATGCTTTCCTAAGTACCTCTCTTCCCTCACTAAATATCTCCTCAATCCTTATACCTAGTATGTCTAGCGCCTTAGAAATGACCTCCTCAACACCGAATCCCTTCAGTGCGCTCATGCACATAACATTATCAACACCAACGCTCTTTAAGGCCTCTATAGCACCCCTCAACTCCTCTTTAGTGAGTTTATCAACCTTATTAATGACGACCAAGATCCTATTCTCATCTCTAAGTATATTCTTCACACTGTTGTAGACATATATCTGCCTATCTAGAGTGTAATAGCTGTCTTTGCTAACGTCCATAAGGAAAACAACCACTGATGCTAGGTAGTTAATAGCTGCTATAGCCTTCCTCTCTATCTCATTCAGTTCCTCGAGAGGTCTATCAAGAATTCCTGGAGTATCCATTATCTGTATCTTAAAGAAAGGCCCTAACACTAAATGCCCAAGGATTATGTTCTTAGTTGTGAACGGATATGAAGATACAACAGGCTTCACCGTAGATACCCTACCAACAAATGTTGACTTACCTGTTTGGGGCATCCCAGCAACAACTATCACAGGCTCCTCAGTGTTTATGCATGGGGAGTCCTTGGCTATCTTAACTGACTCAGCAAGTATGTCTAGGCATTTACGTGATCTCCTAACGACCGATAAAGCCCTACCAATAAACTCCCTAGCTTGCTTACGTGCTTCTGGAGCATCAATACTGTACTTAATTAGGGTACGGTACTCACGCCATAGCTTACTCAGGACCCTTAGAGCCTTAATTATCTTGAGACGGCATTCCTCATATCTTCTTAACCCACCGATAACTAACAATTCCCTATAGAACTCAGGTATATCGTCCCAAGGTGGTAAGTTATTCACTATGCTTAGCTTATCCTTAAGGTAGTTATAGACTCTTTCAGCCCTTATGAAGTACTTCTTAACGCCTCTGAACCTGGTTCTCGGTTGTAACGTGACTGGCTTAAGGTACAGCTTAAGGACATGCCCCCTTAGCTGCTCAAAGCTAGGTATGACAATACCCTTAATTACTTCCGGTAGGCACTTTTCCTCCTCTGCCAGACTACCTCACCATTCTTCATTAAGGCTATGACTCTATGAAGGGGTATACGTACCTCCCTACCCTCCTTATCTAGTACTAATGAGTCACTTTCTAATCTCTTAAGCTTATCTAGCGAGTACCTCTTTATACCACTCTCCTCTAAACGGTCGATAACTATTACTTCATAAGAACTTAAGCGTTCCTTCTGGGTCCATAGAACCTTATTTATCACAGCCCTTATAGTGCCCTCTCTCAGGATGTACACCTTCATGATATTTAAGCAAGTAACCTTAAATTTTCCTGTGGTTTTTAGTTATTGGTGATTTAAATTATGGACTATGAGAGGTTAAGAACCGGTGCTACAGCAGTCGGTATTAAGGTTGCTGACGGCATTGTACTGGCTGCTGAGAAAAGGGTTAGTTATGGTGGTTACATACTTAGTAAGGCAGGTAAGAAAGTCTTTAAAATTAAGGATAGGTTCGGTATGGCTTGCGCAGGGCTATTTGCTGACATGCAGACGTTAAGTAGACTCATATCTGCTGAGATAAGCTACTATGAGGTAAGTACAGGTAAGCCTATGAGTGTTAAATCAGCCGCTAGACTCTTAGCCGTAGTCCTATACTCCTATAAGAACTTCCCATTCCTATCTGAGATACTGTTTGGTGGTATAGATGAAGAAGGGCCTCACCTATTCGTCATGGATCCTGTAGGATCGCTTATAGAGGATGACTATGCAGCACTAGGTACTGGTGGAGCGGTAGCTATAGGGATTATTGAAGGTAGGTATAGGAGTGATTTGAGCTTAAATGAGGCTGAGAAATTAGCTGTTGAGGCTATTAAGGCAGCAATAAGTAGGGATGCTGTCTCTGGTGACGGTATAGATACCTTAGCAATAAGTAAGGAAGGACCTGCAGAAAAATTCTACCCTGTTTAAGGTGCTTAAACTGACGTTCAACCCATCTAAGGCTTCATACCTTCAGAAGAAGTTAGTTCAGATGGTTGAGTTAGGTAAGGACCCGCCTAGGATAGATTATGTTGCAGGTTTCGACTTAGCTTATTGTAGGGGTAAAGGGATAGCTGTGGCTACACTCTTTAAATACCCATCACTTAAGCTCATGGAGTACGTAGTAGTTGTTGGTGAGGTTAAAGTACCGTACATACCTGGGTTACTAGCCTTTAGGGAGTCACCACTCATATTTAAGGCGTTTGAGAAGTTGAGCATTAAGCCAGATCTCCTAGTGCTTGATGGGCATGGACTAGCTCACCCACGAAAGTTCGGTATAGCCACGCATGTTGGTGTAGCGTTAAATAGGTCAAGTATTGGTGTTGCTAAGAAAATGCTTTATGGTGAGTTAAGGAAGGTAGAGGGAGTTGAGTACATAGTTGTTGATGGTAAGTACGTAGGTTTCACTAAGGAGGTAGGCAGGGGGAAACTCTACGTCTCTATAGGTAATAAGATAACCTTACCTAAGGTCATGGAGGTCTTTAATAAGTTAATGAGGGGGCATAACCTGCCTGAACCTACATACATAGCTGATAGGATAAGTAAGGAGATGAGGGCTAAGTACTGTGGTGTTAAGGGTAAGAGGTAAGGTAGTGAGTGGATCTGGTGTAGGGGCTAAGTTCGTCTCCATGAAGTCATACATAGATATATTTAAATCACTCGGTATAGCAAAGCCCTACCCCGGAACTCTGAACGTCTTAACTAACATGAGTTATGAAGATATAGTTAAGGTATGCAAGCCCTTAAAATACATTCATGAAGTACGGAACGGGTACGGGATTCATGGGGGTCTAATCATTTGGAATGGTAAGTTGGTACGTGGCTCAGATGGTGTTAACGTTCTCGTAATTAGACCGTTAAGAAGTAGGCATGGGTCTGAGGTTCTTGAAGTTATTTCTGAGTTATATCTTAGGGGTAGGTTACTACTTAATGACGGAGATGACGTAGAGTTAATAATTAACTGTTGCTAAAGTTCTCTTTACAGAACATCTTCACAATTTTCTTTACTATCTCTGAAGTGCTTGACGTCCCCTTACAGAATCTTTCCTTAATCTTTATGACCTCACAATCAACACCTCTAGACCTTAACTCCTCCTTAAGCTTAATAGGGTCGAAGGGTTGGTCAGGGCCTAAGACCACATACTTAGGTCTTATATTGAGTATAGGTTTTAAGAAGTCCTTCTCATCACCTAATACCGCGTCATAAACGTATCTTACACCCTTAATGACCTCTAACCTATGTCTTTCATCATTTATGGGCTCCCTACCTTTAAACCTCAATACATTCTTATCCCTAGCTACTATGACATAGACCTTACCATACTTAGAAGCCTCCTTAAGGAACTCTATATGGCCTGGATGTATGATGTCAAACGTCCCACCAACAACTACTTTAGGTACTTCAGGTTTCTTTAACCATTTAAAGTCTGTTAGCCCCAAGTACCTTAGAGCATCAAGTAAGCCTTCAGCATAAGCAACCGTCACGAACGCCGTCTCTAGATCCCCTTTCTCGTAGTAGTAAGTTGAGTCCTTAAGGTAGGTCTCAGCTAGCTTGATAATGCTTAATGCTTTACCATCACCACTTAAGTTACTCCTAGCCTCCACCAACGCTTTCTTCAACCCTTTAATATACTTAAGGAGCCTTTGAGCACCTTTCCCGAAACTCACTCTTAAGCACCTTAAGAGACTCTTCCTCCACAAAATGAAGTTTTGGTGCGAGAATTATTAACGAGTGTGGTGGACCACCAAAATCAATCTCCCTAAGCCTACTTAACCTATCAACACAAATGAGCTGGTCCTTACCACCTAGCCTAGCTATACCTACGGCTTCCTCATCAAGGCTTAAAACACCCTCCCTATACCTCTCCTCGAACCTAAGCAGTATATCAACAGCATCGTTAATCTTCATGAAGACTCCCTTCTCAACATCTAGTTCAAGTAGGAGGAATGTATGGAGCCCCCTCTCCTTATTATCCTTAATGACGTAGTATGGGTAACCATATTCAACACCACCCTTAGGGAACACTATGGTGGCTGGCTTACCAAACCTATAACTACTCAGCCCGGTGTAGGTCATTACCGCACAGAATATTGAGATGCCTGGAATTACCTCAACATCATATCCACGCATCTTTAACTCATTAATTAACGCTACATGCGTAGTGGCTATGTGCGGGTCACCAACAACTAATACAGCTACATCTAACCCCTCATCAACTTTCTTAATAGCATCCCTTAATGACTTATCCTCTATATCAGTCCTCCTTAAGTACTTTACTTCCCTACCTAATACTTTAGCTAGCTCATTACCATCATCAACAAGTAAGCTTGTGTATGAGTCCATGTAAACTTCATCAACTCTCTTAATAACCTCTAAAGCCTGTAGGGTTATGTGTTTAGGTGTAAGCCCTATACCTACGAAGTATATCTTACCCTTTCTCATCCCCTAACCTTCCCTACCCTTAACATCCCTCCTTAACCTAATAACGACCTCCCTATAGTCCTTAGGAACACCCTTCAAGACACTAAGAAGTGAAGTACTTAAAGCCTTAACAACACTCTTAACGAAGGGCTTTAGAGGTAGCGGCTTGCCATCAATAATCACACTGACATCACTTAAGACAGGGCAATCACTAAGTAATGCCTCACCCCTCAAGACAGCATTAGCTAGGGATAGGCAGCTCCCAAAACCACACATACCACAATCAGTCCGTGGTAACGCATTAAGTATCTCGTTAAGGGCGTCATCCCTCACCAACCTAGCTAACTCGCTAATGTCCCTTAAGTCAAACACCTTAACACCGCCTATAGCGCCAAGATCTAAAGCACCTAGAGTGATTACAGCAAGTATTTCTCCATTAACAATGTTCATTAATTCCTTAAGCTCATTAATGTCCTTAACAACAGCAATGACCTTACCTACTTTAGCATTCTTATACCCCTCAACAATAATCACAGTAGGCTTAGGCGGTAACTCCTTAAGTACTTCCTTGAGATCATCACCTAAACCTCTCCTAAACACCCCTACTTCGTCTTTAGAAGCGACAACCACGTATGAAGGGCCTTGGGCCATATATTTAGCGCTATCCTTATCAGCAACATCGACACCATGGACACTATGCTTAACAACACCAACAGAAACACCTAACCTCCTAAGCTCATCAACAAGCAAAACACCAACAGTAGTCTTACCCTCACTAGAA
>CAZFJX010000003.1:0-130997 GCA_964519505.1 uncultured Desulfurococcales archaeon
GGCGAAGCGATTAGTATAAGGCCTAACGAAGTGTATGGATGTAAAGATAGGCACGAAAGTACCTTAAATAGGACCCTACGTATGCGTTATCCCTTAAACTCTATCACTATCAGTTTATAGAATGGTTTCTTAAAGCAACTGCTGACTGTGTACTCAGTCACTACTTTGTATCCTTTACTAAGTAGGTACTGGCGTGCGTCTTTGACATCGGTGTCAATCCCTACTACCATTACTCCTACTCCCCTGCCCTTAACGTCGTCTAAGAACCTCATGAACTCCTTGAGGATGTATTCCCTTACCTCATGTGGTTCTTTAAGGAGCTTTCGAAATAGTTGATCATGGTGGGGAAATATATGGAGTTCTTCAAGCACCATGAGCTCGTAGAGCAATAGGTGTGGTGAGGGCTTTTCAGATATGGCGATGAATACTGGAACCTCGTCACCAAATCCTTTTTTCAGCCACCCCACTGTTTTAAGTAAGGGCTTGTTGGTACATCCTGCTCCATCCAGGTAAGCGAGAATACCTAACGTTGTTATGAAAGGCCATAGCAGCACGAATAGCAGGGTAAGCAATATGCAGGACTTACTGACGTACCCTACTAGCTTCCTCAAGGTAGGGGTCTTCACTTTACCCCTGATCCACCTTAAGTCTTTCAGTAATGCGTCCGACCCAACACCTAAAACTAGCGCAACCATCGGTGTTAGGTGCTGGAGGTAATGAGGACCCCAAGCATACCCAAAGATATTAAGCGCCATAGCACCTCTAGTCCCAATAGCTAATATGAGGAGAGCTACCCCAATACATAAAAGCATCCCCCTCCCAAGCTTAGTTCTGATGGCTGAGTAAGCGATCAGGAAGGAAAACAGTGCTGTGAAGACATAAAACGCCACCGACTTTAAAAGATGCGGCAACGTTATGATAGGTATCCCGGTCGGAAACATACTTATAAACTCTCCCATAAGGAATAGTAACCTCCTCACGTACTCAGCGGGTGTTAGTGGGGAGCCAAGCCCTGTCCACTTCGCGGAGAAGATGGCAATTATAGAGCCAAAGGGTTGTATTATATTAAATATAACCATGTTTACGTATCCAATTAAGAATCCCGTAGCAAGTATAGCGAAGTGCTTAAGTGTAAGGAGATCTCTGATTTTCTTCCACCCAAGGACGTAAGTAAGCCCTACAAAAGCACCGACATAAGAGGCTAACACCGATGGATGTGTCTGAAGAGCTAACCCTGCAGTAACGCCGAAGGCAAACCAACAGGGGACAGAATCGTCCTTTAAAGCCTTAATGAAGGCCAGTAATGATAGAGTGAAAAAGAAGGGCGTAAGACTAGCGGACCAGGCAACATGGCTCGCAATAAGGAAATGAGGAGGCATTAGCGCCAGAGCCAGTGCCGATACTAGGGAGGTTATGCTGGACTGTGTTAATTTCTTGGTAAGGACGTAAAGTAGGGGTGGGGTGAGCGAACCAAATAATGCTACTAGAAGTCTAAACGCGACAGGATCTCTAAGTACGCAGTATGCAGCTGCCGCTAAGTAATTATAAAGGGCCCCCATGAAGGGGGCGTTATTCGTTAAGGGTAAGAAACCATTAAGAATCATGTACGCTCTAATGTTCTCACCCAATTCATCAAATCTAAACACAGGAAACTCCATCAGGTAAGCCAGCCTAACTATAAGAGATAATGCAAAAATAGAGAACATCAGAACGATCTCTCGAACGCCGGGCCTGATCTTCTTACACCAATATAATTATGATATTTAAAGACTTTAAGCATTAAAGTCAAGTATTAAGGCTTCTCTAAGGGATTTATAAGTATGAAGTAGTATGTAAGCATTCTTAGACCTTCACGCCAGTACGTTAGTTAATGCTGTAGGGATAAGTGCTCACACTGCATAATTCGTTCAAAAGTTCCCGGTGATATCACTATAGAATGGGATCGCGTCCTTAGCTAACTCAACTACTAATGCTTTACTTAAAGTTTTTCTTATTACACGCCCCTTAAGTATGAGTTCTAGGAAAGATTTGTTCTTCCTCCGGTACTTAGGGTGCCGAGAGTATGAGTTACTGAGAGCACTAACTAAATAATATCATAAAGCATTAGCTCATTAACTAATGATTACCGGGTTAGATTACCAGATAGTGTCTTTTTTAGTAGCGCTACTAGTTATAAAAACATAATGAAATAAACAACGTAACTAATTGAACAAACATTAACAATCAATCCTAACACCTACATCAGTAACCTCCCTTGAGGATCTTACTAACGCCAAACGTACCTAGGCATTATGAATTTTTAATCCTCTAGCTACCTGCGGTACGTAAAAACTTAAAGCATCGCTTAATGACTTCCTACAAACCCTATGTCAGTAAATAACCGAAGACATATCGTTCAAGGAATGACATATACTTAAATAAAGTTTTAAAGTACGTGAAGTCGATCTTCAAAGAAAAATGACGCATGGATGAATCTCACTTGAAGGTAAAATTAGATAGGGTTACCGGAGGATGTGGTAAGGGTTTAAAGAAGGTTATTAAGGTAAGTCTCATAAGGTTAGAGGATGTGGTAAGGTGGTGCTATAGTTGAAGGGCTGGTTTCATGAGATTTTTGTAGTTCCGATATTAGATATACCTTTGAGGTATTATGGCAACCTATCTAGTGATGGCTCTTGGGGTGATGGTGTGCTTAAAGGTAATGGACTATTCATCTATCCTGTATATGATGGTATCCCTTTATTCGTAGATGTATCGTCAATTGATAGATCTAAGATTCTTAAGCGTGCTAATGAGTATTTAGGACTTATTAAAAGTAATTGGAGGGGTGCACTTAGACAGTACCGTATGCTTCCTCTATGGGAGAGGTTATGTAGGGAAATATCTTCAAGTGATGGCACCATACTTGAAATAGGTATAGGACCCGGTGGCGGGTTCTTGCCATGTGTCATAGACTTAAACGCTAATGCTAGAGTGTTAGCAAACGACATAGATTACGGGGTAGTATTCGCCTGGAGTAAATTCCTTAGGGAGGAAGGCATAGCCCATAACGTATCTTTCGCTGTTTTTGACGCTACTAGAATACCCATAAGGTCAAGCTCCTTCGACGTAGTAGCAAGTTTCGGTGCTGTATCTAACATACCATTCAATTACCTAGCCTTAAAGGAGTTACATAGAGTTTTGAGAACGGGTGGTAAGATCGTTTTAGTTGAGGGTATCATACCGCAGGAAGACTTAAGTAAATTACCAGAGGACATTAAAACCCACTGGTCTTCAGTAAACCCATTCATGATTAAGGGGTATAGGGGCTTTCTAGAGCAATTAGGGTTTGAGATAAAGCTATACGAGATGTATGGAGAGAAGACCCTAACTCCTGAAGATAGTGAGCTTGCCCGTATAGCAGCTAATTATGGTGCTACATTAAGGTTTAAAGGAGTATATATGGTGGCTATAAAGAAGTAATGATTTCATAATGCTGTACAAAGCAGTTACGTAATTAGTTACTGAACTCTTCTTAGTTTTTCAAAGAGGTTTTCCTCACTTACTTCATATATTGCTATCGCTCCATCATCTATACCAGCTGTGATTAAGATCTTATCCTTATACTTCGCGGTACCACAACAAATACTATTCCAGGCCTCCTACCTACGTAGAGGTAAGGGTTTAGTATTATTATTGGTTCTTCACTCATCATAAGGGGTTCTCCTTGATCTGATAGTATGGCTGCGTACGTGTAGTAAATTCCATACTTATCTACGACGTGACATATCAGTAGATATTCATTATTGCTTAACTTAGTTACAGCATTACCGCCTGTCTTTACCTCATCACCTTGAGGCAAGAGCTCAGGTATTGGTCTAAGTTCATTAAACATGACCTCAGCCACTTCATAAGGCGTTATAAATATACCCCGCTACCTATGGACCTGAGGTAGGGTCTGACTATCATGTACTTACTATTGAGGGGGGAATGTATCTCTAAAGTCCCTAAGCAAGAAGGACTTATGTCTGTTATTGAAGCATATTGGCTCTATGTACAGTACCTTACTTAGGTCATTACTTAGTAACGCCTTAAACGTTAGTACAGCCCCTCTACCTGAATTAAATGCCCTCACATGATAAAGTTCTCTAGACATGGACTGGTTAATTCTTGGGTCTTCAACATTCTCACTAGGTAGTAAAGGGTAGAGAAGCTCCTTAGCTTTAAGCCTTACCTCACCTACTAACTCATTAATCAGCACGTTAGTATGGGTTATGGACGTTACATCAAAGTCGCCACCTAATGATGAAACCCTTATAAATAAATGGGCCTCCTCACCTTCTAGCAGTATTGTTGGGTTTGATGCTATCCTTATAGGTACCCTCATACCTAATTCAGAAAATACCTCTAGTGAGGTTGGGGGGTTACATACCCACGTACCTTACATATGTTTTCACCATAGTATTACCTCTCAATCCTTAAGCCCTTCCTAGTCCTCGAGAACTTCTTCAGCAATACCTCATCAGCACCATCATCTATATTATTAAGTAGTGAGTCAATGAATTCACCATAATGCCTCAAGTAACTGAATTCGCTAAACTTCATGAGAGCACCAAGTATGCTAGAGTGATTCACTAAATATTGCTTACGATTAGTTATAGATACGTATATTAAGGCTCTAAAGGTACTAATCTTAAGTAATAACGTAATCGTGATGTGTGATTCAATTGGTAAGTAAGAGTAAGAAAATCCCCGGTATGTTCTACGTATTCCTATCATTCACTCCGTGGATTATTTATTGGGTTATATGCACACCCGAAAATAGATACTACACAATAGCGCCCTTTGCTATCACGGTCTTAATCCTCATACCTCAAGTACGTAGTAAGGACCTCAACTTCATGGACGTATTCTCACTAATGTATTTTAGCATAGTAGCCTTAAGCACCATAGTCCTTAATGTAGGTCTCTTTACTGAGTCACGAGGGGTTATTGGGTATTTAGCTCTATCGTTAATGTCCCTAATAAGCATAGTCTTAAGAAAACCATTTACATTACAGGTTGCTAAAAGAGATTACCCAGAGGTTTATTGGGAAGACCCTACATTCTTGAGTATTAATTACGTCATTACCTCTGTATGGTTTACGATCTTCATTATTAATGCCTTAATACACATTTATCTAAACCCACCCCTAACCACTATGGCATCTATATCACTTATTGGGTTAGGTATAGCCTTCTCAATGATATTCCCGCTAAAAGCCCCTAAGTATATGGTGTTGAAGGAGTTTAGTAAGTATGACTGGGAGGTAGATGTAAGGCCCGGAATAGCTAAGGCATCTAATGAGTATGATGTAATTATTGTGGGCTCAGGTATTGGTGGTTTAGTATGTGGGGCTCTTCTCGCTAAGAGAGGATATAAGGTACTTGTGTTAGAGCAACATTACCAGGTCGGTGGTTACTGTTCCTCATTTTGTAGGAGGGGCTTTACGTTTAGTGTTGGGGTAGCTAACATTAGTGGTTTATGGGAAGGCGGGCCCCTTACCTATCTCCTTAAGGAGCTTAGGTTAAGTAGGGATGAGTTATTCGTGAAGAATAGGGTGAGGATTGTTTATAAAGGAAAGACAGTCGAGTTTAGTGAGTTAAATGAGTTCATGGATGCGCTCATAAGGATGTTCCCTAAGGAGAGTAGGAATATCAAGGCTTTCTTTGACGACGCGATTAAGGCTTATAATGAGTGTTACAAGGAGGTTAAGGTATGTGGTGCTCCATTACCTGCTTACTTAATAGCTAAGGTCTTAGGTGGGAAGAAACTACGTGATTACCCTAAAGAACACCCACACTTCTATGACTGGTTAAGGAAGACCTACAAGCAGAAGTTAGATGAGTATTTTAAGGATGAGGACTTAAAGGAACTCCTATGCTCATTAATCGGGTACGTAGGTGTGGGATCTAGCGACGTATCAGCTAGTATCGCACTTACCGCGGTTGTTTCTTACTATATGTATGGCGGTTACTACCCTAAAGGAGGACCGCAACGCTTTGCTAATGTGTTGAAGGAACTTATTGAGAGGTATGGAGGTAGGGTCTTACTTCGCCATAAAGTTGATGAGGTTTTAGTTAAGGGCTGTAAAGTAGTTGGTGTTAAGGTTAGTAATAAGGTCTTTAAGAGCCCTATAGTGGTCGCTAACGTGAACGCTAAGGTACTTTTCCTTAACCTCATTAAGGATGGGTGCCTTACTGATGAATTCTTAAGGTACATAGGGAGTTTAAAGGAGTCAATCACATGTTCATTGCTGTTCTTGGGTGTTGATCTAGACCTATCTAACTACCCAACTATTATTGAGGATCTAGATGAGGGTGTGAGCATAGTCATAAATTCTAATGCTGACCCTAGCTTAGCCCCTAAGGGTAGGTCAAGTATGACGATAATAGCTGGCGCTAGGTATGAAGACTTCCCTGAAAGAGGTAGTGAGGGGTATCTTAGGAAGAAGGAGGAAATCGCTAAGGAGATTTTAAGGAAGGTTGAGAAGCATATACCTAACTTAAGTAATTACGTAATGGTTCAGGAAGTAGCTACACCTAAAACTCTTGAGAGATATACATTAAGTCCTAAGGGGGCTATATACGCCTTTGACCAATCAGTTAATACTAAGAGGCCTTACTTTAAGACTCCCATAAAAGGCCTGTACTTAGTGGGGGCCTCAACGTTCCCTGGGGGCGGTATCGAGGCTGTCGCCATATCAGGTATTATATGTGCTAACGATATCAGTTACTGGAGTGCTAAATCAGATGTTCGTAGGACTAGGTAAGGATCTAGCTTATGCTTCTCATATATGTTTTTAGCTTGGGAATCGGTATTTCTTGTTGATTAGGTGGATTAAGTGGTTGAGATAGCTAAGAGGTTCTCAACATGGGGTTTGAGGGGGCTTGTCTTTGTCTTCATAGCTGTAATTCTATCTATCTATGTCTTCACACTTCTCGGTGTAGTGACTAGTGAGTTATTCAGTAACCCTATCCTATACTTCGGTAGTGCGGTGATTCAGGCGTATGCGGCTCTAGTTGCTGTTCCATTCACTATTTGGGTTATCTACATGCAGTCAACGTATGGTGCTATTATCGTTAGGTTATTCCTTAGGAAGGTTATATTCCCATTCACTATATTCGGCATAGTCACCGTTGTCTCAGCAATCACTATAGCTCTATCGGAAACTCCGTATGCGTACCATGCTTACATAGCTGAGATAGTGACTTCGCTTGTCTTCCTACCCCCACTGGTGTCATACATAGTTAACTTAATGGTTACAAGCCCTGAAGATGTTATTGCTGCTATTGAGAGTAATGTTAAGCATACTGAGGAGTTCATAGCCCTTTCGTTATATGTACTTAGGCTGTACATAATGGGTGCTTACCCCGATGAGGAAGCCATTAATAGGACTTTAGGTAGGATAAGCTACGCATTAAGGAATGTTGAAAGACTCAAGCTTTACCCTGATGTATGGCATAGGTTTAGGGATTTCTTAAGGACGATAGTCGTTGAGAGCACTTTCTTGCCTCACAGGTATCATATGAGTAGGTTAATGACCCAATTCATGAAATGGTTAATAGTCTCCAATAGGAGTAGGGTGGCTAGGGCATTCATGAGGTACTATAGGTTCGTTGTCTCTAGGTACATGACTGAAAGGATCCCTTCAGAGGTTGTTGAGGACCTATTTATTAAGCCCATACTAGATGTCGTGAAGACCACTAAGGCTAGTAGAGGGCTCATAGCTTACGCCTTAGAGCAATCGTTAAGTCTCTTAAGGCATGTTGAGAGGATGGAGCTAAGAGGCGATATAACTGTACGTGAAGTATGTAAGATCCTCGAGTTAATTGAGGAGAGTGTTGAGGATATTGAGGAGATGCCTGAATTATCTAGGCTTAAACAGCACATAGTGCGAATGAAGAAGAGATTTAGATGTGTACCCAGGAAGGCGATAGCACGTAAGGCTTAGGTCTCTACACGTAAGCCCTACTTAGTAACCGACCATTCTCCTCAATTTATTTGAGCTAACGACCTTAATTACGAAGTCATTAACTACGTCAGTTCTACCGCTCTTTATGGAGTCTATGATAACATCTATAGGTGGTATCTCTATCTCAGGGTCTAAGTCTATTATGTAGGCTATGAATGTCCTCAAGAATGCTTTAGCCATAAACTCCATACCATTAGCGAACTCCTTAACTAAACTCTCATAGAAAACTGAGGGTTCCCTAACCATCATGTAAGGAGGTGAGTTAGTACCTGATGTAGGTAACTTAAGCCTCATGCAGAGTATGTCGTAGTATATACCTCCATATATGCGGTTTATGACTTCCTCAAATATTTTAGCATATATAAGGAGGCGCGTATCATCTAGATACATACGGACGGACCTCAAACCCTTTTCCAGGAATGAGGTCCACAACGAAAGTTTCAGAAGGGGTTACCTCGGCTCTTAATTTTATGAACCTCAAAAACCTCATTAGTTTATTATTAATTATCCTTGAGTAAAGAACCATGTAGTTATCGGCTATGGTTGAGATCATTGTCTTAAATTCTTTGGTCTGTTCTATCAACAGACTCGAGAAGAAGGTCACCCCATACGCTCTACTGAATACTGCTAGGTACTTCATGAGTTCTCTTAACTCACGTAGGTTAAAGTATCTTGAGAATGTTGATAAGCTATCTAGCATAACTATGTTTACGTTATTCCTCCTTATTAAATCCCTAAACAGTACATAGAGCGAGCCTAGTGTATGCATCTCTATGGATAAGGGCTTAAGTATTAAGTTATTCTCCATATCATGATATTTAACACCTAAAAGTCTTAGAGCAAGTCTTAATTGAGTTATTGGTTCTTCAAGACTTACATAAAGTATTCTCCTACCTTTGAGTGCGTTATGTGAGGCTATATTAAGTAAGAGTAGGGTCTTGCCTGAACCTGTGGTTCCTGCTATAACTGTTACCGTTCCTTTCCTAATACCTCCCTTAAGGATCTCATCTAGATACTTTACTCCTAAAGGTATCTTCTCTGTGAATTCATGCTTTATATCCTCAAGTTTAGGTGGGACTATTACTTCAGGACCATCACCTGTAAGTATCAACTCGTAGTTAGTAGTTATTGTTGGTTGGCCCCTCATTTTAACTATAGATATCCACCTAGATGCTCTACCTCGCCTATAAGGTCTTAACCTAAACAAGATTATAGCATCCGCTATGAACTCCTCAACACCTACGCCCATCTTAGTAACTCCTCTAGGCATATCAACTATTAGTATAGTTGTTACACCGAACATCTTACCGAGACTGGCTAACGTATTCCTTAGGTATGCCCTTAACTCACCCTCCTTAAGTAATGGAGATATGGATGATATGGAATCAATCACCAACCTCCTAACGTTATACTTCTCTATAAGTTCATAGAGCGACTTAAGAACCTCCCTATATGTCCGTATATCTGTTGATGAAGGAACATCGATAAATATTGCCTTGCCCTCATCCTCTAAGGTCTTAAGGTCTATACCAAATGACTTCATGAACTTAAAGAACATCTCCTTAGGCTCGTTAAGTAGTATATAAATACCTTTTTCATCCCACCTTTTAGCACCCTCATATATGAACTTAGCGGCAAACGTTGACTTACCGGTGCCTGTATGCCCGGCTATCAGAACTAATGACCCCCTAATGAACCCACCCTCAGTTATTTCATCAAACCCTGGGACACCCGTAGGGCATCTAGGTAGGGCACGTTGCATGTAATCACAGCGGTTATATATGCATTTCAAAAGTTTTAAGGTTTCCTCCCAGTTAAGCTAATATAGCCATAAAAACACGGTATTGGAGGTAAGGGTAGGTGAGTATCTTAAGGGGAGGGCATAGAGCATTACTTGTCTTAATGATACTTACGGGACTCGCCATTAGGGTTGTGCTCTTACCTTACTCTACAGGTTCAGACATACCACAATTCTATGGTTTTACAACAACATTCCTTAAGTATGGACTTAACTTCTATCAACACGCTTTTCCAGATTCGTGGATTATTGATGGATGGCCTTACCCATGGCCTTACGTATACCCACCATTACCTCTCCTTATGTTCACGGTTGTCAGGTTATTTGTATTTGGTATGAATGTTTCAGTATCATTTAATGAAGTTAATAACACTGTATATATGGTTTCTGGACCTGTAACTACGGTCTTGAGCTCTAATTATGAGATACTGTATGTTTGGGTCAGTAAATCTTGGTTTGTACCGCTGAAAGTGATATTTATTGTATTTGACACCTTAGTATGCTACCTGATATATGTGATTTCAGGTAGGGGATGTAGAGGGTTAATTGCTTCAACACTATATTTCCTTAACCCCATGACCATATATATATCAAGCATTTACGGTATGTTTGATCAGGTTATGATAGCGTTTTACTTAATATCACTGTATCTATTAGTGAGAGGTAAGTGGGAATTATCCGGAGTTTTTGCAGGTTTAGCGCTAGTTACTAAGCAGACTGTTACTTATCCATTAACGTTACTTATAGTTAGATGCTTAAGGAGTATAGGTAAGGTTAAGTACTTCATAGTGGGTATAGCCTTACCAACGCTAGTTATTATACTTCCTTTCGTAGCTAATTATGAATCGTTTAAGGCTTTTCTGAAGTTAGTATTTACCCCCTCTGAACCCTATATAACAACGCCAATATTCTACAGTTTCAATGGTGTTTCAAGCCTATGCACTTTCCTTTACTTGAATGAGGGTGGTGATGTGTATTTACTACCTATAAAGCTATGGTTCATACCATTTGCGGTACTATACGGATTGTTAGTGCTGAATTGTCTATTTAGGGATATGGATGTTTTTGAGGTTAGTTTCTTAGGTTATATGTGTTGGACAGCAACTTACTGGAGAGTTAACCACCAGTATTTAGTGCCGTTAATAGCTCTTGCAGTACCATACGTATTTACTAGACGCGGTAAGAAGTTCCTTAGAGCGCTTACTCTGTTCTTAACCTTATATATCGGGTTATGGTTCTTTATGTTCCCTATGGGTTGGTGGTTTAAAGTACACATATATCCAAACGAAGTAAACTGGGGGTTAGTTAACCTATGGGATACTAAGTTAAGCTTAATGATATTTGAAGACAAGGTATATGTGGCTTACGCATTAGTATTGACAGCGCTACAGTATGCAATACTAATAGCTAACTTGACAAGCGCTACAGCATTCAAATCACTAGTAAGAACCTTACGAAAGAAGTCAACACTATCAACACCTAAAACACATGACCATGTAGATAGTAAAGTAAATACTTAACCCAGTATAGAGTGATTACTATATAAGACAGAAATAATGAGGCAGTCTTTTATTGGCATTTTGGTTTTCTTTTAGATTTCTTGATTTCTTTCTCAAATTCCTCTAGTTCTTTAAGCTCTTCCTTACTTACCTTACTTAGGTCGTAATCCCTTAGCTTATCTAACACATCCTTATAGTACTCTAAAGCAAATTCTAGTGCTTCCTCCCATGTAGGTTCCTTTTGTTCTCATCACCTTTCTAGATTTCTTCTTAGGCGTAAACCCATCCAATGATTTAATCGAATATATACGCTATATCTTTAACGAGTTATTTAATTACCCATTAACATACCTCATCCTGGGAAGAAAAAAGAGGATCTACGGGTTAGAAAGTAAGGAATCATGATTAGGAGGTGTTTAAATGGTTAAGAAGAGAGCTAAGAGGAATGTGAAGAAGAGGAAGAAAGTACCTACTTGGGAGGAAGCGTTAGAACATGCGTTTAGACATATGAAGCCCGTCCTAGACAAGTTAAGGGATTACAACCTAGGTAAGGTATGTGAGGAGGAAATCGAAGAGTGTGAGAATCAGTAATAGTTTAAGTTTAGTAAGGGGTAGACGTTGGTGCCGCCGGCGGGACTTGAACCCGCGACCGCCCGGTCTTCAGCCTCGCCGGGCACCCGTACTGGAGGTTCTTAGCACGGGTGCCCACGGGCGCTCTCCCAGGCTGAGCTACGGCGGCTCAAATATAATTTCGTTTCACTCAGAAAATAAGTTTTATTGCTATATTCTTAAGAATCATGACTTAGGTTATATGTCAAGTACTACCCTACATATCCAGCAGTCGTTTTCTTTCTTTATTTCCATTAGTGAGTATGTTACTGCCTTTACAACTACTTTAGATTCATGTCTTGATTCATCAAATTCTTCACCCCATGCCTCGCCATAGAATTCGTACCCATCATTTACTTTCCTTACGTAATGCACCTTGAACTTAGAGAAAACCATGTTTTTAGTCTCATGAATTATTAGTAGGTCTTCAAGCCACCTATATAGGGCGTTCTCTAAGTCGAAGCCCTTATCCTTAACCTCAACCCTGCTTAATGGTTTTATGTCTTTAGTATTTGTCATGGTCTCAAACATAGCTAAGGCAGCATACTCAAAGAGCTCCTCAAGAAACCTACCCCTAGCCTCGAAATACACGTCAGCCGTATGCTCTAAGAACTTAAATCCACTGCAGGTACTCAATTAACACCCCATAGAAGGATTAAGGTATGCTAGGTTAAAAAGCTAAGTAATTACCTCAAGCTCGCACTAACCTGTACTTAAAGACACATAGACCGCCCTCACGCTTAAGTACATAAACCCTACCCTTAACAACCTCCCTAACCAACTCAACATTAATACCCTCAAGCTTAGCTAACTCCTTAATTAATGATGGAAAAGGACACGCAGTCCCAGGTATTTGAGCTAATCCAACCCCCTTAGGGCAGTAGCGGCATTTATCACCACCTAACTTAACCGTAATGACACCATCTTCATACTTAATACTTAAGTCAGGACCTATGCCTAAGACTTTATTGACTGTAGTAACAATATACCTAAACGCCTCTATGGGCTCCTTAGGTACTTTAGTTAGGTAGCCCATGGCCTTAAGGTATGAATTAATTACTGGGGCTGCCCTCTTAGCCATTAGATTAACCGCGCCCTGAGTAAGGAACCCGCTTTCAGCAGCACTAGCTAAGAATGTAGCGAATAATACATGCATAGGGCTAAGGCCGCGTTCAGTAATGATCTTCTTTAACTCAGAGGGCTTTAATGACATTTAAAACACCGCACTTAATCATCTACTCATGAGATCTATTGAAGATTATTTTACGAAGTTCAAACCCAAGTATGACTCATTTCATATATGTATATCGCTAATTAGGTTAGTTTGAATAGCATGACAACTTAGTAATTAGCAAGTTAAGTGGAAGAAGGCTAATACTTTCTTACCTTTACTCACTAACCTGTTATATATTTTTACAGCCTCCTTAGTCTTGGCTATGAATACTTCACAGCCTATGCAAGGTTTTAGTTACTTTTCATTATTTCTAATTATTTTTAGATCTCTGTAGGCTATTATGTATGCGCTTGCCATGTGTTTGTCTAGCCCTCTTCTCTTCATTGCTTCTCCATGATCTTTGCTATGTGTTGTTCCTTTAGGGTTTATTAGTATGGGTGTTAAACCTAGTTTTAAGCTCATTAGAATTCCATGAATAATTAGTTGCTTCTTAGCGAACTTGCCCTTCTTTCTATTAGCATGGGGACTCCTTAGTTTCCTCTTTCTTCTATTCTTCTTAACTGTTAGAAGGTTTTCGAAAACCACGTAGTCAACTCCTATTCTTCTAGCGTGGAGAAGTAGCTTTTTAAGTGCTTTTAACCTTGTGTTTTTTTGCTTTATGTCTTGAATAACCGTGTAGTGTTACTTCAGGAAACCATTCGGTTCTTAATGTTATAATTCTACCGTTCTCGTCTATTACTACCATGTTTATTCTGTCGCTATTAAGGTCAAAACCAGCTAACAGTCCATAACCCTTAGGTTTAGTCTTTGAAAAATACTTTAAGTAAAGCTGTAATGGAATTGAAACATGAAGTTCAATTCGCTTTCTCCTGAATACTATTTTAGCTTCATAACTCTCAACTCTTCTTTCAGTAAGTATGACAAGTTCTTTAAGTAATGGTACGTACTTTTCACCAAATACTGCTTTACATACTAACCATGAGTTGCCCCAAGGGTATTTTATATGTACTTCGAAGAACTTACCTTTAGGTACTAATTTTATATTTCTATTACCTTTGTCAAACCTATTACCTCGTGAAATAACAAACAACTTTCTTACATGAACATGCCTAGGGTTACCATTATTTCGTTTGCAACCTTCAACAATGAGTTTTGCATGCTTATAAGCACTCTCTAAGTAAACATAATTTGGCAGAACATTATGGTGCCTCTTAACGGCTTCTTGAACTCCCCTATTACTTATAATTTCCCTTACCATGAACTCTACTACTCTTTTAAAACTCCATGCAAGGCGTGTAAGCTTCATACGGTCTTCTGGTTGAGATATAATTAGTTTCCCAACTATAGTTACGTGTGTTATTGGCGAATTATTAGGCGTAATTACTATGTCTTTACCCAATTTTTGTGAGTACAATAACCACCACCTCTCTACCATGTAAATGCCTCAACTTCTCTGCAACATACTTTGGAAAATACACTCCTAAAGCGCCACTCCTACCAACTTTTGAAACCCTAGCTGTAAAGACGTACACTTCGCTCATACTACCTGTCACCCAAAAATAATATAGACAGTTAGATTTATAAACTCACTATAACAAATTTCTTATTGGGTGAGGGTATATACCCAATGAACCTCGGCTATGAGCCGATGAACTAGGTGAGGGACGAGCCGAGTGAAACCCCGTGTCGCCCAAGGGAGGTACGCTCCCGAAGGGAGGCACAGGGTAGAAAAAGAAGGGGTAATGAAGGCAAGTCACTAGAAGTAATTAAAAGTATTTAGAAGTGACAATGAAGCCCGAACCCTTTGGGGTTAACATATTTAACGTTTATTGAGTGTGATTGTTCTTCAATAGTACTGAATCTTAACATTGAGACCTTCCAGTTACGGCTTTCGTGAAGTTCGGCGTGGTCAATGAGTCTTACATAGTTTCTTGAAATTGCTGAACTTAACCCTGTGTTTTCTTTATTATTACTAAAACTTACTCTACTGAAACCTTAATCTCATGGTTAACGATGCTACATAACAAAGGTATTCATGTAGCGTAAAGTTTATTACTTACCCAGGGAGTATGTAACTCACCGGGGGGGTAAGTTATGCTTTTCAGTAGGGGTCCGAAATTAAGAAAGAAAGATTTTTATAATAGGGAAAGAGAACTTCGGTTATTTCTTAATGGTATCGAAGCTGGTGAAGGTTTGATAGTTATTTATGGCGTGAGGAGAATTGGGAAAACTAGTCTTGTGCATGTAGGTCTTTCAGAGCTAAATATTCCTTTCATCCCTATCGATGTAAGAAGGTTTTCTGGGGACCCATCCTTTCTTACACCACCTACCTTATTACAGATGGTTGATGAAGTTCTTAAGAGATACGAAAAGCTATGGGGTAAGGTTAAAGGATTATTCGATAAGACTTTGGAATACGTAGAATCCCTGGATTTAAGAATATTGAGGTTAAGGACTAAAGGTAGGGATAAGGATTTACCTGCTAAAATATTAGAGCGTGCTAATGTGTGGGCTAAAAGGCGGGGAACGCGGATTGTCATAATTTTTGATGAAGCGCAAGAACTTAGGGGGAACCCCTACTGGAGGACTCTTCTTAGTTGGGCAATAGATACGTTAGAGAACGTAACTTTCGTAGTTACTGGTAGCGAGGTTGGAGTACTAAATGAATTCTTGAAGCTAAATGATCCTAAATCACCACTGTTCGGTAGAGCGAGGCTTGAAATAAAATTAAGTAAGTTTACCAAAGAGCAATCCATAGATTTCCTAAAGAAGGGTTTTAGTGAATTAGGAATTAAGGTTAAAGGAGAAGAAATAGAGGAAACCGTAGAGAGGCTTAATGGTCTAGTCGGGTGGCTATCACTTTATGGTTACTATAGAGTAACTTATGGGCTAAGTCACGCAGAAACGTTAAGCCGCGTAGAAGAGGAGGCGGTAAATCTATTGTCAGATGAGTTGGATAAGCTAGTAAGATACTCCCCAAGGAGGTATGTAGCAATACTTTGGGCTATTTCATTAGGGTTAAAATCTTGGAGTACTATAAAGCACTTCGTAGAAGGTGTTGTAGGACATATACCAGATAACAAATTCAATAAACTACTTCAGAACTTAATAAAGTACGGATTTGTAGAGAAGACTGAAAACCTAGAATACAAGGTAATAGACCCACTACTACCTAAGGCAATAGAACAGCTACGTAGAAATTATGGAGTATAATATTACTTACTGCGTTTCTGAGTGATACCTGTCAATGAGAATAGTGGCGCCGGGGGCGGGATTTGAACCCGCGCGGGGAAGTACCCCACTGGCTCTCAAGGCCAGCCCCTTAGACCGCTCGGGCACCCCGGCTCTAGTCTCATTAATTAAGTACTTACTTACCGTTTTTAATCCTTAACTCCCATTAGTACGGTATAGCCGGACTTCCTAGCTAATACTTTCACATTTTTGAAGTGCTTAGTCATTAAGTCCTTAATTACGTTCTCACCCTTCCTTAAAACCATCTGTAAACTACCACCACTAACTAGGTGCTTAGGTGCTTCAGTAACTATGCGTTCAATAATACCTAATCCAGCGGCTATTGGGGGATTAGTTAATATGACATTAAATACTAGGCCCTTAATTGGTTCGTAGAGGTCCCCATGGAATACTTTAACACGGTCAGCAACTCCGTTCCTCTTAACGTTCTCCTTAGCTAACTCAACAGCTAACTTATTTATATCAACCATATACACCTTAACACCTCTAACTGCCTTAGCTATAGTTATGCCTATAGCCCCATAACCACACCCTAAATCTAAAACAACGTCACCCTCCCTAACCACAGCTGACTCAATAAGGAGTTTAGTCCCTGGATCAACTCTCCTATAGGAGAATAGACCTTCAGCAACCATAAACTCAACACTAACGCCCCTAATGAAGTCAGAGATTAAGAACTTCCTAACAGGTCTCTTAGGCTCTCTAAAGTAGTGGGTACTCATTTACCTTCGCCCTTTCTCTTCCATGCCCTTGGGTAAAGCCCTTTAGGTATTACGACTCTATCGGTCTTTATAGCCATACCCTTACTTAACTCAGCCATCTCTTTACTACTGACTAATGCCTTACCTAGAGCCACTAACTCGCCCTTAAGCGTTAATATAGCCACTAAATCACCCTTCCTGATAGAGTCATGAAACCTTAGGATACCCGGCATCATTAGATTAGCGCCGTGGGCTATAGCCTCAACAGCGGTATCCCTAATTACTACCTTCTTGAGGTGAGAGATAGCGTATTCTATAGGCATTATAACCTTCCTTAACATACTTTCATCACCTAACTCCCTGTAGGCGTATAGGGCCTCAGATAGCTGATGGAGGGTCACTAAGTTCTTATCCTCATTAAATGGGCCTGTCCTCGTGCGTCTTAACTCCCTCATATGCGCACCAACACCTAGAACTAGACCTATATCGTAACATAGCTTACGCATGTAGGTACCGTGCTCACAACCAATCCTCATAAGTACGTATGGGTGATTAACCTCAAGTACATCAATGTAATATATAGTCCTAATACGTAAGGCACGCTTAACTGAAGACCTAACTGGCGGTTTTTGATAGATCTTACCAATAAACTCCTTAATAACCTCCAACAACCTCCGCTCATCAACTGACTTATGTAACTGCATAACACATACATACTCCTTAAAACCAAACATCAAAGTCTTAATTACCTTAGTACTCTCCTCTAAAGCGACAGGTAAGACACCAGTAACCTTGGGGTATCCCCACCCTAACGGTTCTTGGCCGTTAGGGTTCTAGGGTACCCCCGTGGCCAGCCTTCCTTAGGTTAAGCATCTTCTTAATCCAGGCAACAACCTCATGGCTTGTTGGCCCAGGCGGTTTATCTAAGTTTATGATCCCGTACTTTATGTAGTAGTTAAGTGGTCTCTTAGTCGGTAAGTAACCATATTTAGGATCAGTCTCCTCCTCATCCTTCACTACCCATCGGTAGTTAATCTCGCCAAATCTGTCTAGTTCCTCAATAAACTTAAGCCCTTCTTCAGTACTCATACCTAACCCCTACTTAATACTTTGGGTAAGAAGCATAAATATGGGCTAGTATTTAATGTTCAAAAATATCGGTAGTAATGCCTTAGCCCTTCTCCACCTTAACGTACTTCGGTAGCGTTAGTGTCAGTATCTTTGAGGGTATCTTAACCCTCTCCTTCATAAATTCTATAAGCCCTGCATCCTCAAGCGCTTTAAGAACCTCATCATCACTAGCCCCCTTACTAATCTCTATCTTCTTATCTAGAGGCTCAATATGGTTAATATTAACCCTCCTCCTCTTAACGCCACTAACGCTTTTAGGACCCGTTATCAATACGAAATTATCGTCGATAATATCGACAATAACACATTTCTTACCTGCCTCCCTACCACGTAGTTTTATACATATACGACCAACCTCTATCGCTGGCATGCTTAACACCTAAACCACACTTCTTTATAAGTATTCAGTTATAAGCTTAGCTAACCTCCCTACATAGGGACTCCATTCTTAGCATAATATACCTTAAGATAAGCTCAATAGTGTCTTCAGGTGTTAAGCCCTCATTATTAACTACCAGATCAAATATGGTTAAGTCCCTCACATCTATACCGTAAATACTCTTAAACCTCTCAAACTCAAGTCTCTCCCTAGTCCTCGTCTCCTTAATAACCTCATCGATAGGCTTACCATCCCTCTCAGCAATCCTCTTAAACCTGACGTCCGGGGGTGCTGTGATGTATATCTTAATGTGCGCTATATCCTTAAGTACCCACGCAGCTAAGTGACCATCAATAACTACAGAACCCCTCCTTGCCTCCTCCCTAGCCCTACCGTCGATCATCCTATCTATCTCAGGGTTTTGTGAGGCTAACCTATTTAACTCTACGAGGGATAAACCCATCTTCTTAGCTAATTCACGAAATAAACCACCTGAAGAAACATACCTTAACTTAAGAACCTCAGCTATTTTCTTAGCTATAGTTGTTTTACCTGACCCCGGAGGTCCGCTTACTGCTATGACTAACCTACACTTACTAGCTAACTTAGTTAGTTTCTCATTACTTTGAGGCAAAACTTTCCCTCACCGCCATCTTTAATGCGAGACTTAAGCATGAGGGGCATAAAACACCTCCAAACATCCTTTCAGGTCTTTTAAGGCTCTTAGGTAATTTCCTTAACTCCATAGCATCTATGGGCACACCACCCAACTCCCTACCACAGATAGCGCACCTTGCTTTAGCCTTCCTAAGCCTATCGTAATGAATAACTGTCCTACCTCCGGGGGTTCTTCTGTAAACCCTCCTAACGCCCCTAGACCTTAATGCTGGTCTTACCATAGTTAACCCTAATCACAAATAATTTGTGGGATTTAAAAGCTTACTTATATTTTGGCCTCATAAAGAACCTTCAACCTACTAATCCTTAAGTAAAGTGGCTGAAGCGCCATCACTGTAAATACCGTTAACCATACTGAGAGTATTACTTCAGTACCGTCACGTAATGTGAAAGTTATTATCCCGTTAAGAAGTGTGAATGGCGACTTAATGAATAGTGATAAACCCAACATCGGTATGACTATGGAGTTAAGGGCTAGTAAGGCAACTATGGTAAGCCACTGAGTAAGGAATAATGAGAAGTAAATCCTCGTAACCCTCTTCTTTAACCTCTTATACCTAGCCTCAAGGGTTTTCAACTTCTTAGTCTTCTCAGCAGATATCTTACTCATGCGTCCCTTAACATCCTCTATCTCCTTAACCAGGTTAAGTATATATGAGGTGTTCACGGCTTTACGTGATAGGAAGGCGGGCACTAGGTAAATGAATGATGTGGCAATAACGAAGAGTACAGTAAGTATGTAATTAACCATGGTAACCACGCTAGACATTCATTAAGACCTCAACAACCTTCTTAGCTGCTTCTTCAGGCTTACCCTCCCTATTCTCTATAAACACTACGCTAGCACCTACAAGGGTCGCTGAAGATATAGCGTATACTCTATTAAGGTTAAGTAACTCCCTTATGAGGTTTATATCTAGGTAATCAGCCCTATACCTAGTCTTATCCTTAGATGCTCTACTAACGATCTCTTCTGGTGATGCCTCAATAACTATAATCACGTCAGGGTTTAACTCCTCAATAACGTACTTAGGTAACCCAGGCCAGAAACCAGCGACAGTCTTAATTACTGCATGAGTATCTACTAACCCAATTACTGGCATATCGCTTTTTGACGCTACCTCACTAAAGTGCTTAACTATGTCTTTAGCAGCTTGTATTTGGTAGCGTTTCTGCTCTCTAAACCTATACCTACGTATCTCATCCCTACTACTTACAAGCCCCGCCCTCCTCATAGCCTTAAACATGAAGTCCCCGAAATTCACTAACTTAACGTGGTAACCCTTTTTCTCTAACTCCTTAACAGCTATTGAGAGGACTGTGGACTTTCCAACTCCTGGTAGCCCAACGACAGCAGCTATTCTAACCTTAGTTTGACCCACATTAATCACCTAAGTAATATTGTGGTGAAAGTAAAATTAATGTATCTCCTTACCTTTATTCCTCTCCTATGAACTTCTTAAGTAACGGATACATCTCTAGTGCTTGCTCATAAGCTATTATTGTGTAGTACTGCTGTATGATGCCTACGGCTAGTAAGATCCCTATACCGCCACCGTATGTACCTAGTAGGTCAGCAATCAATGATATGGCACACACTATTATTGAGCTAATGAGGGTTAATGGGTAGATGTATTTAGCTAGTAGGTTCTCAAGTATCTTAGGATTACGCCTCACGCCCGGTATCTCAAGACCCGACTTAATTAGTTGCTCAGCCTGTCCTGACGGGCTTAACCCAGATACCTCAATCCACATAAAGCCAAACAGTATGCCTAACGCAAATAGTAACCCAGCATAAATCAGTACTCTAGTAGGGTTTATCAGTAACTCATAACCATGCCTCGGCGGTGACATATAGAAGGCTAGCGTCCTAAGGAATGAGGATAGGTAAGGTACTGAGTATGCTGAAGCTAACCTATTAAACAGTATTATGTTTGAGAATAAGATACCCACTAGTAGCACAGGTATGTTGGCTACGTAAAGGAACTGTAATGGTACCCTACTCTTAATACCTCCGTAACGCGGTAATGTTATCGGTATGTATATACGCATACTCTGTAGGTAAACAAGCAGTAAGGTTATTATGATGACCCCTATAAGACCAGTTAATGATGGGAGGAAGGTTGTTCCTGCAGGTGTTGTTGCTACCCTAAGCCATAAGGCGTTAAATGAGAACGTGCCCTTCATTAAGCTATCGATTACGTAAGGCACGAAACCATAGACTTGCCCACCAGCCTCTTGGGCAGCTAGGGGCGAGAATATATCCCAGAATATCGTTCTAGCAACACCAGCAAGTATGAATAGGCTAACACCACTACCTATACCCCAACCCTTCTGTATGGTCTCATCAAGAATGATTAAGATAAAGGCACCCATAAGGAGCTGAAGGAATATGGCTATCCTTAAGTATATGTTGAATTGCGTATAGCTTAGTGAGAAGCCTAAGGCCTCAACAGCAGCTATAACTACGGCTAAACCCCTTTGCGCTGTTGTGAATTTCCTTCTACCTTCAGGATCTGATAGGTCTATATTCAGTAGTTTAGCACCCACCAATATCTGCATGATTAATCCGGCAGTAACTATGGGGCCTATACCTAGCTGGGCAAGAGTACCTCTTGCTGATGCAAAAACAACGGCTATTAACGGAGGTAATCCAGGACCTACCGCCTGTGTGAGTGGGTAAACGAGTGTGGTAGCCATGAGTAGATAGATAACCAGAGCTAGAAGCGTGAATAACGCTCTTGACTTTAGGTCAGGCCTCCTAATAGGCCTGGGTGCTGAAGGGAAGAACTGCCCTATTTTAGCGAACGGGTCTATGGGCCCCATCTACACTTTATCCCTCCTTACTACCTAGTAAAACTACCTCACCACCTGCATTAACTATTTTCTCTCTCGCAGACTCAGTAATTTCTGGTGTTATTACTTTAAGTTTCCTAGTGACTTTACCCTTACCTAGCACTTTATTGAAACCTAACTTAGTAACATTAATAACTACCTTATCACCCTCCATAACTGCCTTACCCTCAATCATTAACTTATAGGCTAACTCATCAAGCTCACCAACATTAATGCCCTTAACGATAGGCTGATGTGCTGGGTTAACTCTGGTGAAGCCACGCTTACCAAACCAGTCTGGGAAGTACTTAATTACCCATGTCCATCTATGCTTATGCATACCTACAGCTCCTTTACCGCCTCTGCTCCCCGATTTCCTATGTTGACCTATACTACCCCAGCCCATGGTCCTAGAACCACGGAGCTTACGGCTCTTCCTCCTACGCCTTACAACCACGTTACCCACCTCATATCATTTTTAGTAACAACTCATTGATTGCACTACCCCTATAGCCTAGTTCACCACCAGCTTTATATGGCTTCTTAATACTGCCCTTAAATCCGCCTTTAGGTGGGTGAAGCCTAAACAAGGGCTTCACTAAATTGTCGAGTCTATGCCAATAAATTTTCTCATTGTAGACCAAGTCAACAAGCCCGTCTATCCCTTCATCAATCCTTAACTTAGTTTTAACGAACTCGTCAGTTATTGGTTTATTGCCTATGGTCCTACCTCTCCTGACTATCAACTCCTTCAAAACATCCTTACTTATCTCACCCCAAGTTACCCAGTCTTTAACCACCTTAAGCATCCCTTCAATTCCGGGTAAAGATGATGGGTATATTACTGCGTGGAACCTACGTGTTAGTCTAAGGAGCCTTAACGTATACCTAACCTCAGGTCTAGCTCCTGACCGCCCCCTTAACCTTATTATCGCCAGCAACACCATCTTTAACCCCTACCCCACTCATATACCGTTACCATCTTATAGGTATTCTTTAAAGCCTCAAAAGTAGCTCTAGCAAAGTTTAATGAGGTCCTTGTCTCCCCTCTACTCCATGTCCAGACGTCCTTAACGCCTGCATACCTCAGAACCACCTTAGCTATATCGCCAGCAACCAACCCTGTCCCCTTAGGTGCTGGCTTAAGCACTATCTCAACACTACCTGACTTACCTCTGACGGCGAATGGGACTGAATGGGGCTCTGAGCAAGCACATTCAAAACTACCGCAACCCCTCCTAACAGGGATTATGTTTAGCTTAGCATCAATTATTGCCTTCTCAATAGCCGCCCTAAGCTGCCTAGCTTTACCAATACCTAATCCGACATAACCATCGAAATTACCTACAACCACAACAACCCTAAATCTAGAGGTCTCACCAGCATCTGTCTGCTTCTGAACTATGTTAACATCAATAACCTCATGCTTTAAGTCAGGTAGTAAGTAATCAACTACCTCCGGCTCCTGAATAACTAGGTTCTGATCAAAAATCTCTTTAATAGACGTTATCCTACCCTCCTTAACCATCCTACCAACACGTGTCCTTGGAACCCACTCCTCAAGAGATGTTGATGCACTACTCATCACTCCACCCCTAAGTCTTGACTACCTCTTTATACGCCTTTAATATCTTAAGCTTTACCTCTTCAAAATGCTTAGGTAATTCCCTAGGGTCTAAGCCCCTACTAAGCACCTTAGAGAATCTCTTACTAAACACCTCAGGATTAGATGATGCTAGCATCTCCGCATACTTAGCTATATGCTCACCCCTAATCCTATCCTCACTAGGAAGGACCTCCTCGGATGCCGGTACTTCAACACCCGCATCTCTAATACCTTTAATAGCCGCGAAAATTCTAGAACCCCTAATAGGTCTATGAAGCCCTATGTCCGGTACTGCGTACTTTATCCCAGCCTTCAAGGCCCTAAAGCCAGCAACAAGCCCTGTTAAGTAAGCTGCTGGTGTGTTGTTAGGATCCCCCTTCCAACCAAATAACTTAGATAACTCATTACTATAGCACGCAACTAGAGTCTCATCTCCTATGGGATTGAACTTAATAAACTGAACAATTATGTACTTGTTGGTTTTCCTAACAACTGCTCTAACATGACCTGAAAGAACGTACCTATACCTCTTGTAGTAGTTTGTCTTACCCTCCCTACGCCTCCTCCTAGGTACTTTATACCTAGGTCCTCTAGCCATGGAAATCACCTAATCCTGCCTTTAGCTAAGTCGTTAGTTATTATGTATCTCTTAAGGTCGGCTAAGCTAAAGAAAACACCCCCCTTAGCTAACATATAGAGCCTTCTATAGGTCCTCTTATCAATTATGTCGTGGTCCCTTAACCATCTTAGGTACCTCCTTATCTTCCTAATCCTATACATCCACTCCCTCTTCTCATCAGCTCTAGCACCCTTCCTGCCCTTTCTACTACCATGACCTCTATACCTACCGTAAGACCTCCTCTTCCTCCTTACCCTCCACCTACCCCTGCTATTGCTCTTTGCTGGTTTAATTATGATTACACCATCCTTAATTAGCCTCTTAATGGTTTCCCTAGTTATGGCTCCCTCGATAATGTCTAATTTCTCGGTGTCAAACCTAACCCTACTAATACCTACCCCCGCAACCTTAGCAGCCAACCTCTTCTGTATTGATAAGTCACTCATGCTATCACCTCATTAGCTACTTTAAACCCTAGCTCCTGAGCCTTTTTAACTATTTCCAACCTCTTTCTTAAACCTACAGTCCTCCCAACGTAAACTATTACCTCATGAGGGTTATACTTCTTTAGCTCATCTACATTATGAACCACAACAGGCTTTAACGCGGTTGGGTGAAGCCCCCTAATGATGTTTGGTGTTCTATAACCTACAGAAACAACTGGTGGATACCCCTTAAGCTTAAGCCTCATCTTATTGTCCTTACCCTTAGGTCTAACCCAACGTAAGTTATTCCTAAACTTAGCGAATTTCCACCAGAGGTGTCTCAAGAACTCAGGTTTCTTCTTCCTCTTTATTAACTCTATAAGCCTCCTCCTTAACTCCATAATGTTCACCTCAATCCATATGTTCCTTCTTATATATGTATATACCATCAACAAAAACCCTCCTATCAAAGTCAGAGATCTTCGTAGCTAACTCGATATTAGCTGCTGTTTGCCCTACAGCCTCGATATCTATGCCTTCAACAATAACGTCATCCTTCTCTACCCTGACCTTTACGTCACCTACGATCTTAGCTATCCTAGGTGCTTTCTCACCAAGGAAGTTCTCAATAATTACTTTATCGCCTTCAACCTTTACTGATACAGGGAAGTGTGAGAAAACTATCTTTAGTCTATACCTATAACCCCTAGTTACGCCTGTAATCATGTTCCTTATGTGTGCGGCTATCGAACCTACTACGGCTTTAACCCTCCTTTTAGGGAAGTAAGCCCGTACGATAACCTCATTATCCTCCTTAACTATTTCAATACCTTTAGCGAAGTTAAAAGTTCTTTCAAGAATCCCTTTAGGTCCCTTAACCATTACTTTATAACCGTCTATAGAGACCTCCACATCCTCTGGTATCTTAACCTTAGCCTCAAAAACAGCTTCCTCAACCATTTTGAACCCCTAATAAACGTAGGCAAGTAAGATACCACCTATCCTTAACTCAAGAGCCTCTCTATGCGACATAACTCCCTTGGGTGTTGTTAGTACTAATATTCCTATATCACGCGATGGCAGGTATTTTCTAAGCCAGTGGGGCATCGCACGTAACTCCTTATACTTTATTGACCTCCTAGGCCTTATCGCACCACACTTGTTTATTCTACCTAGTAACTGAACCTTTATCTTACCCCACCTACCGTCATCAATATACTCAAACTCGCCAATGTAACCATACTTTTGGAATACCCTAAGTACCATAGCTATGAGCTTAGACGCCGGCCATACTATGGCCTCGGGCTTCCCCCTCATTTCGTTGTTATATATTGTTGCTAAGACGTTTGATAAGGGGTCCATAGCGACCATGGTTCCCGCCCATTAGCTATACTTCCTAAACCCTAGTGAAAGAGCTACCTCCCTAAAGCACTGCCTACATAGGTATAGCCCATACTTCTGAATGACAGCGTCTCGGCTACCACACCTCCTACATACCTGTACCCCACGTCCATACTTCCTTATAGCTGGCGGCTTGTACTTACCCATGATCCCTCACCTAGGTACTACTTTCACACCTAATATTTTTTCAAAAAACACGATAGCTTCCTTCTTATTAACCCTGTGTCTCTTAGGTATAGACCTCTTCCTACACCTCCTTCTCCTCAATACTCTAAAGCCAGGCCTTTCAAGAGTTATAGCTACGTCCATACCGAAAATACCGAGTTCAGGATCATACTTTACTCCAGGAAGCATTATATGTTCCTTAATCCCTATACTAATGTTCCCGTACTCATCAAAACTTGACTCCTTGACTCTCCAATCAACAGCCTCGAAAATCTTATTTAGGAAATCAAGAGCTTTCTTACCTCTGAGGGTAACAACGACAGCTATGTTCTCGCCCTTCCTAATACCGAATTCCTTAATCGTCCTCCTAGCCCTCCTAAAGGAGGGTTTCTGACCTGTTAACATCTCAAGAACTCTTGCTGCCTTCTCTAACCTCTCACCGGATTCACCGACACCTATGTTTACCGTAACCTTAGCTATTTTGGGCTTAGTCATTGGATGCTCTTCCCACTTCTTTAAGATTTCCTGGATCTCAGACTCATCAATAGTAACTACTTTGCTCTTAGTGGTTACCGCCATCATAAAGCACCCTCAGGAAGCGATATTAAGGGCTTTTCCTTACCGATAATGAATACTTTATCTAGCGTTGTCTGAAATACATTGCCCTTACTGTCCTTAAGTGTGACTAGCTTCCTGTGATGCCTCATGCCTTCACTAACTGACTGTATATACCCGACCCTACCTACGGTCTTGCCACCCGTGACTATGGCTAAAGCACCTGTCTCTAAAGGTATATATCCAAGAAGTTGATAGTCAGGTATAGATATTTTCACGGTACCCATAGTTTTATATACATCCTCAACGGGATTTGTTGGGTCACTAATTCTTATCAATAGGTTCTTACCATCGTGTAGGTTAAGCTGTATATGACCACCTTTAACAGTGGTCTTATTTATTATCTTACATAACTTAAAGGTAGCTTCCTCCTTACTTATTGGGTGTAGCATTAGGTACTTCGTAGGTACCGGTATAACTCTATAGTACTCACCCGTCGTTGATATCTCTATAACGTCCATAACACCTACAGGGAACTTATGATCCCTACGTACCCTACCATCAATCTTTATATGTCCTTCAGCAATAATCTTCCTAGCCTCCCTACTTGTCTTGGCGTACTTAAGTATGTCCCTAACTATGATGAGTAGCGGTATACACTCATTAGCTGGGTGAGGCCCTGGTGATGGCTTGACTGTCCAGACATACTCTTTCCTAAGTATGGGCCAAAAACTAGGTGCGGCTAGAGCCTTTAGGTGTCTCTTACCACCCATTCTAGCCACTTTCCTCACCCCTTACCTCTTTCTCCTCCTCTTTCACTTCTTCCTTGATCTCTTCCTTGACTACCTCTCTTTCTTCTTTAACAGTTTTAAGTGCTTTCCTTCTTCTTTCGATTATTTCGCGCCTTCTCTTATCTGAGAGATCCAACTTAATTATCATAACCTTAGAGGGGTGTATTGGGTAAAAGACTGGTGTTCCATCGGCCTTCTTAATTGTTACCCCCTCGACAAATATCCTGCCTCTCTTTAAGTCAGCTTCAACAACCTTACCTTCATGACCAGCCCAGTCACCTCTCATTACCCTAACTACATCACCCTTCCTTACGGGTAATCTCTTGATACCATATTCCTTCCTTAGCTCAGGTGATAGAGGTGCATTGAATAATTTATGCCTTAAGTGTAAAGGCATATTATAAAGTGCGAGCCTCTGTTTTCTTGGTTGTGACGAGGGCATGGGGATCCCCTTAAACAATTATTGTTGCTATATTAGCTATCCTACTCCATCTCTCGGCAGCCTCCTTAGCTACTGGACCTCTAATCTCACTGCCTTTAGGTACTCCATCAGGGGTTACTATCACAGCTGCGTTATCCTCAAAAGCAACCCATGTACCGTCAGGTCTTCTGTAGGGTTTACGCTGCCTTATTATGATAGCTCTAAATATCTGCCCCTTAAGTTCGGGCTTACCCTTCTTAACAGAAACAACTACCATATCACCGACAGTAGCGAACGGGATCCTCCTTAACCTTGTCTTAACTCCAGGAACACCTATTACTTGAACCTCCTTAGCACCGCTATTATCAGCCACAACTAAGTAAGTACCTACTTGAATCCCAGCAACATAACCACGACGACCGAATGCCGCACCTACCTTAGCTTTCCTAACCATCACTCACCACCCCTCTTAAGAACGCTTAGTACGACGAAGGCTACCGTCTTGGCTAAAGGTCTCGTCTCCCCTATCAGGACTATATCGCCTGCTTTAGCATTAATGCATGGTGGGTTATGTGCTGGTATCCTGCTTCGTCTTCTCTCATACCTCATGTACTTACGATTATATACTATGTATTCACGCTCAACAATTACGGTCCTCCTGGCCCTATCCTTAACTACCTTACCAACTAGGAGTATACCCCTAACCCTGACATTACCATGCCAGGGGCACTTCTTATCATTACATGTGGTTTGGGGAGGCGTTAGGCCCTCCCACTTTATCCCTATGTCCTTGGTCTTCGTACTCACCTTATTCACACCTGCTTAAGCCTATCTTCAGGTCTGTTAATTAGCTTATCACCTAGTACCTTTACGTAATTACCATCTGAGAGTTTAAAAACTAATAGAGATCCCTGTTTAGGTACCTTAATAACCTTATTACTTTTCTTAATGTATAGAAAGTTCTTAGTCTCCCAAGTAACTATGCCTTCAACTCCCTTAAGTGTTGGGTCTGCATGGTTCTGGACTATTACGTACATACCTATTAACTCCCCTCTTATGAAGTCATTAAGCCTTTTACTACGTCTCACTTCCTACGTTCCCTCCCCTTCCCTTTTTCTCCTCCTCGTTGATCACGGTTAGTATCCTGGCTATGTTCTTTCTTATGATCCTTATCTTTGCCGGGTTATCTAATGTGCCTACACGTGATTGATGTCTTAACTTAATTAACTCCATCCTAAGTTCGTTAAGTAACTTAAGCCTCTCCTCAGGCTTCATCTTCCTTATCTCATCAGCGTAAATTACGCTCATGACACAACACCTCCAGAACTACCTACTTCCTTACTTGCTTCAGTTGAAGAAACCTGTTCAGGCGTCCTAATCTCGACGTAGTCTATAGGTCTTAATGGCTTAACTATCAGTACCTCAACACCGTAAACACCTGGCTTAAGAAGTACCGGAACTACAGCCCTATCAACGAGTATCTTGGCTTGTTCGCCTGTCTTATAGACCTTACCAGCCCTAATTTTCTCATACCTAGCCCTCTCAGAAGTTAACTTACCACTAATGACTATTTCAGTACCTAAAGCACCAGCACTCATAATCCTACGTAAAGCAACGAATGCGGCTCTCCTGAAGTGATAGCCTTTCTCTAGAGCTAAGGCTAGACGTGTAGCCATGACCTTAGCATTTAACTCAGCATTCTCAACCCTCGATACGGTTATCTGCGGGTTCTCGATACGGAAATGCTTCTCAAGAACCTGAGATATCTGCCTTAACGTCTGGCCCCTCTTACCAATAATTAACGCAGGCCTATCAGCGTAAATAATTATCCTAGTTCCTAGAGGGGTCTTAATTAAGTCAACACCGGCGTAACCTGCTCTCATGAAGGTTTTAGCTAAGTACTCATCTATCTTAACACGCATCATGTTTAGCTCTATGAAGTACCTCTTTATATTTACCATCATGACACCTCCTCAACAATTACCTCTAAATGTGTTAAGGCTTTAAATTTAGGTGTTGCCCTACCGAAAGCCCTAGGCACCCACCTCTTTAAGTAAGGCCCTCTATGAGCTGCTGCATGAATTATGACTAACTTCTCTACATCTAGGCCTTTATTCTCAGCATTATTCTGAACGTTCTTAAGTAGCCTAAGTATGTACTTAGCGCACTTAACGGGGTACCTACCTATTGGTGAACTCCACTTCGGGAATGCCTTACTAAGACCTCTCTTATGTGCTATCCCTAACTTATACCTAACGTAAGGTACAGGCTGCTTCATAGCTATTACGTTCTCAAGAAACTCAATGGCCTTCTTTAACTTCATACCCCTTATAATCTTAAATATTTCATACGCCTCCTTCCTAGATATAGGAGCGTCCCACATCATAGCCTTAGCTGTCCTTACGGGATCCACGTTTTTGAGTGAGTATTTCCAGACTGGCACCGATTCTCCCCTACGAGGTAACTAAGAGATATGTTAATTAGGGTTAGATAAGCTTTTGGTATAATCAAACTATTTAAACCCTTAATCAGGCTTTAAACATATCTCCTTAAACTTAAGTATAGGCTTTAGCGCGTTACCAACTTTCTCAAACTCAATCAACCCAAGCTCAGCTAACCACTTAAGGTCTTTGTAAACGTTAGCTACATCCCTATTAACTAACCTAGCAACCTCACTTACACTATTAGGTTCATACTTACTGATTACGTCTATTATGTTAGTGATACTCTTAGAGAACAGCCTTGAGTAATCCTTTAAGTCTAACTTAACCTCACTTATGAACTCTACCTCTGCTTCACCCTCTTCACTACTTAACTTAAGTAAACTCTCAAACTTATCAAGTAACTCAGACATTGTTTCCTCACCACTTGAGACCAAGTCCCTAAGGTACTCAACGTAATTTACTAAGTCCTCATACGTAAGTACGTACTTAACTACGAGCTTCATGGTCTCTTTGTAGTTTTTCTACAAAAACACTTAAAAACCTTATCGTGGAATTACTCTTGAGGTGAGGTTATGTCTCATGCTGTGCCACTTAAGAAGATTGATGAGTATACGTGGATGATACCTAAGGGCTATAAGAGATGTATGAGAGTACCTGCTTATGTGTTTGCTGATGATTACTTACTTAGGAAGATGAGGGATGACTTAACACTTATTCAAGCCGCTAACGTTGCATGCCTACCTGGGGTTCAGTCAGCTGTTTACGTAATGCCTGATGGACACCAGGGCTATGGTTTCCCGATAGGTGGGGTAGCCGCTATGAGTGCTGATGATGGTGTCATATCGCCTGGCGGCGTTGGTTACGATATTAACTGCGGTGTTAGGCTCTTAAGAACTAACTTAAGCTTTGAGGACATAAGACCTAAGCTTAAGGAGCTCATAGACACTATATTCGTTAACGTACCTAGCGGTGTTGGTAGGTCAGGTAAGGTAAGACTCACATTAAGTGAGTTAGATAAGGTTCTTGATGAAGGTGTTGAGTGGGCTGTCCGTAGGGGTTACGGGTGGGCTGACGACCTTGAACACATTGAGGAGAGGGGTTCAATGAAGACTGCTGACTCAAGTAAGGTTAGTAGGGTAGCTAAGGAAAGAGGTGCCCCACAGCTAGGGACCTTAGGTGCTGGAAATCACTTCCTTGAGGTTCAAGTTGTTGACAAGATATACAACCCAGCAATAGCTAAGAGGTTAGGTATTGAGTACGAGGGGCAGGTCACGGTAATGATACATACAGGGTCTAGAGGTTTAGGTCATCAAGTAGCTAGTGATTATTTAATAATCATGGAGAGAGCAATGAGAAAGTACGGAATAACCCCACCAGATAGGGAGCTTGCCTCAGTACCGTTCAATAGTAGAGAAGGACAGGATTACTTCGCCGCAATGTCCGCCGCAGCTAATTACGCATGGACTAATAGACAGTTAATTACTCATTGGGTAAGGGAGAGTTTTGCTAGGGTCTTCCATACAGATCCAGATAAGCTAGGTCTTGAGATCATATATGACGTAGCTCACAACATAGCTAAAATCGAGGAGCACAAAATAAATGGTAAGTTAATGAAGGTAGTAGTACACAGGAAGGGGGCCACTAGGGCATTCCCACCGGGGCATCCTGACATACCCAAGGATCATAGAGATATAGGTCAAGTAGTACTCATCCCCGGCTCCATGGGAACTGCTAGCTACGTCATGATAGGCATTCGTGAAGGAGCTAGAACTTTCTACTCAGCAGCACACGGTGCTGGCAGATGGATGTCTAGGATCGCGGCAGTTAGGTCTTACTCACCTTCAGAAATAGTAGCTAGGTTGAATAGGCAAGGAATTTACTTAAGGGCAGCGTCAAGGAGGGTCATAGCTGAGGAGGCTCCCGGTGCTTACAAGGACGTTGATAAGGTAGCCCTCGTTACTCATAAGGTTAAGATAGCTGCATTAGTCGCCAGGTTAAGACCTATAGGTGTAGCTAAAGGTTAAAATAAACCACTTTCTTTAAGAAACCTCTTAACAACGTAGAGATGGTCTTTCTTAAGTATTAACGTATATGCCCTTGACTTAACCCTAAATGTCATTACATATATTTCTTCGTCTTCTCTAGCCTTAAGTAGCCTAGCAATTACTTCCTCATAATGCCTTAAGTAACTCTTCTTAAGATTCATAACCCTTAAATCCTTAATCTCATTAACGTCTATATCTATTTGTGGAAGACCCTTAATTCCTTGCTTAAGTTTACTTAGCCTTAAAATGGTTCTCTCTTCAAGAAGTGATAGTCTCGTCGAATCCTTAGTTCTAATGATGTCTACCTTACATAGTGTTTTAATTCTTAATGAACCTAGTCCTAGATGTAGTGTAGAAATAAAGGCTTCGGGTCTTCTTACGTATATTACGTACTTAACCTCCCTAAACATGACCTGTATCTCATTACTTTAACGCTACGAATAATGTACTCCTTGTAGCCTTTAATCCGGGCTCGCCGTGCTCCACTTTTTTACATGTCTGTGAGAACTCACCTAAGTAATGACCTATCATTTCAGGAACTATCTTTACCGGTACGAACTCCTTCCCGTTATATATAGCTATGGTTAAGCCTACCATTATCGGTAAGATTATCATATCACGTACGTGGGTCTTAATCGGTGGTGGGGACTTTATCTTACCCTCACAGAGCTTCCTACGTATGTTCATTATCTTCTCAAGAAGCCTCCTTTGCGGCTCCTTAAGCCCTCTCTTTAAGGTCCTACGGGCCCTTGCTGGTAGAAGCATTATTAGCTCGTCCATAGACATGGTTAGTAGTTCCTCAAGCGTCCTGCCCCTATATCTGAAGTTCTTCCATTCAGGCGGTATATCCATACAGAGTATTTGTGATATGGCTGAACTCACGTCACTCACCTAAGTAATAAATTTTAGTGAGCACCTTTCTTCCTACCTGTCCTTTTAGACGCTATATGACCTACCTTCCTACCTGGTGGTGCATTCCTACTAACTGTTGATGGGAATGACACACTCTGGTGCCTACCACCACCGTGCGGGTGCGATACAGCGTTCATAGCGACACCACGTACTCTAGGCCACTTCCTTGCCTTAACCTTCCACTTATGGTAGGCAGCACCTGCCTTAAGTAAAGGTTTCTCAATTCTACCGGCACCTGCCGGTACTCCTATGGTGGCTCTAGCATTTGCTGGTACCTCCTTAGTCTTACCGCTCGGTAACTGGAGTATTACGTAACTACCTGACTTACCCAAGACTATAGCGTAACTACCTGCCTGCCTAGCTAACTTACCACCGTCACCAGGCCTTATCTCCACATTACATACTTTAGTGCCTTCAGGTACAGCACCTAGAGGTAATACGTTACCTAATGAAGGTTTCGCATTAGGACCTATCTCTACCTCCTGCCCAATAAACATACCCTCAACAGCCGGTGATAGGAATTCAGTACCATTCTCTAGCCTTATTAGCGCCAGCGGCACCCAGCGACCGGGGTCATGTAATAAGTCAATAACAACTCCTCTTAGGGTCTCATTAGTTAGTGGTGGATACTTAGCCGGACCTACTCTTAAATGGCTAGGGCTCCTAAATGTTGATGTGCCCCTCCCCATACGCTGTACGAGTATTCTCTTACCCACCCATATCCACCTCAAAGCAGTCCTAATCTAGTAGCTATGTCCGTAGCCTTAAAGTCTGAGTGTAGCTTAACGTAAGCCTTTTTCTCGCCCTCCATAGTGATTAGGGTTCTTACCTTAATTACCTTAACACCGAATAACTCCTCAACAGCCCTCTTAATTTCTTCCTTATTAGCATCCCTTCTAACAATAAAAACTAGGGTATTTTCCCTCTCAATAAGCCTTAAAGTCTTCTCAGTAGCTATAGGCCTAATTATTACGTCACTCATAGCTTAACCACCACGTACTTCTCATTTATTAACTTAAGTGCTGACTCAGTGGTAACTAATAGCCTACCAGGCATACCACCAGGAGCTAAGTGAAGTATGCTTAGTAGGTTAGGAGTAGCTATGTCAACACCTGGTAAGTTCCTTAACGCCTTAAACACGGGTACCTCAGCAGACGGTAAGAGAGCTAAGAATGACTTAGGTTCTACGTAGCGCCTACCCCTCATCTTACCTTTACCAGCCCTTATCCTTGTCTTCGTCTGTGCTCTAACGACGTCATCCCAAACACCAACTTTCTTAAGAACCTCCCTAATCTCTCTGGTGGTGCTTATCTCAAGAAAATCGTCCTTAAAGACCACAGGTACGTGCTTAGTAGTAAATCTATGACCCCTGGCTCTAACAAGTTCTGGATTAGCTGCTGCAGCTAATGCTGATATTATGGCTATTATCCTCTCCTTCTTATTTACCTCCTCATGAATTCTCTTCATAGTCGTTGGTGGGAATGTAACCCTACCACCCCTAGTCATAGGTGCGAAAACCGCCCTACCATTATCAAGCCTAGGGACTCTAGCTACACCGTAACCAATACCCCAACTCTCACCACACCTACGCTTACCAGCTAATGGGTCCCTACCCTTAGGCTGTATCCTGGCAGTATGTGCTGAGTGGAAAGCCCTACGTATAATGTCCTTCCTTAATGGAAACCCAAAGAGTGGTGGGAGCTTAACCTTACCTACAACTTCACCTTTAGCATCATAAATAGGTACTTCAGGAGGTTCTTCAAGTATTAACGTACGTATCTTAAACACCATAGCTAGCACCTCACATCTTACTCTCTAAGCTTATGTACGTAATTATCGGTGGGCCCTCAGGTACCCACCTAGGCGGTCTTATGGGCCACCTAAGGAATATTGGGCGTTTAGGTGGGCCGAAAATAGAGCCTTGAAGTATTATATAATCAGACTTAATAATGCCGTAATGTGGGAAACCACCTGCTGGCACTACCTCATAACCATTATTACCTATCTTCAATATTCTCTTATTGTATTCAGTCCTCCTATGGAACCCCATTTGACCTGGCTGTGGTACTGTGCTTAAAGTACCTATGCCTGGGCTTCTAGAACCTATTCTTCTACTACCCTTCCTATGCTTATGCCATCTGGGTAGTTCCTTAACACCAAACCTCTTTATAACGCCTTGGAACCCTTTGCCTTTAGTAACACCTATAACATCGACGAACTGACCTTCCTTAAATACATCACTTACCTTAACCTCCTTACCTAAGATTTTAGTTAAGTACTTAAGTTGACTCTCTATAGTGCCTCCACCAACCTTAATTTCAACGATATCGGGCTTCTTCTTACTTAACCCGCAGGTTAACTTAGGTTGTGATGCCACTATGGTGCTTAATACCTCAATATCCTTTAGGTTTTCTTCAATGATCTTTAACTTCTTATCAAAGTCTTTAGCGTTGAATGTCGGTATAGCCCTCCAAATCTCTAGCTCCTTAGGAGGCTCTACCCAAGCTTCAGTAAGCGTTAGTAGCCCCTTATTCAGGTCTCTTATGTAAGCCCTTATGGCTAATGGAACCATTGGTGGTGCTTCAAGGACAGTTACGGGCATGAATATTTCCTTACCTGTTGTTGGCCTTCCAGGTCTATCATCCACTACGAATACGTGAGTCATACCTGCCTTATAGGTTAAGAAACCGAGTAGAATGGGGTTCTCTAGGTTCACCTTAGGCCACGTCTTTATTCTTGGGACTATTGACGAAGCCCTCTTACGAGGCCTTAAGCCTAGGCTACCCCTACGTGGTGCTGACGTCTTTCTCCTAGCCATGCTTCACCACACTTCTAGGGCTACATCATATTTGATTCTGGGGATTATAAACTAACACAGTAAATAAGCTTTACTGGATGCCATACCTCAATAATTCGTTATTAAGTAAGGCTAAGGAAATATAGAGTGCCTCATACGTCCTTATAGTCCTAACACCCTGATAGGGGGCTGTGTTAATGATACACTCAACGTAGTCATGTAGGTCGAAACCTTCCCTATAAGCTATCTCATCTGCATCTAACTTTGGTGAGCCAAATATCATTAACACCTCACTACAGCCCCCCTTACGCCTACTTAGCTTACTAATGCATTCATGAATGGCTACACCTCTCTTAGACGTTAATATAGCGAAAACATCCCTTGAGACCTTAGTTTGTATTAACTCCTTGAGTGAGTTAAAGATTTCTATCGTAAAGCCCCAATAGCACGGTATTTCCTCATCACTTACCAGCTCAGCTATCTTTCTCTTAATAGATACTAACCTAACTGTAACTCTCTGCAAGTTCCTTAAGTCCTTACGTAACCTCCCTGCCTTGAGCCTAAATAGCTGCTCAGAACCTACGTAGACATAGGGCCTGCCACTCTTAATAAATACAATCCCTTCACGTATCATGCCGTTAGTTAAGGGTTCTTCACCTAAGTAATGGCTAGGTAGTGCCAGGGGCGGTAGTATGCCTACATACCTTAATTCACTCCTTAACTTATGTAAGTACTTCCTTAAGTAAGGTGGTGTGGTTATGTATCTTAGAATTGATTCGAGAATTCTTAAGTCATTTATAGATTCCTTAGAGTCTAGATATATGTAGGAATTACTAACCCTAAATATGGCTAAAGCCCTAGCTATGAATCCTGAAACTAAGGTCTTCTTATATAGTGATGGCTCAACAGAAAGTACTGATGAAGGGAATGCCACACTTAACTTAACTCTCCTCTTGGGAGGTAACCACTTAAATAAAGTATACTCCTTACTCAATACTCGCACTTACCTTAGGTTACCTCTTCTTTTTCTTCTTAGACTTTGACTTCTCCTGCTTGCTTTCCGGTGCAGTCTTCTTCTCTATATCCATGAATAGCGAAGTCCTTTGCCTACCACCCATTCAATCACCCTATTCTATGATTATTAAGAAACTAAAAAGTTAATCGGGAATCAGCTTTTGCACCCCACATCACTAATCAGCACTTGGCAAACTCATCACGTGTTTAAAACTGTTTGTGAATTTATTAGTGTTGTCGTGTCAGCTGGGTAACCGCTAGCTCATCGATCAAGCTCCCCGAAAAACTCATCATCCATAATAATACCTTAAAACACTGGCTTTATATAGAGTTACCAATTAAGTTATGTACGGTTGGGGTAAATGCTTAAATTTACATGCCTCAGATGTGCTAATTGCTGCTTTTTCTCTAGAGTTGAGGAATGCCCAATAGTTCTTAATTGGGAGATCAATAAGTTAAGGACTTTAGCTGAGTTAAAGGGTTTAAGAGATGAGTTGGTTTTTGAGCGTGTTGCTAAAGGTCTCTATAGGTGGGTAATAAATGGTTACTGCCCCTTCTACGATGTTGAGAGAAAGGCGTGCACAATACATAATGATAAACCCTTAACCTGCACTATGTATCCTCTATTGCTTAATGTTAAGACCCTTGAGATATCTGTTTCATTAAGTTGTGAGTGGGTAAGAAAGTATTTTGATGAGCTGAAGGATTTAGGTGATGAGGTACCTAACATATTCCCCGAGGAATTTAAGGCGTTAGTAACCCTACTTAAGGAGCTAAAGTACTTAAGGCTTATTTAACTAATAACATGATAGTGGTGAAGCTTATGAGGCATCTCTATAATGTCTTCGTAACGACGTTTTACGATGAGGAGGTTAAAGAAGTTGATAAAGCCTTAAGAGATAAGTGTGATGTTATATATTTCCTAAGGAGTGAGCTCTTAAAGGAGTTCTACCATTGGAGGGTAAAATGTGATATTGACCTAGAAGAATACTTAGCTAAGATTCTAGAACCCGACGATAAGATTGTATGGTTTAAAGTTGAGAAAGTAGATTTAAAGTAAAGTTCTGCCCATTAATGTATTTCCTCTATAGTTCCTATCCTCTTGAGCAGGATAACGTGTATTATTATACCTACAAAACCTAAGATGAGTAGGTAAGCCAGTGTAAAGGGGTCTCTGTCATGTATATAAGTAATTAATGTAAATATAAATACCATGACGATTACGTATCTAATGTTCTTATATAACTCCATACAATCACCTTAGAGCCTAAGTATCTTTACGTACCTACCACCAATGACCCTCGCTAAGCTAGCGGCTATTATGAATAACATCATCATGAAAGCGGTGGGCAATAGTATCAGTAGGAATATTAACGCTATAACTAATGTTAGCATATTCATGATTAAATCACTAATGGATGTTTCTGGGGCTATTATCCTCTGCTCCTCGACGTTAGGTAATGGAGGTTTTGAATAAACTGTATAGATAAGCTTAACAGTATGGGGGCCTTCAGATATGTATATGGACGTTGATGTGCCATTAATGCCGTACCACACCCATTGGTCACTACTGAAGTTACTATAAGGTTCCCCGTCAACTATAATGGAGTCTAAAGTAGTTGTCGATGGATATGTGGTTATTAAGTACGTCTCCATAAATGCCTGAATATTTAGCTCAGCGATAATAGTGTTGTTTACGCCGGAAATTCTTAGTTCACTAACAGCAGCACTTACAGGGTAAAGTATTGCTAAATACCTATCAACACATTTTAGAATACCGTACGCAGTAGCGTTCACGGTCTCATTAATGTTTTCAGATGATATGTAGGGAGGGTTCAACTTAAATTCAAAGCCGTAGTATGAGAGTTTTATAGTATAGTTAAACTCTTCAGGAAGTAAATCGTATGGAGGACCTAGATGGAACATCCCCTCGTTGTCTAATTCAATAACACCTATAGCCTCACCTATGTCCTGATCAATGACTAAGAGAACTCCATGGCTCACAGGGTCGTTAAGTAATGTATTCACCTTACCATCTATGGAAGGTAGCTCAGGTATTTGCGGTATCTGAGAACCCATCACGGTACTCTCAAATAGACCTATGAAGCCGGGCATTAAGGGTAAACCGATGTAGAACACTATGGCTGTAGCTATGAGTGTAGCCCCTGCTGAACGCCCGATTCTGAATGGTATTGCCATAAGGGTTATACCTAGTAGTATGAATAGCTGGTGGAACTTACTTATGATTAGTGAGTATATGTACACTAACTTAATGGTTGTTAATAGCGGTACTAACATCTTAAGAATCTCATTAATTAACACACACACTGCTGACTCTATCAGCGAACTACCGAGAATTGATTTAACGTAGGCTAAAAACTCATATATACCGACTACGATGGCGGTCCTACTAAGTAACCAAGTGAAAAAACCATCCCATGAACTCCCTAAATAACTTAATAACACATCCACAACTGATATTATTATCCTATAAGAGAAAATCAACGCAGCTACATAAATACCGTCAGCTATGAGTGTAGGACCCCACTTCTTCAACCCTCTAAAGGGTATAGGTAGGGCTAGTATCAGAACCCCCATGTAATAGGTTAAGATACTTAGGGAGAACGCTATCGTTACTAAGTCATTGAGTGATACCAACTCAGACTCCTCAGCCACTGGGGGTTATCTGTGGAGGCTCTGGGTAAGGTACGTTTATCTGTGATGCTATGTAGGCTATCAATGCAAAGACCGAGGAGCCTATAGCTAACCAGAAAGCGCCCCATACAGCGTCCTCAATAAGACTTTGTCCGATCCTCTTCACCCTATAGAAAGGTATTGGTGATCCTCTAAGAGCCCAACCAACTACCCAGGTCACTAAGAATAAAGCCCAAGCTACCGTAACTACTGAGAGCGTTATTGAGTTTATTAGCTCTAGTAGGTCAGACATGCACTCCCCCACTAAACCCAGTACTTATAAAATGTTTGACATAGGAGTAAGTGAGGTAAGTGGCGTGCCTAGAGGTAAGGTATGGCCAGTAGTAACAACTGTGTACTGGTGCCCTAACTGTAACGTGCCTCTACTTGAGCCTAGATGCTACAAATGTGGTGGTAAGGGATTTAAGCTAGGTCTCCATGAGCCTGGAGACGCTAGACCTGCCTTAAGCGGTGATATGAAGCATCTTAAGGAGGGCATTAAATATGATTTCGGTGGCTTAAAGTTATTTGAGAAATTAGGTCTTGCTAACTCTGTAATATTACTTAATAAGGTCACTTACTTTGACTTAATGCGTGAGGTCGTAGCTAACGGTAACATAGTTGGGAAGATGTTCTTCGATCCGTTCAAGAAGAGGTGGCGCTTTAAGCTATCGTACTATTCAGCTAAGTTATGTGTTGAGGAAGGTATCTGTGATGTTATTGAGGTTGATAGTAAGGTTAGAGGCTTAGAACGTATATCCTTACCCAGTAAATTACCATGTGATAAGCAGATAGTCATCGTTAATAAAGATCATGACCCCATAGCCATAGGTCTCTCTAGAGGTAAGTACGTTAGTGTAAGGACTATATTTAAGAATAAAAGCATAGTTAAAGTAAATAGTGTCTCAACAACTATGGATGACGTATTGAAGGCTAATGAGTTACCCCTTCATAATCTCGCATCACGCAGTCTTAAACTTCTTTATGTAATGGCTAATAAGGTTAGGAAGCCTGTCCTCATATCGTACTCAGGTGGTAAGGATAGCTTAGTGTCCCTTCATTTAACATTGAGGCTAGGTATTGAAGGCGACATACTATTTAACGATACGGGGATTGAGCTTCCAGAAACTATTAAGGCAGTATATGAGGTTGTTGATAAGTACGGACTTAAGCTACATGTAGCGTCGGCTGGTGAGGCTTTTTGGAAAGGTGTCGAGGTTTTTGGTCCTCCAGCTCGTGACTATAGGTGGTGCTGCAAAGTAGTTAAATTAGTCCCGCTCGCAAGGCTTACGAGGAGCTTATGGCCTAATGGAGCACTAAATATAGTTGGTCAGAGGGCTTATGAGTCCTTAGATAGGGCTAAAACACCACAGGTATGGAGGAATAAGTGGGTCCCCCACTTACTAAGCGTTACACTAATACAGTATTGGAATCAACTAGCTATATGGATGTATATATTTAAGAATAAGCTAAGTTATAATAAGCTTTACGATGAAGGCTTCGATAGAATTGGGTGTTATCTATGTCCAGCAAGCTACTTAGCTGAGTTCAGTTTAATAGAGAAGAACCACCCCAATGAATGGAGCAGATGGTGCGAGGTTCTCAATAGGTGGAAGGAGCGTTTAGGCTACCCCGATGAGTGGGTCGAATATGGATTATGGAGGTGGTTAGGTCCTTCAAACGCTAAGGATAGGTATGTCAAAAAGTTAAGGGTCAAGATACCTGAGTGGTACACTGATTATGAGGCTAGGTCTAGGTTACCTATAGTGAAGGTTGATGTGAAGCCTAATGAAGTAACCATAGAGTTAGGGCGTGAGTTAAGAGTTAAGGGTGTTAAAGCGCAATATACGGCCATAATTAAGGACTCAAAAATACTTGATCAAGGTGATGAACTGGTCATTCAGGGTTCTGATGTAGTTATATATGTAGCAGGTAGGGTCATTAGAGCATCATCACAAAGCATTAGTAAAGGTAAGTTACTTGAATACGTTTTTGATGTATTGAAAGCTGCCTATAGGTGGGAGAACTGCGTTAGGTGTGGAAGCTGCGTTATGTGGTGCCCTACTAAATCAATAAGATTATCACCAAAGCCAACGATAAATCCTGAATCATGTACTGGCTGTAAGGTATGTATTGATGTATGCCCGTTAGCGGATCTCATGGTTGAGAAAACGATAATCACTAGAGCATTAAATAATCCATTCGGGTGGAAGAGGAGTACTAAGAGAAAACGTGAGGATCTAGTTAAATATCTAAAAAGCGTTTATGGCGCTGCAACTTAGTTCAATCCCAGTATTTACTGACCTTAAGGAACTGCTTCTCATGCTTAAAAATCCTTAACCATAACTCAAACTCTGATTTAAATTCCTTAGCAAGTATCTTCTTAGCTGTTTGAGGTCCAATACCTAACCCAGCCAGAACTTTAGTGACTATGGGTCCGTAAGTTAAGAATAGATTACCACTTTCCATTAATTCATGTATAACTCTCTTCTCCTCATCCTTAAGCTCCTTAAGTTTCTTTCTCTTTCTTAAAATGTCTCTAACAAGCCTAACAACGCTCTTATCTAATACTTTAGTAACACCTACATACCTAGAACCACACTTTGGGCACCTAAATTCATTATCAATATAGCGAACCTCTCTAACATCACTCCACCCACATACTAAGCAAATAAGCATCAATCTCTTACTTAAAATTCTTCTTTTCACTACTTCAGCTATGACATTCGGCGGTAAGATTGTTAATGACGCCTTATCTGTGAAGCCTAGCCTCTTAAATGATGAATACGTTAGTTTAGGCACATGCTTAAACTCCTGGACGCTCACCTTAATTAAGCCCTTACTTAACTTAACCACGTAATCCAACACTACATCTACATCCATATCCTCAGTAAATATTTCATTAAAAGCCTCAGCACTGAATACCGTTTTTGAGTACTCATTAATTAACGCCTTAACCACATTCCTAGGGGTATCTTCACCTATTATACCAACCCTTCTTAAAACCGCATATAATCTATAGTTAAAGAGTTTTGAACCCCTTAACGCCTCCTTTAGTAAATTAATTAAATAATCCCTAGAACTACAACAACTAATCAGTAAGTCTATAAGCTCCACAACATCTTTTCTCCCTAACCCTCCATACACACCTACACCATGTATCATAACTCTATATGGGTCGTACTTCAGCTCAAAAGACCCACCCAACCTCATGGACTTAGTCAATAGGTACGTAAGTAGGTACCCAAGTGCTGCATTACCTTTACTTCCTAAGCAGGTATTGAACACCAATAGTAATTCATCGCCCTGACGTATTAACTCAATAACTAGGTTATTATCGCATGGCGGTACATCATACTCATTAAGTGCTTCAAGAAGTCGTTTGCAGAATTCTAAATTGCTGAATCTAATTCCGTATTTCCTACTTAAGGCATCAAGATAACTACATCCATGACTAAATATCAACCTCCTTAAAGCGCATACCTCCCTAGCAACCTTATAATCTACAGGAATTAAGTTACCTTCCCAACTAGGTATGAGGACTTCTGACGCCTCATATATAGGTTCAACCATGACCTTCTTATTATCATCATCTATTGCTATAACCCTCCATAAGTTACCACCCAGTGATATTACTGCACCCTCCTCACATGATAGAACAATAAATTTCTCATCAAGAAAGCCTATCTTCCTCTTTGTTAATGCATCTATTACATCGTACTGACTTGACTCAACAATCATAGTTGTTGTCAAGTAATATATCTTCCCCTTCTTAGTAGCCTCAATAAAAACCTTACCGCCCTCATTAACCACCTTAATAAGCCTTAAGGACTCAAGCTCTTTAATTAACTCCATTAAAGTGTTTATGGGGAGTAATCTGAAGATATAAGAACCTGACAATACGCTCACTATTTCATCTACACTAACCCTACCATACTCTAAAGCCATACCTACAACCTGATGTGCTAACACATCAAGAGGTCGCTCATAAGGTTTAACAGTCTCCAAATTCCCTCTTAAAGACCTTAACGCGATGGCTATGGACTCAAGAATATCATCTAGGTTGTAAGTGGTTACTATAACCCCCTTAGCTACCTCACCAATCCTATGTGATGACCTACCAACCCTCTGAACGAACTTAACTACTTGCCTGGGTGATGAGGCCTGAATAACTAAGTCTACAGTACCTATGTCTATACCTAGCTCAAGGCTTGAGGTACATACGACGCCGTTAAGAGCGCCTGATCGAAGTGATTTTTCTACCTTAAGTCTCTCCTTCTTATCTAGGCTACCGTGGTGAACACCTACATTAGTACCTAACTCCCTAAGCTTCAGTCCTAAACCTTCAGCATCACTACGTGTATTCGTAAATATTAATGTTGAACAGTGCTCTGGCACTTCCTTAGCTAGTATTCTTAGTCTATGCTCTAAGTCATCAATGCCTGGTATAACTACCTTTACGACAGTATCTCTTAATGCGCCTAAGTCAACTATACGTACATATCTACCGTAAGCAAAGTACTTTGAGGCTATGTAAGGATCGCCTATAGATGCGGAAAGAGCTATCCTTTGAAACTCACCACTAACTCTAACTAATCTCTCTAACGAAGTTACCAACTCAGCGCCTCTCTTACTATCTATAAGTTCATGAAGTTCATCAATAATTACAAACCTAACGCTCCTTAACCCCTCCCTTAACCTCTTATTAATCAGTATATACTGTAGGGTTTCAGGGGTTGTTACTAAGAAGTCGGGGAATTCCCTCTCAATTAACTTCCTCAATGAGTACGGGGTATCACCATGCCTAATACTTATCTTAAGTCCTAAACGCTTCAGTATGGTCCTTAATCTAAGTTCTAAATCCCTATTTAAAGCCCTTAAGGGTGTTACGTAAAGTAACTTAATTCCCTCAGTACCAACTAACCCCTCAGAGAGCATTTTTGAAATACATGGGAATACGGCTGCTTCGGTCTTACCACTACCTGTAGGGGCTATAATTAATGTGTGATACCCAGATAAGACCATAGGTATGGATTTCTCCTGAACTAAAGTAGGTTTAACATAGCCTAAGTCCCTAATTACCTCCCTTAACCTTGGGTGAAGTAGCCTAAACGCCCCCTCAACCATGACTTAACGCTAAGTATACTATCCTTAGTTAATTTTTAATTCTTCATTCACGATAATTAAGTCAGAGATACATGGCTATTAGTAGGCATGAGAAAGCCCTAATCAGCGCTGCTGCCGCTACATTAGCCTTAGTTAATGTATTGTACTTAGTCATGAGTGTTAAGCCCATAGTTCTCATAAGACCTCAGGAAGTACTAATGCCTTCACTCTATAGGCTTATAACGTTAGTGATTGTTGCTGCTTTATCAGGATACATAGGGAGTAGCTTAGTTATTCTTTCAGAACTACTCATCGTATTCATTCCTTACTTAACTCTAACTAAACCCGACGTGCACGACATAGCACTTACGCTTATAATATACATCACGATAACCACGTATGTTAGACGTAAATTCGGTAGGGGGGTTTCTGGTGTAAATGCCATTAACTCATCTATAAGTTCCTTAAATGAAAAACCCATAGGCAGTTTAGCATCTATACTAATGATTTGTGGTCTCTCATTAATCCTAGCCGCTGCTCTATGGCCATTAATACTTAGATTTAGGTTAGGGGTTAATTTATTGATACTACTATCCCTAGGCATACCTATAAACTCACTATTAATACATACGCTATGTGAATCAAGAGGTACGTATGGCGCACATATATTAGGCTCTATCATATCTTCACTTGGCATTATATCCTTACCTACGGTACTCGCTATAGCTTCAATAACGCCAGTAACTGAGGTTACTGGGGTATCTCTTGGTAAAGGCGAGATAGTCCTAGGCGATATTAAGTCGGTACTTAAGAAGGGTGCAGGTAATTACTTAAAGATAACCAGACGTTATGTAAAGAAGAAACTAATTATAAACTTAAATAAGCTATTAAATAAGCACATGTTAATAATAGGGAAGAGTGGTTCAGGTAAGTCGTATCTTGCTAAGAAGGTGATTAGGCAGTTACTTAAAGACCCTAACATAAATGTCATGGTTATTGATCCGCATGGTGAGTATGCTGATGAGTTAGGTAATTACTTCATCGTACTTGACGTAAGTAGTGTAAGTATTAACCCTCTTGAGCTTATGGGTAAGAGCCCTAAGGAAAGAGCTTACGAGATCTCTGAATTACTCACAGATATCTTTAACTTAGGGCAGGTACAGAAGTATCACTTAATGAACACCATATTAAGTGCCTACGTAGAGAAGGGATTTAAGGTTGATGAGCCATCAACGTGGAGTAAAGAACCTCCATCATTTAGTGACGTGTTAATGCTCATAAAGGAGTCTAAGGGTGAGGGTGTAGATGTACGTATACAGTCGTTACTGCCGTACATAGATATACTTTCATCCAGGGTCTTCAGTGAGACTTCAATAAGTATTAATAGGGTTATCCATAACCCAACAATTATAGACCTACATAAATCTGTAGCTGAGTCCATTGAGGTGATATTTGTTGATACGTTACTTAGAATGCTCTACAATAGGGTTATGGAGCTTAAGGGCTTAGGTAAGGATATATTCATAATTATTGAGGAGGCACATAGATTTATGAAGGGTAGGGGATTCTCAATAATAAATAAGTTACTTAAGGAAGGTAGGAAGTATGGCATTAATCTAATACTAATCACTCAACAACCATTAGATTTAAGTCCAGACGCGTACACGAACTCTGATGTTAAGGTGGTATTTGCGCTTGATGAACAAAGAAATTTGAGTTATGTATCTAATGTGCTATCACCCTACCAGAACGCCAGAAGTGTAAATGTTGTTAGGGGTGTGATTAAGCAGTTATCAAGAGGTGAAGCAATAGTTAGGCTGGGAGCTATTGATGAATTATACGTCATTAAAACTTAATAAAGCCTTAATTCATAACGATATAATGTACTTGCTAAGGTGTGGTTCATGAGTGAGGAAACTATAGAGAGTAAATTAGAGAGTGAAGAGGTTAGTGTTGAGGAGGAGGTAACTAAGGCTGAGGCCGAAGCCGAGGTGGTTGAGGAAGAGGAAGAGGTTGTTGAGTTCTCTATAAGTGACCTTGAATCCATGATAGATATCAGCGATGTATGGGTAAGGCTGTTGAGTGGTGAGTTAAGTCTTGATAAGGCTAAAGAAATAATCGGTACATTAAGAAAGCCTGTAATGAAGGTGGAGAGAAAGGTAACCCCGTCCAAGAGACGTACTAGAAGAAGGAGAAGGTCTAAGTCATCCTGATACCTCGATTTCGTGGCCTAATGACTTAATAATCTCAATTATTTTATCGTAGTTAACCCTTCTATCGAAGATTATTAAGGCTTTACGCTTCTCGCCTTCCTTGGTAAGTTTAACCTTATCGACTAATACTCTGCCCTTTATTAGGTCGGACTCCCTCTTCCTTGGTGAGAGGAAGTGCTTAAATCTCTTCCTCATCAACTCGTAAAATACATCAAAGTTCTTCAGCATTCTCAGGGTATCCTCAACGTCGTCGGTATCGTAGCCTAATTCATCCCTTACCTTCTCTATGATTTTTAAGGCGATCTCAGCGTCTGTCTCAATACCGAAGTAATTTCCTATGTACTTAATCGCCTTAACCAGCATAAATTACTACCAAGTAAAACTAACGTTTTTAGCAATTAAGTTTATATTAAGTAGTTCAGAATATCATGTTAGGGCGCTTACTCATGTTTAGAATATCGTACCCTAATGGCACTAAGTTTAAGAAGATAATGCAGGCATCTATAAAGCTTATTGAGGAGATACCACTTAATGTAACCACTGAAGGCCTTACATTAAGGGCTTTAAGCCCAGATAAGAATGCTTTAGTTAATCTCTTTATACCTTCAACATCTTTTGAGGAATTTAATGTTGAGGAGGAAACTAACATAGTCGTCATTAAGGATGAGTTTAATAAGGCTGTAAGGAGAGCCCAGCGTAAAGACTCGGTCATACTCATTTATGAGAGAGGCGCTAGAGAGTTAAAGGTCATATTATTTAACGCGAAGACAGGTGTTGAAAGGGAGTTCTCTGTCAGTATTAGTGAAGCTGGTATGGAGCCTGTTGGTGAGATTAAGGTAGAGCCCGTAGTTAAGTTCCAGATAGATGGTGATGACCTAAAGAAGATAATTACTGATGCTAAGATAGTTGCTGATGAGATAGAATTCATATATGAGAATGAACGTATACTAGTGAGAGCCGCCTCCGAAGATAGGAGCTATAGGACAACTCTCGAATTAGATAGACCCTTACTAAACCTTGAATCAGCAGCTGAAGGTAGGGTTTCAGGTAAGTATAGCCTCGATTTACTTAAAGGAATAACCACCGCGTTAGGCAGTGCTGAAACGCTCATACTTGGCTTTGGGCAGAACCAGCCATTAAGAATATATATGGAGCTTGAAGGAGGGGGTATACTGACTGTTTGGATAGCGCCTAGAGTTTAAATTACTCAGTAATTCCTTTTAAAATAGATAGCGCTTCCTCAGGATTCTTAGAGTACGCTAGACAACAGTATATACAGGTATTCATCTTTAAGCTCTTACAGAAGAATGTGGCTATATACCTACCACATATAGGGCATCTCTCCCAATAAATGCTCGTCTCAACCACCTTCCTTAGTTAATGTGTTGTAAGAAAAATATTTAAGGTGTAGTTACTTACCTAAAACCTCCTTACTAACCTTAACTAAGACTTTCTCGAGAACGTTTAGAGCTCTGTCTATAAGTTCCTCAGTAATTACTAACGGTGGTGCTATTCTTATCGTTGAGATGCCGGCACCTATGACCGCAACACCGCTCTTGAAGCATGCTTCAATAACCTTACTTAACTCTTTAGTAGCGGGCTCCTTGGTCCTCCTATCTCTCACTAACTCAATACCTATCATTAAGCCTTTACCTCTGACATCACCAATTAGCTCAACTCTCTCCTTAATCTCTCCTAATCTCTTCATGACGTACGAACCAACTTTCTCAGCATTCCTTAGTAGATTCTCTTCCTCTATGATGTTTATTACCTCAATACTTGCCCTCAGGGACACTGGGTTACCACCGAACGTAGTTGCGTGTGTCCCTGGCGGTAGACTCATGAGTTCCTCCTTACCAACTATGGCACCTAGGGGAAGCCCTGAAGCCACTGCTTTAGCTATGGTTATTATGTCTGGCTCAATACCCCAGTGCTCTATAGCGAACCACTTGCCTGTTCTCCCGAAACCTGCCTGTACCTCATCATCAACTAGCTTAATACCGTGCTTATCTGCTAACTTCCTTAGTTGTGGGAAGAACTCCTTAGGGGGTACTATGTAACCACCTTCACCTTGTATGGGCTCGAAGAATATAGCACCAACTTCCTCAGGATCAACTACCTTCTTAAATATCCACTCCTCAAGAAACTCTAAGCACTCGAAGTTACAGTTGGGGTATTCCTGTTTGAAGGGGCATCTGTAGCAGTACGGGTAAGGTACGTGAATCACATTAGGTAGGAGCGGTGAGAAGTACTTCTTATGAATGGTCTTACTAGCATTTAGTGTTAAGGCACCAGTCGTTCTACCGTGGAATGCGCCTATGAATGATATTATGTATTGTCTAGACCCCTTAAAGTAGCCTCTAATAACCTTTATAGCACCTTCATTACTCTCAGCGCCACTATTGGTGTAGAATACCTTCTTCTTGCCTGATATAGGCACTATCTGCAGTAATTTCTCAGCATGCTTTACAGCCTCCTCATAGAAAAAGTCAGTTAGTGAGTAATGGAGTAACTTGCCTGCTTGCTCCCTTATAGCCTTAACCACCCTTGGGTGATTGTGACCTACATTCATAACGGCAATACCTGAATTTAAGTCTATGAAGAGATTACCATCAACATCCTCAATCACAGGTCCGTAACCATCCTTGGCAACTAATGGATACCACCTAACGAATGACTGCATTAGAAACTCCTTATCCTTACTAATGATCTCTTGGGCCTTAGGCCCCGGGGGTGTTACGACTATCTTAGGTAGTTCAGAAGTTCTATATTTATGCTCCCAATAAAACACGGTAAAACACACCGAAGATACTTTAAGCACTTAACTAAAAATATTTGTGGTGCCATATGATGGTAAGAGTAAGCTTATGTTACTTAAAGAGGGATTATGCATGCCCTCATTGAGAGTTGAGCTGGTGGAGGTGTATACGGTTGGTGACTCAAAACGCTATAGGTTTAAGATCGTGGGGACCAATCTATTCATTAATGTTGAGGCAAGCTCTATTAATGAAGCAGTAAGTAAGGCTTACGAAATCATAAGGAAGTTAAAAATAAGTAAGGAGATTATAGAGCATATAAAGGAGGGTGTTAAGAAGGTTGGAAAATAAGCTTAAGTGCTTAATGTGCGGTAGAGTATTCTATGAAGGTCAAGGGGTCACATTAGACATAGCTGGAAGAAGACTCACCTTCCATAGTAAGTCATGCGCGATTAAGTTCGTAAGGCTATTCTTCGAGCACGGGGATTATGATTGCTTAAGATCATCACTTAATAAGGTACTTAAGATTATTGAGGAAAGAAATAAGAGGCTTCAGGAATTAAGGACTAAGAAGATTTAACGATGTAAAAGACTTATTAACATACATGCATTTCTTAGTATGGCAATGATGATTGTGGCGGTCACGGATAGATGAAGACTTAGGAGCCCCCTGAGCACCAACTTCTTCTGGGTTCAGAACATGAAGTGCGCATTTATGTCGACACTCACAATAAGCATACCAAGGGGAATTAGTGGGTATGTAGTTATTAATAGACTGCTAAGTGATGTTGGCAAGTGCAGTAAGAAATTAAGATTTCATTACGATCCAGCTGAACCTATCATAAAGATGTATATTAAAGACTCTAATATACTTAGTAAAGTGTTGAGAAAATTATGGTATGAAGGCTATGAGTTCTTATTAAGGTTTTACGCTGTCGGTAAGGTTAGTGATGAGGGAAGTTTTAAGAGAACCATCAGTAAGGTTGCCCTGAAATGCCTTAAGGTAACTACAGCAATAACTAGATGCCTTATTAAGCGTGATAAAGCAACATATATACTTGAGTATAACGCCAACACGCGTAAGGTATACATAAAGCCAATACTCACTAAGTTAAATATCATAAACCCTATAGATACCTTACTATCACCTGAGACGAACCGCTCCATAACACGCTATGAGGCATGTTTAGACGAGGCTAATGATATCATTGAGGAGTTACTTAATTTATGTAAAGAAATATAAATACGTCCCACACCAAATAATTACATAGATAGGAGCTAGGTGATGATAACCCTATCCCATGATTCAATAATGATGTGAAGTACCCCGTCTGAAATAAACTTAATATCCTAAATCCATTACACATAACTTAGGTGATAGTCGTGAGTAGCAGTTTTATTAATACTGTGGTCGTTAGTGATCGAAGACCGCTAATAGATTATGTACAATCGATAGTAATTCTATTCAATCAAGGATTTGATAAGATAGCAATCATAGGTAAGGGCCAGAATATCGCTAGAGCAGTTACCGTAGTAAATATTCTTAGAGATAAGTTAGGTGATAGTTTATCAATTGACAATATAGAGATAGGGAGTCTTAAGGAGCGCTCAAAAAGAATTTCCTACATAAAAATTATTGTGAGTAGGCAATTATTCTAGAACACTTAAGTACTCTTCACTCTTAGATCTCTCAAGCCTTAGGTTATTGATGATTAATATCTCTCTAATTAACTTACGTATAGCTACATCAGGTGTTATGGAGCCTTTATATACGTCCTCAATAATGGACTCCAATCTTTTAGTCGCTTCCTCACTAACGAACTTACTAAAGTTGCTTTGTAGGTACTCATTCACTTTAATACCTAACTTCGTCGGTATAAGGTAGTTTCTCTTCTTACTCATTATTAAGTATCCATGCTCTATATTGGACCGTATAGCCTTAACATAAGTACTTGGCCTACCAATACCTTTCTCCTTCATGATCTTTATGACATCAGAATCCTTTAGGAGGGATACCTTAGACCCTCTAAACCACTTAATGGCTACTGGTTTTAAAACAGCCTCCTTACTCAATCCTAAAACTTCGGGGGTAACTGTATATGGGTTATATATGTTTGTGAATCCTTTATCGATTATCTTAGTTATTAATATTACCTCCTGACTAATTGAGTCACCAATATTTAGTTTGACCTTAGTCCTTATAGCCTTCACACCTCTCATTTGGCTAGCTATGAACCTCCTAAGTATTAACTCATAGAGCTTTAAGTGGTAATTAGTTATTAACTGCGACATTAAGTTACTGAAGTTAATGACCTCATTAGGCGTTAAAGGCCTTGTAGGTCTTATACATTCATGGGTACCTACAGAACCCCAGTGCCTAGGTGTAAGTAAGCCCTCCATACCAACCTTACTTAAGTAGTTTTTGGCTACCTCAATACCGTAATTAGATACGTATGTTGAGTCAGTTCTATGGTAAGTGATGAGGCCTAATTCGAATAGGTCTTGCATAAGTTTCATTACGCGATATGAAGGTATTTTCAATGTGAGTGATGCTTCAGTAAGTAACTCATCGGTTGTGAACGGGGGTTTGGGGTTAAGTTCAATAACCTCATCAGATATCTTAATAAGTCTTACACCCTCATTTTCAATAGTTTTAACTAACTCATTAAGCTCGTCTTTAGTCTTGACGTAAATCCTTATGTAGGGCATTGACTTAAGGGGCTTTACCTTAAGAATATAGCCTAGCTCATCCCTATACTTAACGTAATTACTAACAACCCATTTAAGTACAGGTGACTGAACTCTTCCCGCACCTAACCAATGCTTGCCGAAGATATCCCATAGATGCCTACTTAACTCAAAACCAACGACCCTATCATCAACTCTCCTAACAACCTGGGCATTCACTAAGCTCATATTTATTGATCTAGCATTAACTAACGCATTAACTATGGCTTTCTTAGTAATCTCATGGAACTCTATCCTAAGAATGTTGCCGTTATACGGCTTCACTAGCAGGTACAGGTCATAGGCTATCTTCTCCCCCTCCATATCTGGGTCCGTACCTATGAAGACATAGTCAACCTCTTGAGCGAGCTTCTGAATGACCTTCAACACGGACTTACTATCCTTAAAGACGTTACTACCGCAGTAAGGGCACCTATCATGGTCAACGAACTGCTTACCACACCTCAAACACCTCTTTATGGTTGAGTATACTAAGCGTACATTACCTCTAGACACATCAATCCCGTGAAGACCCTCATCAGTTACTAGGTCAAGCACGTGACCTAAGCTAGGTACTATAGACGTCACATATATATCTTTAGTTGGTAACGGTATCGTCGTCTCATAAACAACGGACTTACCAAGCACTCTCTTACCTGCCTTACCGAACATGTTAGCTATAGTCTTAGCCTTAGTAGGTGACTCAACAATTATTAGGGCTGACTTAATCCTACTCACATCACGCTCATTAAGGCTTGAACCGCACCTTGAATTTATCTGTGACTTAATTATCGAGCTTAAGTCAACATCATAGAAATACCTAAACTTAACGTCCATTAAGTAGTAGGACAATCTCTTCACAAATATCTTAAATAGCTCCTCATCATCAACGAGTACTACAGATAAACCTAAGGTCATCCTACCTTTAAAAAGCCTTGAAGTCCTACCACTAGCCTGTATATATGTCATCACGTCAGGAATAAGCACATACATACCCTTACGGTCATTAATTACTAAGGAATCACCTATAACGAGTTTATCGTGGGACCTAAGCAGCTCTTTGTAAGCATCCTTAACCACGTCTATCGCTTTAAGAATCATCATCTGTAATTCCTTTAAATAACCATCAAGCTCTAACCCGTTCCTCAAGGCATTGGTCAATACCCTTAAGCTACTAGGCTTTAACCTCCTTACTCTCTTAGCTAACTTAATTAAGTCGGTACTGAAGTTATAACCATACTTACCCTTAAGCTCTAAGATGGATAGTGATAGGAATAAAGGGTTACGGAGTCTTGAATTAATATCGAACTTAAACTTAGGTATACCGTAAAATATTGCATTATATACCCTCAAAGGCTCATCAATGCCCCTTACTAGAATACCGTAATATGTAGCAATACCTATCAAGACATCAACAGCACCACTCCTTAGCCTATCAAGGGCCTTCCTAGAGTTAGCAACTTCGCATCTAACACCGTTAGACTCAAGGACCCCCCTTAACTTATCCACCACTTCATCACCCATGCCTTTACTAACGAATACTAAAGTGCCTTTATGGAGCTTCTTTAATATATTGATTAATTCATTGGTATCCATATAGCTATATAGGTCGATAATGTTGCGTAGGTAATTTGTTATGGAACCCAGCTCAAAACCTAATAACTCCCTTAAGACCTTAGTCCTACTACCTCTACCACGACCTGTAGCACTAGCTATTACTAACTGACCTAACTTACTCTTTGACAATGCGAGTGATAACTTACTACTTAACTCATTTAACTCACTACTTACACGCTCCATTAACTCAGTGTTACCGACGGCTTTATAGTAAAGTAGCTCACTCCTTAAGTTAACGATGGACTTAGCTAGTTTGACAGCTTCTTCAGGAATCCCTATGAGGTAAAGTAGGGCATCAATGACCTTAGAAGACTTGAGTAATGCATCAAAATCATCAACTATAAGTAGGTCAGTAAATAAACCTCCATTAACTACTTCGCTCTTTAAGTTCCTAGAGAAGAAGTTATTAGTCATTACTATAATCGATGGTTCTTTAGATTTCATGGCGTTCAGTATGAAACCCTTTTTATCACCCCTTAATTCGGTAGTCGATATGATCAAGACCTCACTACATAATTTATTATTAAGAACCACTAACTTACTATATGTCTGCTTAACAAGTTCTACAGTCGGTACCATGAATATAACTTTAGACAGTTCCTTGGACGCCCTATATAATGCATAAGTCATTAGCAGTGTTGATTTACCAACCCCTGTAGGTGCTATTAACGCGAAGTTCTCTTTGTTTAGTAATCGCTTAGCCCATGACCTCTGAATATTCCATAACCTAAAGCTGGTTAATCTAGTAAAAAACTCCTCGAAATCTCTCAACTCCTCAAACTGCCTAGCAATACTCCAGTAACCCCTAAGTGAGTCATTATCGAGTAACCTCTCTTTAACCCATGCTACTCGCTCATACCCCCTTAAGGAGGTGTTAAAGAGGTCTAAGTTAGGTAGGCACTTCCTACACGGAAGCCCTTTAGCAAGCCTTTCTGAATCAATATCACCTCCACAGTTAGGGCAGAAGCCCCTAAAAATCATCAGCATATACTTCAACCAAATGATGTTCTTAAGTACTTAGGTATGAATTTAAGGCTTATCGCTTAATCATTTAGGGATAAAAAGCGTGTTGCCCCATGAAACTATCTCAGTAAAGGAGATGAGGGTTCTCGAACTTAACTCATACCTCTATGGGGTAACAACTAGGTTACTTATGGAGAGCGCTGGTGCTGCGGTAGCTCAAGTGATTAGGGAGAGATTTAGGGATGGTCTACATGACATGAGGGTTAAGGTAGTTTTAGGTAAGGGTGGGAAAGCTGGTGATGGGTTAGTATGTGCTAGGCACTTAACCCCTTATGTAAGGAGTGTTGAAGTTGTCATGGTTTATGAAACCTTAGGTCATAAGGATGCTCAAGAAAACTTAAACATAATTAAGTCCATGGGCTCGGTAAAGATAACTAAATTTAAGCCCGGGATTGGCTTAAGTTCTGATATAATTATTGATGGGTTATTAGGCATTGGTGTAAAGGGTGTCGTGAGGGAGCCTATTAAGTCAGTCATAGAGCGGTTGAATAGGTCTTCAGGGTTTAAGGTATCTATAGACGTACCCTCGGGTATAGATCCAGACACCGGTGAGGTTTTAGGGGTAGCTGTAAAGGCTGACTTAACAGTGACCCTACATAAGGTAAAGCTAGGGCTACTTAAGGCTAAGGACTACGTAGGTGAATTAGTTGTCGCTAATATAGGCATCCCCGTAGATGCTGAGTTATGTGTAGGTCCTGGTGACGTAGTTTACAGGGTTAAGCAAAAGCCCGTAACTGCAAAGAAAGGTGATGGGGGTAGGGTACTAGTTATTGCTGGCTCGAAAGACTACATAGGGGCCCCATGGCTTACCGCCTTAGCTTCATGGTACGCAGGAGCCGATATAGTTTTGTTAGCCGCACCCTACCCAGTATTCACTACAAGGTTCTCACCAGAGATAATCCCGGTAATGTTTGATGAACCCTACATAAGCCCTAAGAGCATTGAAAATATGTCAGAACATATGGCAAAGACCGACGTAGTTGTAATAGGTCCTGGATTAAGTCTTAAGAACCCCTACTTAACGGATACGGTGATTAAGATAATCGATATAGCACTCACTCATGGTAAGCCCTTAGTAGTAGATGCCGATGCCCTTAAGGTACTCCATAAAGTACGGGAAGAGAGAGGCCTAGACTTTAAGGGTAAAGCAGTACTTACACCACATCTAGGTGAGGCCACATACCTACTAAACAAGAGCTTAGGAAACATGGTTGAGGATAGGATTAAGGCAGCTATCGAGATTAGTAAGAAATATAACGTAATTACTGTACTTAAGGGCTACCAGGACGTTATAGCTGAGCCATCAGGTAAGTATAGGTTAAGGCGTGGTATAGGTCATCAAGACATGAGTAGGGGGGGTACAGGTGATGTTCTTTCGGGAGTAATCGCTGGTTTAGTACGTAGGACTGATAACTTATTCGATGCTGCATTAGCTGCCACATTCATTAACTCATTATCAGGTGAGTTAGCTTACATGCACTATGGTATGGCCTCACCGCTGAAGATGCTTAAGTTTATACCCAAAATCATTAAGGACCCTATAGATATGGTTAATGAGTTATTCTTGTTAAAGGGCGGAGATACGCTTTAAGTGCATGTAAGCAACATAAAACTTTTAAACCCATATCTCCACATACTTTTTGACTAATAGCTGAGCTAGAGAGGTGTGTAAGCATGGCAGCCCAACCAACACAACCAGTACCAAGCAATGTAGTTCTAGTAGGTAAGAAGCAAGTAATGAACTACGTACTAGCAACACTAACGCTACTGAACCAGGGAGTTACAGAGATAGTTGTTAAGGCTAGAGGTAGGGCCATCAGCAAGGCTGTTGACACAGTAGAGATCATTAGGAACAGGTTCCTCCCAGGCAAGATCGAAGTTAAAGAGATAAAGATCGGTAGCCAGATAGTGACCGGTCAGAACAACAGGCAGACTAGGGTTTCAACAATCGAGATAGTAATAGTCAAGAAAGAGTAAGGAACATTAAGTAAAGACTAAAGAAAAACAGAAGTTTTTTAAGGAAGGTAATAGCAAAGTGCTATAAGCAGAGCCGATGTGGCACACTATCTTACATTAACTTTTTTACCTCTTAAACGTTTAAAGTAATTAATACCGTTTTTAAACTCTAAATACATTAGTTACTGAGATGGTGCGTATGCCAGAAGAAACCCCACTTAAGCGTGTAACCGTATTTGATGGTAAGGCCAAGATAGGAACTGTCATAGGTAATTTGGCTCAGGTACAGTTAAGACCTGAGGATTTAAGTAGCCCTATAGCCTTTCAGATGGCTTTATCAAGAATATATGAAGCAGTCATGAAGGCTGTAGAGAGCGGTTTAAAGAAAATATATGTAGCTGAAATAAGGTTTAGGGACTCCTTGGGGAATAACGTAGTATTCGCAGTTAATCTAGGTGAGTCACCACCTCCGTTCTCTAAGGATGTAGTTAAGGCTAGGATTGTTGTTGAGATTTTTGAGGAGGAAGATGAACTCTAACTTTCACGCCGAATAATGAAATTCTATCTAAAACCCACTTAATTAAGTCTAATTCCTTACTATCCTTTAATGTGATGACGAACTCATCAGAATAACACGTAATTTGACCATCTATAGATTTAGCATACCTCATTAACTTACTACACAGGAAGCCGTACATTAACTTATCTAAGTAGTTGTCTAATGGCTTAATAACGTAAACATACCTATCAAGCCTCTCGATTAGTCCATACTTAACTAGCCTCTTGATAACGTTCCTAAATACTTTCCGTGATAAAGCCCACTTAAATACGTCGTAAGCATCACCGATATTGAACTTACCATTAATACCGTAGTGTTTAGAAAGTATGTAGTATATGACCAGCTCACGCTTCCTGATGAAGGGCATGCATAACCACCATCAGGAGCCCGGTTCTCCTCACCCTTCAGCCCTTACAAAGGTCATCATTCACTCCTAATTCACTTTTTAATGTTAAGTTAATAAAACAATTGGTAATAATTGATGAGAGTTGGTGATGGGTGGGTTGTTGCTGAACCTAGATTACCCCTCAGAGTGAATGATGCTATAGGCTATTTCAGTAAGTTATTAAATATTTTAGAGGCTGGTTACGAGGTTTTCCTCCTCCAAAAACCTACCTCAATACCTGTATATATTAGGGGTAGCAAAAGTAAGCTAGCTTTCGGACCTAATGCCATGATAATACATAAGGAGTCTTTTAATGAGATCTATGAGGTTCTTAAGAGCTATTTGAGGCATTATTTTAAGGTATGTGAGGATGCATGGGTTGATACTGTATTAATTACTAAGGATGTAAATATATGCGGTGAGGAAAGTAAAGACCTAGTCGGTGTGTTAGGTCAATGGGGCTTTAACATTACCGATCGAGATAGTTGCTTCTTGTGTGTTAAAGGCTGTGAGATTGATGAAAGGAAGTTTAAGGAGTTACTTAATAGTAGGGCAGTTATTTTCTCCACATCACTTAGTTTAGAACATGAGGTACGTAACGTTAAGGGGCAATGTTATTTTGACTATGTTAATCACCCCTTAATATACGGGGTTAATCTGGGGGAGTCCAAATTTAAGGTTACATTAATGACGGGTAAGTTAGCTAACATAATTGACTTACTAGCATTTCCCTTAATATATCTCGATGATTACGTCTTAGTATATGAAATACCTTATAATAGGTCAATACTCATTAACTTTATTTATGAAGGCCTTAACGTACATAAATACCTATTGATATCAGCACTCATATACTCATGTTCAATACCTAAGTAATTCATAAAATAAACTCTTCATCAAGCTTGCTTTCCTTCCTTTTCTTAGCTTGAAGTTCTTCCGTAGTACCTCTAACAACTATTTCGTAAAGTCTAGCTTCCTTTCCCTCCTTAGGTCTTAGTAACCTACCTAGTCTTTGAATAAACTGTCTCCTGGACCCTGAACCCGTAACTATAATTCCTACGTTAGCGTCAGGTATGTCTAGACCTTCATCACCAACAGTAGTAACTACCAACACACCCTTATCAATGTTTTTAAACCTCTTAAGTATTTCACGCCTCCTACGATCCTCGGTCTCGCCAGTCAATAGCATGGCGTTAAGTACTTTAGCTAAAGTCTCTGCTTGATCTACATACTGAGTAAATACTATGACCTTACTACCCCTCCTTAATTCCTCATCAACTATCTTCTTAACCTCGTATATCTTACTTTTAGACTTATGTACTAGTATCCTCATAGTATTCCTTAGCCTTAAAGCCTCTATAGCTACCTTATTACCCTCCCTAGCACTTCGCAAAACCTCCTCGAAGGGCATGAAACCCACTAACTCCCTATACTTCCTCTTCAGCTCTATGTACTCCTTCCTCTCACTAGGTAATAGCGAAACGTACTTAGTGATTATCCTATAGGGGGCTAAGTAACCTAACTCAGTAAGTTCTGCTGGGGTCTTATAATAAACTACACCACCCATCAACGGGAATAGAATCTCGTGTTTACCGTCCTCCCTATATATGGTTGCTGAAAGACCCATACGTTTATCAGCCACGGAGTTCTCAGCTATATACTTAAACTTATCCGCAGGGAGATGATGACACTCATCAACTACTAGGAATGAGAATTGGGACGTTAACCTCTCTATATACCTAAACGCTGACTGATACGTAATTATGGTTATAGGCTTAACTTTCTTCTCACCACTATGAAAGTAACCAATCATGAATTCAGGTATATTAGTGAATCTCTTAATTAACTCACCCCATTGGAACATCTGCTCCTTGGTGTAAGTCACTATTAACGTGCGCTCAGATAACTTAGCTAATGCCGCAATAGCGATTATGGTCTTCCCAGAACCTGTTGGTAGGGCAATAACGCCCTTAGACCTATTCCTTAACCAACTATCTAGAGCCTCCTCCTGGTAAGGTCTTAACTCACCTTTAAACTTTACATTGATATTAAGCTTAAGCTCCCTACGTAATCCGGTCTTATTAATTACCTTAACCCCCCTACTCTCAAGTAAGTCTATTAACTTGAAGAAATACATAGGCCTAACATAGAATGTTTTGGTCTCTCTATCATACTTAACGAAGTCCTTTACTTCATCATATAGACTACCTAAAAAGAACTTAGGCTTCATAACAATTTTATTGCTTACATACTCAAAAACTACTTCCTTACCTTCAATAACGCGAGATAGCTCCTGAAGAAAGAGGTTAGCGTCATAGTCAGCATCAACACTATCTAAGACATTGAGTACATCCTCAGGACTTAACCCCTTCCTAACTACCTTCCGGATATTTAACTTGAATATCGAGGAATTACCTTTCCTGCCAATGTAGTCAGATATAGATAAGAGTTCTCTAAACTCATCATCTTCAAGCCACTCATCAACCTTGAAAATTAGCTCCTTATGTTCATTCATGAACTCACTAGCCTCATCCACTACATTCCTATGTATTTAAAATTTCTTAAGTGCTACTCTTCTATAAGCCAAACCATTCACTTACCTCCTTAAATTGTTTAATCTAAAATTAAAAGTTTAAGTCTCCCATTAAAGCTTAATTACTTCTAGGGAAACATATACATGGTGAGGTAAGTGCCTTCAGCCTTTGTTTTAATAAATACAGAGTTAGGTAGTGAAGACGAGGTTTTCGAGGAATTAACGAAGATCCCAGGCGTCGAGGAGGCATATATTGTTTATGGTGCTTATGACATAATAGTCCTTGTAAAGGCCGAGTCATTGAATGAGTTAAGGAGTATAGTAATTAATAAAATAAGGCGTATACCTAAGGTTAGATCAACAACCACTATGGTAATCGTTGAGAGGAAATAGTCTCAACTATATATACATGCAACAATACGTAGATAGGAAACTATAAAATCACTTTTTGTAAGTTAATGCTGGGTTTTAATTTGCGTTTAAAGGATACGCTTAAGTTAAGTTCAGGTAGGGCATTACTTCTGGGTAATGAAGCAATCGCTAGGGGCGCTATTGAAGCAGGTATTGGTGTAGCGGCCGCTTACCCAGGCACCCCTTCATCTGAAATTATTGGTTCATTGTCCACGGTAGCTAATGAGCTAGGTATATACGTTGAATGGTCAACTAATGAGAAGGTAGCTTTTGAGGTTGCTTACGCTGCAGCAATATCCGGCGTCAGGGCTTTAACAGCTATGAAGCATGTAGGGCTTAATGTAGCGGCAGACCCATTAATGAGTAGTGCCTACACAGGTGTTGAAGCTGGGTTCGTCATAGTTACTGCTGACGACCCATACATGTGGAGTAGTCAGAATGAGCAAGACAATAGATGGTATGGTCTACACGCATTCATACCTGTTCTAGAGCCTTCAAACCCTAATGAGGCTAAAAAGCTGATTATGTATGCTTATGAAATTAGTGAGAAGTTTAAGCACCCCATAATACTTAGGTCAACAACAAGGATAAGTCACTCAAGAATGCCTATAGAGTTAGGCCCCATACCTAAGAACATAAGAAGAGAAGGCGTGTTTAGTAGGGACCGTAAGAGGTTCGTCTTAGTACCTGTTAATGCCAGGAGGAATAAAGAGAAGATAGTTAGGCTTTGGGAGGAGTTCAAGAAGGAATTTAGTAACTCACTATTCAATCTTGTTGAGGGTGATGGGAGGAAAGTCATCGTGGCCTCAGGAACGTCCTACACTTACGTCAAAGAAGCAATCACTACTTACGGGATAAGTAATAAGGTCAAGATACTTAAATTAAGTACTGTGGTTCCACTGCCTAAGGACCTTATGTTAAAGCACCTAAGTGAGGCTGATGAAGTACTCGTTGTTGAGGAGGTAGACCCCGTTATTGAGTTTCAGATTAAGGAGTTGATCGTGAGTGAGGGATTAAATGTAAGGGTTCATGGTAAGGACTTACTTGGGATGCCTTTCGAGATGAACATGGCCAGGGTTATAAAGGCTTTAAATAAGTTCTTGGGTGCTCAACTAAACCTTCCCGAACCCATAGACTTAAGTGACGTACCTAAGGTACCACCCAGACCGCCAACCTTATGTCCCGGATGCCCTTACAGACCCCTCTACTATAAGTTGAAAGCAATTAATCAAAGGGAAGGTCTTGATATTATATATAGTGGTGATATAGGGTGCTATTCGTTGGGTGTTAACCCACCATTCGAAACTCAAGATATCATCATAGAGATGGGCGGTAGCATAGGGTTAGCTAATGGCTTCGCACACGCTACTAAACAAATGCCCATAGCTATAATAGGGGACTCAACATTCTTCCATGCGGGTCTGCCCCCACTAGTTAATGCATTATATAATAACGCACCTATGGTGGTGATAGTGCTAGACAATTTAACTACTGCAATGACCGGCCACCAGCCACATCCAGGCACAGGTGTTACGGCTACAGGTAAGCCTACTAGGAGGGTATTAATTGAGGATATTGTTAGGGGTATGGGCATAGAGTTTGTTAAGGTCATTGACCCATTCAATATGAAGGAGTTTGAGGAGACCTACCTAAACGCCATTAAATATGTTAAAGAGGAAGGTAAACCTGCCGTTATAGTTTCCAGAAGATCCTGTGCCCTCATAGCTGTTAGTAAAGCGCTAAGGTCAGGGTTTGAACTACCTAAGTACGTCGTTGATAGAGAGAGGTGCATAGGTTGTGGGATATGCTATAATGTCTTTGCATGTCCAGCTATCAGACCTACAGAAGGTAAGAAGGCATCGATAGATCCAGAACTCTGCATAGGTTGTGGTGCCTGTGTTGATGTTTGCCCAGTAAAGGCGATTAAACCAGTTAAAGAATTCGATAAAGTGAGGTGGGAGTCCTTCTGGAGGTGATTGGCATGGCCTCACTACTTAATATATTAGTCGTTGGTGTTGGGGGTCAGGGGATTCTGACCTTTACCCAGTTACTCGGTTACGGCGTGATGGTTAAGGGCTATGAACCATTCATAAGCGAAATTCATGGACTTAGCCAGAGAGGGGGCTCAGTTTCGGTATATGTTAAGGTATGTAAGGACGTATGCTCACCAACAATACCTGTAGGTGGCGCTGACATCATAGTGTCTTTAGAGTTACTTGAGACTATTAGATACTTAAGCTACGCTAATAAGAACACAGTATTACTTACCAACACTAAGGTCATAAGACCCTCAATACCTAAGGTAGAGCTACCTAGTAGTGATGAGTTAATTAAGGTGATCAAGAGTAAATTAAGTAAGGTCTACTTAGTAAACGCCAGTGAGGTTGCTGAGAAGGAAGTAGGTTTCGCTAGGGCTACGAACATGGTTATGTTAGGAGCATTAACCAAACTTATAGAGAAGTACGTTGATGTGGACGCTATAAGGGAAGGTATACGTAAGCTAATGAAGGGCAAGTTCGTAGAGCTTAACTTAAAGGCGTTCGAATTAGGCCGCAAGCTAATTTAGGTTTTTAAATGAGAATTACTTGGTGATGAGTGAACCCGAGCCTGACTTTGTGGATGAGGTCAAGGCCCGTTCTGATTACCCAACTTCAACATATATAATGCTGCTTTTAGGTATGATGTAAGCACGTTCCTGCGATAACACACCTAACTCATAGCGTGATACCTTTATTAAGCGCCCCTCGATTTTCTCACCATTTACTAAATGAGCAACTATATCGTAGCCTATGAAGTTCCTGTCTAAAACATTCTCCTCAAGCTCCTCGTAAGACTCACCATGTATGTCTGATGAGCTTATGACTACATTAGCTATGGCGTGCCTAAAAATGACTATTGGCCTATCACGAACCCTAAGCCCTACCTCATATCTAGAGACCTCATCAACTATCCCTTTAATGGTTTCACCATTGATTAACTTAATGGTTATTGCCCTACCTTCAAACCTCTTATCTAATATGTTCTCCCTAACCTTACGTGACATACATAACCTCCAGTGCTATGTATTGCCTCAATAATTTATAAAGTGAGCTGACTAACTTACAGGCTCGAAAAGAATTCCCAATTTTCTGGCATAACTATAGGCTTCCTGCATCTCCTTACGTGATGGTCTCCTAGATATATCAGGGTATTTCTCAGGGTACCTAGCCACTAAGTACTCAGGTCTGTACTGCTCCATAATATTGACTAATGCGTGACAACAATTACTAGCTATCCACTCCAGGATAGGTTTCGTATCACACTCTAAGTGGTTAGGTAAGACTAAGTGCCTAATGATTATCGGGTCATTGTTCTCACATACTACCTTATGATTCCTAGACACTACATCGAAGTACCTAGGAATACCTGAGAGCCTTTTAGCGCATTCATTAGACCTGTACTTAAAGTCCGGTAACCAAATGTCTATAACGTCAAGTAGTATAGTCAATGACTCCTTACTTAAGTACATATTGCTATTCCACAGTTGAGGGACGTTTATGTCTAGGTACTTTAGGGACTCAATTATGTTGTGTAAGTTAGGGGTTGGCTCGCCACCTACGTGGTTTATGTTTCTCGCACCCTCCTTACGAAGCCCCCTCTGAATTATAGCTAACTCTCTAGGACCTACCTCAATACCTGAAAATGGTCTCTCTTGGGATATCTCGAAATTCTGGCAAAATGCGCATCTAAAGTTACAGCTACCGTAGAATATGGTGCCGCTAGGTACTAATGGGGATTCCTCACCCATATGAAGGAAGTAGCTAGTTACGTAGCTCTTAACGCCTAGCCTACAGAACCCTCTCTGACCTTTCTCCCTATTAACACCGCATCTCCATTCACAGAAGTGGCAATTCCTTAGGATCCTCTTAACTATCTCTACCTTAACGTCTAAGTAACTGAACTTAGGTTTCTCACCAAGCCCCTTGATGTAATCCTTATATGTTTTCTTTACTGGTTCTTCCTCTTTTATCTTAGTGAATACCTCCTTAAACCGTGAAGAGAGTTCATTATGAAGCTTCCATAACTCTTTAGTACTTAGTTCCTTAGGATCAACGCCGGCATCTATGTATTTAGTAATTAGAAACTTAGCTGGTTTCTTATTCGTCATAACCTCATAATACCACTTAAGTCTCTTAACGACCTCCCTATCATTCCATACGTAGACAGCGTCAGGTCTTAAGAGAACCCACGCATTCCTTAAATACTCCATGAAGTACTTAACCCATGATAATACTCCATTGGTGAGTTATTAAACTAATTCCTTAATATCTAACATAGAGTCCTTACTTACCTTTAAATTATTGAATTTGACGCCCTCAACTTTAAGCAACTTGAGCTTAAATTCAACCCCAAGCAGGGTATATCCGCCTAGTGATCCATCTCCATATACTACCCTATGGCATGGGATTATGATAGGTTCCTTATTCATTTTAAGGACAAGTCCTACAAGCCTAGGGCTTATTTTAAGTACCTTGGCTATACTTCCGTATGAAGTAACTTTACCTATGGGTATTAGGTTAAGCAGTATATAGGTGGCTTCAGCTACATCCTTAAGCCTCCATCTCCTTACCTTAAGAACACCGCTCACTTCTTCAGCAACAAGCACTGACTAACTACCCCACTACTAATAATAGTCCCGATAAAGATAAGTAAATTAGATAGACATGGGTAAAGAATGTTTGAAAGAATTAAGGTTGTTGCTCCCTGAGAACCTAGTTAAGAGAATTGAAGAGGAAGCTAAGGCCCAAGGTTTTAAATCAGTTAACGACTATTTACTCCATATCATTCGGTTAAATGTCTCATTAGGTGACTTAGTTAGTAGAGTTGAGCGAATCGAGAAGGGTGATTTAACTCCTGAATTAAAGGACTCAATAACTTCTTTAATCAGTTCCATAGGTGCTAGAGGAGTTAGTGTTGAGGATTTAGTTAATAAGGTATTACTTAGGGTTGAGCGAAGAGTTTTCGATTTAATAAATCCATATACCTCTAAGATTGATGAGTTAGGTAGGCGTATTGCTGACTTAGTAGAAAGGATTGAGGGTTTAGAGAGTAAGTGCGCATCAATTGAGCAACAGCTAACCCAGTTACAGAAGGTTGGTGTTGAGGTTAAAGGAATTAAGGAGAGACCTAGGAAGTCGGCTATAGAGATCCTTAAGGAGCAGAAGGTTATTTTTGAAAGTGACTTAATCAAGAAGATTAGGAATAGGGATATGTTCTTCAATAGATTAGAGAGGGATGGAGCCGTAATAATTCAGGCTAGCGGTGAGAGAATAGCTGTAGACCCTGACTTCTGGTCTATGTTCGTAAGGAAAGTTGAGGACATAAAGTTGAGGTCTGAAGCCGAGGTTAAGAAAAGGTTAAGTAAGGTTGAATATAGGTTATTTAGTAAGTTGAAGGAGTCCGCGTTGATATATTATAATGCCGTTAAGGGTTCTTGGGAGTTAATAACCTAACTTATTAAGGATCCAATCAGCTAATTCATTAACGTCACTTAAGCATAACTCACCTAACCCCTTACATGGGGGTATATTGAATGATGCATCAGGTTTTAAGATCTTAAATAATGTGTGGGTTAGTTCCATAGAGTATAGCGAGATAAGCCTCATACCGTGGATTAGCTCGTAGGCCTTAACGTACTTGCCCCCATCATAAACGAAAACTTTTCCTGGGGTTACCGTTAGGACTATCGATGGTTTAATTGTATCTAGTCTCATGGGTGTTACTACATTATTGTATGACTCAACTACTGTTAAGTCGTAATTAATGTATTTATCGAAGCACCCTCTTGTCGCCTCATCAATGAGCTTGCTATCACTAACTAAGTTAGTGAAGCCCGCCCTACTGATAAGTTTAACATTATATCTTAGCCTCACTTTCCTAACTAGCTCATCAATTAAGGTCTTCAATGAATCTATACAGTACCGGAAGTTTTCACTAATTAAGTAATACGTACTCCTTAACCCTTTAGTACATGAGCTTATGCGCATCAATACAACTATGTCCGTAATGTTTGTAAACGCATTCATGTAGTAAGTCACATTCCTATGATCCTTTAAGTCAGGGGGTGCTAGGAGCATGTCTATAGGGTTTATTAGCTCTAGAGGCAGTTCCTTACGCATCAGTATATAGTACTTATAGGCGTCATCACCAACAAGAACTCCGTGTTTAATGGAGTTTAAAAGAGATTTCATCTGAAACCATCCGTTATGGCCTGCTATGGGTTTATATGCAGCTACTTTAAGCCCCCTACCTATTAACTCATGAATAAGGCTTAACCCTAAAGTAGTCTTACCTGAATCGAATTCGAGTAATCCATTAATTAATATAGTCTTTATGGAGGACACCCGAGCTATATAGGCTTAGGCTCAGGCACCTCACTTAATTGCTTAAGTACGTATTCCCTAATTTCCTTGGCCGTAGGTAATTTCCTTACTAATCTACCATCCTCAATATACTTAACAAGTAGGTCCTCAGCCCTAGAACCATTCCTACACACGGGCACTTCACTATCCCACGGTAGTACGTAGTCATTAAGTCCGGGTCTGCATCTAAACAACTTCTTAGCCCCCGGCAACTTACCTCTCTTACTTATTGGGTACCACCTACCGGATTTCCCATCGTACTTCTCAACAACATCCATACTTATGTCAACACTTGGTGGAAACGCTATGGAGGTACCAACACCAAATCCATCAACTAAGTCCCTTAACTCGACGATTTCTTTCTCATTAATACCTCCACTAACAAATATCTTAACGTGCTTATACCCAGCCAGGTCAAGTGCCCATCTAACCTCTTGAACTATAGACTTCATATTACCCCTCCTACTCCTTGGGGTATCTAGCCTGACACCTAACAGCTTACTTCCCAAGGCCTTAGCAGCCATTAATGACTCCATACGCTCATCATAGAAAGTATCTGTTAATGCTATCCTAGGTACATCATTAGGCATTACCTCATCAAAAGCCTTCCAGGCCTTAATAGGGTCCTCAAAAACTATGATGAGAGTGTGAGGCATGGTGCCCATAGGCTTAATACCTAGTAACTTAGCCCCTAAGACACCTGAAACTCCATCTAAACCGCCAATATATGTAGCCCTATCAAGCATAGGGCCTATGGCTGGATGTGCGGCTCTTAATCCAAAGAATAACACTGTCTTGTTCCATGAGAGCTTCTTTATTCTTGCTGCCTTAGTACTGACACTCGTATAGTGCCTTAGAATTCCTAGCAAGGAGGTCTCAAGCTCAACGAATTCACCTATAGGTCCCTCAATAATCATTAAGGGCTCGTCAGGTTTGAACAATGTGCCTTCAGGTAATGCGTAAACATTAACTTCCTTGCCTTCAAATAGCTTAAGGGCCTCCTCTAAACCAGTAAAAACACCCCATTCGTAACCCTTAGGTAATGATGCATGAACTTCGACCCTGACCTTGACCTTATCTAAGTCATATTTCTTTAGTATTTCCTTAGTCCTAATGAAGTATATGTCTGTTACCTCACCACTCAGTATTTCGTCCTCAGAGGCTATATACAGCTTCCTCATGTAAAACCCTAAGATAAGTATTAAGCAATTTAGCTTAAAATAATTAGTATTAGGGGGTAAGAAAGGTTTAAATGATTAAGTTTGAACAGCTTTCTTAGGCCTGATAGTTATTACTCCCCTCTCATCATCCCTCTCAACTATGAATTCAGTCCCCCACCTCTCAACAACGCTCCTTGGTAGGTATAGGTTTAATGGTAACGTATAGTACTCATATGTGTATTCCTTACCTCTAACGACCTTCCTACCTATTATTTTACGAGCAACTGCAGTTCTAACCCTGACCGTCACAAGCCTCACCTTTCACAGTATTTAGGGGCAAGGTTTTAAGCATTTCTCCCATATGGAACCGAGAGTAAGAGCAAGTAATTAGCCAACCACGTGCCTAATAAACCTTACCTACTTACCTTAGGGAAATATTTAAGTAGATGATGTACTTACCTTAAGACCTACGTTATCAACCCTAGACTTAAAGACCTCATATGTTAATACATCTTTAGTATGTTCATAAATGTTCTTTAGACTATCTATGACATTATCGACGAGCCCTTGTTCCGTAACCTGTAATACGAGGAAATACCTACCTAAGTGGATAGGTACTACTCCAGCAAAAGATCTAATTAAATTAACTAGCCCTCTAACATAATTACTTATTCCTATATAGTGACTTAAATAGTTAAAGAATTTTTCCTTAATGAGGTTAGCTAGAACCGCGTGGGGTCTTACAACTAATAGGTACTTGAGTAATAATTCGTTTAGGTCTTGATGCTTAACTAAGTATCCGTGGGTAAGCGGTTTTAGTTCGCAACCTAGGCTATGGAGCGCGACTACGTAATCACACGTCTCGTAACCTACGTTCGATGCTACAGTTATGAATTTATTGTTATACTTAACCACGATTCCCACACCTCCATAAGTGAGTATAGGTATCACCATATCATTAAGAATAATAGAGTCAATGATCACCTCCCCTTTGCGGTAAATGCTCTCTTCACTTAATAATTTACCTAAACTAAACCATTTACTCACGAGCTTACTTTCATAATTTAAACTAACCCTACCATTACTTAACGTTATTTCCATTCTAGGTCTTGATAACGCCATTATTGCATATAGTTCAAGGCATCCTAATTTATAAGGACATGTCAGCAGAGCATAGAACGGTATTTCAACTTTAACGACCATAGCATTCCCCTAACCTAAATAACTTACTATCCTGCACGTAATTCTTACCTAACTGTAAAGCTATCTCAGCCTTAGCTAACTCATAACCTAAGTAGAGCGCATGGTCTAAGGACTTAACATCCCCCCTACTAATTATTTCCCTACCTATACTTAACCCATCAGTACCCACATAGGCCCTCCTGGCAACTTCTTCATTATTTCTAAAGTTAAGTGCGTAGATGAGGTCATCAACCAATATCTTAAAGTAATTACTAGGCTCAAACTCTATTGGGCTCTTCTTAACCTTAACCTTAATAAGCTCCTTAAACCTAGGTCTTGATATTTTCATATCCCTCTTCTCCTTAACTATCAGTAGGTCAATACCTGTATTCAGTAGTGGTGATCTCCTCAACACGGATCTATAGACCATGTTTATAGCCTTATGTAGCTCACATAGCGCTCCCTGGGATTTCCTCGACTCTTCAGTAACGAGAAGTAATGAGGTACCGCATTCTAAGGCTAGGGCCGTGAGTAGCGCTATAACGCCGTGGGTATCGGCATCCATTAATTCGTAAACATTAGCCAATCCAAATAATATGGGTGTGTCTATTTTATTCATTAAGTCTTTCAGCATTAGTAAGGTATCTAAGAGACCGAAGAGAGGAGGGTGAGTTACGGGGTCTAGAACTAACTTAGTAAAGCCCTCATTTTTGAAGACTTGATAAGTATATGTGAGTTCCTTTAACCTATCCTTAGGATCCACTTTCTCTGGAATTAAGATTAACATTTTGTCCTTAAACTCAAGGATACGTGGTAAGTCATTTAGCTTGATGTTCATAGCTATATCAGCGCCGCATCTTAACGCCTCAATAACATCATCTATGTATGGTGAGTCAATACCCACAGGCTTACCTAAACTCTTGGCTACGGACACAGCATCACCTAATCCAAACCTTAAGCTCTCATCAACACGAATACCTAGTACTAATACATCAAAATAATTTAGCCTCTTAATTAGATAATTCCTTAACTCATTAACGTCTTTAAATCTCCCAATATTTACCTCATACACAACCCTAAAGGGAGGTGGTCTAATAGGTACCTTAACACCGCTTACCTCTAAGTAACTACTTAACCTAGACTCAATAAACTCGGTAACCTTACCTAACTCACTCATTAACTGCTTCTCGATGATTTCGTCGGCAGGAATGGATGTTGAGAATTTAACCCCCTTCTCAATATACTTAATCACTAAGGGTATGTCACCACAGAACTTAGGTCCTTTAATTATGTTTACGTTAAATTCCTTAGCTAATGGTGTTAGGTCATGCCTAAGTAGTCCAGGGACCATTATTAAGTCATAGTCCTTAACCTCATTTACCCTACTGGTGAGTAAATTCTTTAAGTCCTTAAGAGTTATTAAGCTAGCGACCGGCTTATTAACCTTCCATACATGAACCTCATGGTCTTCAATACCATTAGCAATTTCTACAACGTCCTTATGGGCTAGTAACCCGGTTATTAGTAAGATCTTCATGGCAAACTCTAAAGTTCTGTTTGTGTTAAAGTATTTTAAGTTATTGATAAATTATCTTTGGGGTTGGAATGCCCGAAAGGGGGATAGACGTATTATCACTTGAAGGACTAGCATTAAATGGCTTTATTAAGGAAGTTAAATTAGTTAAATGCTCAGGTCCTACCGATAAGATCGTTAAGGGTCGTGTAATCGCTATTGATGTTAATGGGAGGAAGTATGCAACTAAATGTGTTGAGTACGGCCGTGCTAGTAGAGTCTTTCTTGTGTTAAGAAGGTATATAGAGTGGGGTAAGTATATGGTTAGTGAGAAGATGATGAGTGGTATTACATATGACCTCGAAGAGGAATGATTTGTACGCCAGACGCTGACCGTAATAACACCATAAAGCCCTGCCAAATTTCTTAGTTCTCTCAATTACTTCGATCCAGCGCCGTGGAGGATAAAGCTTAAATACCCCCCGAACACCTATACTACGGACATGATGGAGGAGAGTAATGAGATTCTGTCCTAAATGTGGAGGGCTAATGATCCCCACAAGAAAGGGCGGAAAAACGTACCTTAGATGTACTAAGTGTGGTTTTGAAGAAAACATAAGTGAGTCCAAGGAATACGTTGTTACCAAGATGATAGATAAGAACGAGAGAGTAATAACTACATCAGTAATTAGTGAAGGGTCTAGAAGAGGTAGGAGTAAGGAAGAGTATGAGCAGGAGAAGGAAGAGTACTACGAGATATTCCTTGAGCTAATGGGGGCTGAAGAAGGAGGTGAAGGCGGGGAGGAGTAAGCACATACCTCTTTAAGAAAACCCGCTATCCTTTATAGCTTCACGTAACTTAGAATTCTATAGAGTTAGTTGTGCGGGGGTGCCCGAGCTAGGTCAAAGGGGGCGGGCTCAGGATCAGTAATGGGAACCCCGCTGGCGTAGGCCTGCGTGGGTTCAAATCCCACCCCCCGCACCAACAATATAATAGCATAACTTAATAAGGCATAATAGGGGCCTTAAGAGAATTAAGCATCTTAATAGAGATTTAAGGTTGTTGATTACTCAGTGTTATTTAACCTAAGCAATCTCTTAATACAGTGCTTGAGTTTAGATTAAATTCCTTAAGTACTTCGCTAACTTTATCAATGAAGGACCTACTTATCTTACCTAACCTTACGTAATTGCAGAATTCATCTACGTCAATTACCTTAACCTCATCACCCACCTTAACTATGTCTATACCTAAGTCATAGTAATTAATACAGCACTTACGCGCTAGTACTTCAGGTGGTGTGTTTATGTTAATGTAAATACCTTTACATTTTCCTTCCTTATCGTAGTACTCATGTACTAGGAAGTACTTGCCCCATATAACCTTAGTCACTATGATATCCCCGGGTTCTTTAGGAACGCCTAAGCCATCGTAAATACCTTCCTTAACTACCGTCCTCTTAAGAGTTATCTCCCCCTTATTTAAATCAACATTAATTAATTTTGCAGGACCTATCTCTATTTTAGTGTCATTAGGTTTTAGATGGAGTAGACGTATTAATTCACACCTACTTAACTTCTTTAAAATAACCTTCATTACAGCATTCCTTAACTCATTAAGGTTAACATAGTTAGATACAGCATCTAATACATCGCACGTTTCTTGGTTAAATACGTCAGTAGACTTTAGGAGATGATGGAGAGGTGTTGTTGGTAATACTTTCCTTCTTATATCATCGAGAACTTCCTTACTCGTAAACGTAAGCGTTACTAACGATATTAACTCACCCTCACTAATAACCTCTAAAGGCTTAAACTCATTGATCTTAGACTTAAGCTCATCTATGTAGTTAACTAATTTACTTAATTCATTAAGTATCTCCATTAAGTCTGCCTTCCTAGCACTACTACGCCAATGGATGCTGTAACCCCTCCTAACGTACTGACCGCTTATTTCGAGTAGTTCCTTAAGCCTATTCCTATCTCTAATATGCTCACTGAACGTCACCTTGTTACCTAGCCCGACTATTGCGTAGTAACCAACAACCTTAGGGCCTTTAGACACAATAGGTTTCTCACCTTCCCTTACGGGTGCCTTCACTACGTGAAAGAAGTCCTCACTACCTTCAACACATTCACTAGCACCTATTAACCTGCCATCACCAACAGGTGTCTCTACAACACACTCATTATTTATTAAGCCCTTAACCTTACCCTTAAAGACCGCGTAAAGACCTATAGGTGAGACCCTAATCACTAAATCAGGTACATTATTAGTTAATACCTCAAGAACCCTCCTAACGCTTTCCGGGAACCCAATTACCAATAGGGTAGATGGATCATCCTCCAAATTCTTAACAGTTACGTCGGCTGCCTCACTTACTTGCGTATAACCCATACTGAACCTACGTAGAATTACTTCAGTAGGGTTAGCTATCTTGAACCCGCTACTTAAGAAAAGCTCTGTAAGTGCTGTTGCATAAATACCTCTAACACGTACCGACATTAATTACCATGCACCCTCATTCAGTCCTTTACCGTCTCTAAAAGAGTTACTACGTTCCATATAGCTATCCTCGTATGTGCAGGCATGTTGGGGTCTTGGCTGATCTCGTCAAGTATGCTTATTGCGTTAGCAGCCCTAACGCCTGGGCTTAGTGTTGGGTCTTGAAGCATCTTTATAGCTTCAGTAGCTGCCCTCCTAATGTTCCTAGGAACACCTGTATCGTTGATAATCCTAAATAGCATTATCAATGCCTGCTTTATCTTAGCCTCATTACTGTATGCATACGGTGTCGTTGTAGCTGGGCGCTTTGACTCTGATGACACTTAAATCACCTCTAACGTATACTTAATATTAGACGGTAAAAATACTTTATTCCGGTGGTGATGCAGTATAAGTAAGGGTAAGGAGGGTAAAGACGTAGTTAAGGCGATGGCTGACCTACTTAGGGCTGGAGCTAGAATGCTTAGTGAGACGTGCCCTGTATGTAATTCCCCGCTTTTTAGGTTACGCTCAGGTGAGGTTGTATGCCCGATACATGGCAGGGTACTCATAGTGAAGAGCGAGAGCGAGGTTGTTACAGCATCAACTTCAGCAGTCCTTGATAGTTTAGAGACAGCTATTGTTAGGATATTGAGTGGTAAGGTTAAGGAACTCGCAGGGAGTAAGGAGGTAGGTTATGAGGAAGCTAGGGATATAGTTATGTGGCTTGAAGCTCTAGAGAGAATAAGGAGGGTTAAGGCGTTAATCACGCATAGTGAGAGAAGAAGGTCTTAATTACTCTCTAACTCACTTAACTTCTTGACTATTATGTTGAAGCACTCATCAACAACTTCATTAAGAGATCTATTAGCATCAACAACTATGAAGCCCTCGCTCTCAATCATTGATTCATATATCTCCTTAACCTTAATCAGTAACTCGGTCTTCTCAAAATAACCCCATTTACTACCCTTCCCCTTTAACCTATTGAGGGCAATGTCTAAAGCTACGTCTAGATATATGATTAAGTCGGGCTTAACAACATACTTATTTAGCTCTTTAACCCATGAAGGGTCAGCACCTCTGGCTCCCTGGTAAGCTATTGATGAATAGAAATACCTATCTAGAAGTACTACGTAACCCTCCTTAAGTTTAGGTACGATGTCATTAGTGACGTGATAGTACCTATCAGCAGCTAAGAGTAATGCCTCGATCAACGGACTTACCTTACCCTTAAATGACTGTAGGAGCTTAGAGAATGGGGACTCCCAGGGCTCATAAGTGTAATGCGCCTTATAGCCTAACTCACTTAACTTCTCTAACAGCTTCTTAGCAACAGTTGTTTTACCTGAGCCATCTATACCTTCAAAAACTATTAAGTAGCCCATCATTCAAACACCTCACATATATTATCCTTAATCCTTACCCTCTCAATCATTCTTTCCTTCTTAAAAAACTCTATAGGTAAGCCATCAAATAGAGGTATGTCAGCTAATATACATCCAGTAATGGTAACTGCATCAGCCCTACTCATAACTATTGCTTTAGGTGGGTTACTATACTTTTTCAACCCATAAATCACATACGAACCTACAGTACTTCCTTTACCGTAAGGTATGAATAGTATTAAATCCTTCACGAAGTATTTACCTAGCAACACACCATTCTTAGGATCTAAATCACCTAAGAGAGATACTGCTTGGTTAATTACTAAACCTTTACCTTCGACATCACCTTCTACTATGGTTCTAACCCTATACTTAATTACCATGGGTAACTAACCTCTTAATAAACTCACTAAAACGTATTAAACAAACCTCCTTCACATGAGCTAATCTACTTAAGTAATAAAGCGCCTTAGCTGAATTAGTCGCTACTCTCTTCACGCCCAGCATAGCTAATGGGGAAACGACCGGACATACATTCGTAATTACCTTAACACCCCTACGTCTAAATTCCTCGATGTAACCATTACTCTCTAATTCATTTCTTACGATGTCTGAGGTTATTAACCAAACATCAACGTTCTTCGGCAATTCACTATTACTTAAGTACTTAAGGAACTTCATTAAGTCATCATAACTAAGGTGAGGACACCCAGCAATATAGAGATCAGGGGCTTCGGTACATTCGTGTTCCTTAATAAACTTCTTAATATCGTTTAGCTCTATATTCACACGTTCTAGTTTATGTAGGTATTGATCATTATATAACCTAGCTTCAGGTGATATGCCCTCAATAATTACTAAACCAAGGTTTGAGGAAGTACCTACACCAGCTAAGAACTCCCTAAGCGATAACTCACTTATGTTTCGTGGCACACCCTTCACGTAGGGTATGTCAGTGCCTGATACCTCACCTATTAAGTACCCGAGAACACCGTAAGATACCTCATCATTAATGTCAGTACCTTTCAGTTCCTTATCTACAATTATTAACTTCCTAGGCTTCCTTAACTCATCCTTATGTAGTCCCCCGAAGTATGTCCTACCAACAAGTGATGCCAATAACGTTAATGGGCCTCCTTCCCTATTTGTGCGTGCACCACATACTGAATTAGCGTAGAGTACCGCATTAGACTCAGCCCAAGCTAGGTGTTCACCCTTTCTAGGTCTCCTAACGTAGTATGGTGCGCATGTAAATGCCTTAGCTCCTATCTTGATTAAAGCCTTAATCACCCTCTCTTGCTTCGTTATGAACTCCTTAGGTAGGTGGTGTCCCTTAAACTTTATATCCATTACAGCGTAAGGGTTAGCTGTAGTGAATACCTTAGCTCTCAACCCCTCATTAGCTACCTCCTCAATAAACTCTAAGCCTGCATCACCTATGTTGAGGTAGGAAACACCAGAGATATGTGCATGTGATATAGGTACCAGCCTATTAGCGCCTAAAACCTCACCAACCTTAACTATAACCCTTAATGCCTTACTAAGAAACTCGCCCTCCTCGCCGCTTAATATCCTCTCCTCCTCTTTAGTAAGGTACATAGGGTTAAGACCCTCGCTTTAGGGTTTACTTAGGTATCTTAGCCTTAATATATCTCTCTCTATCAGCTATAGGGGCTGTAGCGTCTATCCCTATCTTATCCGTAATGCCCTTAAACGCGCTAGGGTCTAACGATGAACCCCTAGCTGACTTAATGATTATTAAGTCCTTACTAGCCTGGGCCCTAGTAGCTATAGCCCACTCAACATCATGTGGGTTATCTACGTCTATATCTGTATCAACGACAACTACGTGCTTAAGGCTTGGATGTGCCGCGAAGGCCGCCAGTATAGCGTTCTTAGCATCTCCATCAACATTCTTCTCTATAGCTATAACTGCATGAAGCCATCCACTACCACCGTAAGTGAGCCTAACGGCTTTTACCTTAGGAACAACCTTACTCACTGAATACCATATAGCTGCCTCACGTGGGAACCCCATAAGTATCTGGTGCTCCCTACCGCCTGGAAGGATTACATGAAATAGGTTGGATTGTTTATTAATGTATATGGACTCAGCAACAAAAACAGGCTCCATCCTAACCTCATCATAAGTCATTAGTAGATCAACGAAAGGCCCCTCCTTAACCCTCTCCCTACTTAAGTACCCCTCAATAACTACTGACGCATGGGCAGGTATCGGTAAGTCATGCTTAGGTGTTCTAACGACATCTAACCCATTAAGGAATAATGAAGCAATCTCCAACTCAAAAACACCGTAAGGAGGGCTAAATGCTGAGGCCAACATTACGGCTGGATGTACACCTATAACAACAGCAACAGGTAAGTCCTCCCCCCTCTTAACACGCTCTAAATACATCCTATATAGGTGCCTAGGAACTACCCTTACCGCGGCTTTGTTCTCATCAATAATCATTACCCTATGTATGGATGCATTAAGAACCCCATCTAAGGACCTAGATATGAATATCGCTGACGTGATGTACCTGCCTCCATCACCCTCATAAAACTTAATAGCAGGTAGCTTAGAGAGCGTTAAATCGGTGCGTTTAAAGTAATCACTAAACCCCACCTCCCTTAACTTACCGCGCTTGGTCTCTGCCTCAATAAACATCCTATAAGCTGAGACTATATCTGGGACACCTAAAGCCGTCATGACCTTCCTCCTAGAGTTAACTAAGTTACCGACACATAGGAAGCGTTCCTTACCCTTAACCCTAAATAGTGATGTGAGTTCTTTATCGTCGTCGCCCCAAAGGACCTTAGTTACTTCATAAACATCACTTAGCGCCTCTCCATGCTCGGCAATGAGACCTAAACTCCTCAACTTATCTATGAATTCTTTAAGGCTTTTAGACATCCCTTAATAACCTTGTTACTTAATCAGTAATTAAAATTAAAAGTTTTAGTTATCTATAAATGAATTGAGGTCTTAAACCTAATTGGCTTATCGAGGTGCTTAATGGATGCTAATGAAGTTAAGTATTGAGGAAGGGAGGGTGGTTAGGGTCTTCGGGCCTGCTAACATAGTTGTTGATAAAGGCTCAGTAATGGTTGTTGGTGCTGTATTCAAGAGCAATGAGAGATTCGTCATTAACAGATTTAGGAGTTACGCGATTAAGGCTCTAGAGAATTCTGAGCTTTCAATAACGTTAGGTGATGGTGGTTCTGTTGAAGAACCTAAGGAAGGTGAGGAAGTTATTGATGAATGGGTTGAGATTAGTGAGTACGTGGTTAACAACAAACTAAGAAAAGTTATGGTCTTAGGGCCCGTAGATTCAGGTAAGACTTCATTAGTTACTTTCATAGCTAATTATGCGTTGGGTAAGGGATTAAAGGTAGGTATTATAGATGCTGACGTAGGACAAGAGGACCTAGCCCCCCCATGTTTTATAGCCTTAGCCATACCCAATAAGTACGTACTGTGGTTGAGGGAGCTGACATTCCATTCTATAAGGTTCGTAGGTAGTATAACGCCCTCAGGTAATGTGGCTAAGGTAATTCAAGGAGTTAAGTCACTCACTGATAAAGCTGAGGGTATGGGCGTTGACTTGGTAGTCATAGATACTGATGGTTGGGTTAATAACTCAGCAGCCTTAGAGTATAAATTTGATTTAATTAAGATCGTGAAGCCTGACGCATTAGTAGTTGTTGATGAGTACCTCTATGAGGTATTTAAGAATTTAGAACCCATAATCAAGGTTATTTACGCGCCAAGACCTAAGGTTGTTAGGGTAAGGAGTAGGGAGGAAAGAAAGTACTTAAGGACCCAAGCATATAAGAGATTCTTCATGAATTCGAAAGTCAGGAAATTCAGCATTAATGAATTAACATTATTCGGTAGTTGCTTACTTAGCGGTAAGCCATTACCTAATGAAGTAGTTGATAAGGTAAAAACCATACTTAGTCAGGAGGTATTGCATGCATCTCAGTATGGTGAGGTAGTGACTATACTTACTAAGGGTAGGAGTCTTAACGTACCAGCCCTTAGGGAGATCTTCCGTAATGTAGACATAAACCTACTCGCTAAAGGTGATGAGAAAGGTGTGTTATTAGCGCTTCTTAATAAGGATCTTGAGGAGGTTGGTGTTGGTTTATTGGAGAATTTAGACCTAGATAACGGTTTGATAGTCGTAAGGACATGCTACGAAGGTGATGTGGGAGGGATCATATTCGGTAAGGTAAAGCTTAATAAGGAATTTGAAGAAGTTTTAAAGAGCTATAAGTGCGTTATATAGATGCGGTGCTTGACTTAGTAACTCCCAAATCAACCTTTATCCCCGAACGTAAAGCTATGTTTAGGGCGGCTTCTAGGTCCTGAGAAATCTCTTTAAGGTTTACATTATTTAGCGGTCTATACCGAGGCGGTTTAGATGAACTACTCTCATCTATTAACTCAACCTCCATACTTATACCGAGCTTTTGAAGATCCTTAAGAACGTCTATGTTAGCTAACTCACCTATCCTTACGCTTAATACCTTAGGATTAAGATGCTTTATCCATGGTCTTACGCACTTAACTACCCTACTTAAAGACATGACCAACCCGTAATCAACTACATACCCATCAGCTATTAACACATAAGCATATAGCTTACCAACATCAATACCTAAAACTAATTCACCAACACGTTCTCTCCCTAAGAGCTTAAGAATTATTCTCGATATAACCTCAAGCACATTCTTCTCATTAGCCAGTACTAGGTTAGGTATATGTGACCTAACATTAAGTAAGCCCATAAGTTCATCATCCATTACAAATATATGGTCACTTAGGTCTGGAGCATCACTGAGAAGCTCCTTAAGTTCATTTATGGTTGAAGGGACGTAAAAATCTATATTAATCTTCCTTAACCTATCTATTACCTCTCTAAACACTTTAGGGTTATATATAAGTACCGCTACCTTAACCTTATAACACCCGATTAAGGAGGGCTTCATTCGGTTTATAAGTGTTTTGATAATGGGTTACATGCTTAAGACACAGACCTCCTTAAGTTCTCTTCAAGTCTTTTTAGTCTCTTCTTACCCTCGAGTAATGCCTCATTAAATATCCTTAAGATTCCTTCAAGATCATCTCTAGTAATATATAAGCGTTCCTTATCCTTAAGTAATTGAGCTATCCTTATTCCTGTCCTTAACTCGGAAATTATACCTTTCTTACCCATAGACATTATTCCACTATGCTTAAAGCCGGAATCCCTAGCTATTTTGATAACCTCTCTAGCCTCACTCAACTTTGCTGAATTAACATGGATTATAGGGCCAGTAACAATGAGCCATAACCTACTTACAGGTACCTCACTTAAGTATTTCACCACGTCATCAATACTTACAGTACTGTGTTTCTTAAATATCACTGTTGAGTCCTTCCTCTTCCATGGCATGACAGCATCAACTACGGTTATCCTACCACTACATGAGCTCGTTGTGAATGAGTACTTCCTCTTAAAGAAAAAGAGTATAACATCAACTATGTCTGAATCCATGTAACCTATCTCGATATCCTCAAGGACTCTCCTATAAGCCTCATCTTTAAGCCTTCTCCATAACCCCATATCAACAGGCAATAAAACTCACCTACGCTTAGTATCTAAACCTATCATATCAATTAACTCGCAGAACTTACATACCTTACGATTAAGTGCTGTAGGCTCACCGCACTTAATACATAGAGGTAACTCCTTAGGTAAGTGCTTAACTACATCATTAATTACCCCACCCAATAACTCATCGATTGTATTTAGTATATTAAGTAACGATCCAGGACTTACTTTTTCCAACGTGTATAGGTACTCACGTAGTTTAGCCCTTAATGAGGGTCTTGTAGTTATGAACGGGCACTCAGTTTCCTGAAACTCAAAACCACTAAAGTATGCGTAAACAGCTGTTTCCCATTCATATATTTTTCTTAAGGGCTTAACCTTACGTACAAAGTGCTTACTTAATTTAGGTCCTTTAGGGTGTGTCTGTATTAGCCTGATTAGGTCGCCACGTAAGATATTCATAAGTACTGTCTGAACCTCATCATCTAAGTTATGGGCTGTAGCTACCTTATCCATACCTAGCTCTCTAGCGTAGGCATTAATCACTCTTCTCCTTAAGATGCCACAGAAAGTACATGGGCTAATTCTTAGGCTCTTACTATCAGCTGCCTTAACGTACTCATCTAGAGTGTACCCACTATACTCCTTAAACGAAGTGACTATATGGTCTACACCTCTCTCCCTAACGTACTTCTTTATCCTACATACTTCAGACTCTCTGTTATATCCGTGTATACCTTCAATAATTGTTAACGCAACTAACTTCTCTGTGTCATGGATTTTAGACATAACGTCAAGCAGCGTAAAACTATCCTTGCCTCCTGATATAGCTAGAAGTACCTTTTCGTTAGGCTTAATTAACTTATACTTAATTAATTCCTCCTTCACTCTCTTAACAATATTCCTCATGAAGCATTCCTTACAAAGTCTAAGCCCTGTGTGTGGCTGATATATATTAGCCTTCCTAACACCACATACGTCACATTTCACTTTCAAAACTCCCTATAGATTCGTGGGAACCTGATTTAAATGCAGTTACATGGTCAATGCTATGTATGGCCGCACCTAAACTCTCGATTATCTCCCTTATTCTCTTAAAATCTATGCCCTCACCCTCGATTATTATAGTTAGAGTAACTGTCTCAACGTCTATCTCATTAACATTTATAGATACTTCCTTCACACCATTAACATCCGTAAGTGCCTCAGCTAGTTCAATAATAGAGGGGCCCTTTAGAGGTTTAAGTACATCAAGTACAAGTTTCTTTAACCCCAATACCTTAACACCGCCTCATTCCTTGATATGTAAACGCTAGTGGGTAATTTAAATCTTAAGTAGTACTTTCTTAATGGGTTCTTATGTGGTTAAGTATTTAAACAGCCCATTAATAAGATTTAGAGGTGATTTCATGGGTGAGGTTAAGGTCATCGACTTAGAAGGCGTTAAGCCTGTAGTGAAATCGCCGAGAATACTTAAGTTTAAGACCATGGAGGTAGGTACGAGAGTAGGACGTGGCTTTAGTGAAGGCGAGTTACGTGAGGTTGGGTTAACTTTAAGGAATGCAAAGAAGTTAGGTCTACCCATAGATAAGCGTAGACGTAGTGTCCGTAAAGAAAATGTTGAAATACTCAAGAAGTTTCTTGACGAATTATGTAAGTAATTTAATTAAGTTAATAAGTACGTTAAGTAAGTGATTATCGTAATCAATCACTTTAACGTCCTTAATACCCAACTTGATCAAGCTCCTAATTAGTGAATCGTAAGTTCCGTAAGTACTTAAGATAAGTCTCAGTAACTTAATTTGAGAATATATGTTGAGTACTGTGGTCAACATTAATCTAAAGTACTTAAGTTTATTAAAGTCTTTAGGGGGGTTAAATGATTTGGATATAGCCATTACTTGACGTACAGCACCATAAAGACCCCCACCACTAATGGGCTTAACCATAAGTGCCGCATCCCCTAGGGCAAACACGTTCCCTAAGTAAGGTATTAATCTAGGGTAGCCGATGACTATGGACCCTCCAAAAACCTTAATTACCTCCTTAACATTTATATTAAACTCCTTAACGGCCGTTTTTAGGAGGTACTTAAGTTTAATGCTCGGGTACTTACGTGTGATTAGCCCTAAGAGCACTTTCCCGTCATAGCTTATTAGCCAACCAAAGAACCTAGTTAACTTACTTGAGGTAAGTACATATATCCCTTCATCAGGGCATCTATAGCACTTAAGTAGATACTGAGCGCCCACTAACTTCTCGATTACTTTACCACATAAGTTAAGGAATATGGAGAGCCTTAATGAAGACCCCTCAGCCAAGAATACAGTACTGAACCTGCCTACTTGATTCTTTACGAGAACAGCCCCGTCGGGGCTCACCTTAGTAACTACGTGATTGACCTTGATTAAAGCCCCCTTACTAGTTGCTATATTGGCAAGTAACTCCTCAATCCTGACCCTATCTAACTTCACTACAGGTTCACTTAACTTTAAAACCACGTAATCATCAACACTTAAGGACTTAATCATTAACTCATTAAAATACCCTTCAATAACCTCACTACCTATGCCTGTAAGTCTTGAAATGTTTCTAAAGGTACTTAACGATACTAATCCAGTACAGTGAGGGGGTCTACCAACTTTGCCATGTTCCTCAAAAACTACTACTTCATCACCTAATATAGAAGCTAAGAGTAGTCCTGAAAAACCACCACCTACTATGGCTATAGGCTTATCCATTTTACCAAATACTTAATTCTAGTAGTAATAAACTTTATATTAAGAGCGGGTTCATTGGTGAAGTATGCTTGGGTTTTAAGTGCCCTAAAAGGATGCTTAATGGGCCATGTAGTAGCTACAGGGATAATCTATGTGAACTAGGCAACGTTGCATGCCCTTGGATAGGTGCTTATAAAGTACTTAGTAAGTATGGTAAGTTAAACGAGTTCTTTAAGTTTAGGCTAGACCCGGATTTCGTGGTTAGAGACTATTACCCAGTAACACGTAGGTCTCAGACATTAGTTAATAAGTTGCTGTCAGGTAAGTTAATGGTTTTTTATGAGGTTTACATACCTAAGTACCATAGAGTGCTTAAACATTTAGAAGAGCTTAAGGAATTAGCCAAATATGTGGATTTCTATGTAATTCCTGACTCACCCTTCGGTTTACCAACACCTCATGTACTTACGGTAGCTACAGCCATTAAGTTACTTATTGGAAATAGTGTTATAACTGAAATATCATGTAGGAACAAGACCAAGGAGGAATTCATTAAGTTAATACTCACATCACTTTCGCTAGGTATAGAAGATTTCATTATAACCACGGGTGACTTACCTTTAGGCGAAGGGGGTGAGTATTACTTTGAATTAGATTCATGTAGAGCCACATACCTAACTAGGTTAATCGCTGATTTAGGTATAGATCATAAAGGTAGGTATGTCTCGTTAGGCGGGTTTAATGTCTCTATAGGAGTTGTTACCAACCCTAACAGTAAGTACTTAGATCTTGAGGTAGGTAAAACATTAAGGAAGTTGAGATGTGGAGCTAATGTAGTATTTCTGCAACTTACCTATGACTTCAAGTTGATTACTGACCTAGTTAAGGCACTTAGAAATGAGGTTAATAACTTACCTATAGTACCCTTATTCGTCCCATTAAAGAAAGTTAGTGATGTTAACATGGTTAAGCACTTAGGCATACGTATAGGTAAGAACGTGAGGGAAAAAGCATTAGACTACCTACGTAAGGGTAAAGCGCTAGAACTAAATATCGAGTTATTAAGGAATCTAATCGAGGTCATGGACACTACTGGATTAAGCTCAATATATATATCTACATACGGTGACATAACCCTAGCTAAAGAACTAATTAAGGTTGTGAAAGGGGTTGGGAAGGGGCTAACGGTGTTACGGGGGTAAGCCTCCCACCCGTAACACCGTTAGGGGGCTGGGGGGCGCCAGCCACCATAATACCTTACCTTATGTGAGGGTTAATAAATTTAGTCACCATAGCCTCATTTAACCTATGGAATATGTTGTGCAGTATTACTTTGGTTTACGATTAAAAAATTTCTATTGAGTATATAGTGATCTGTCAGCCTTACCTAGAACTACCTTAGCTGGCTTCAACATATTCACTATGTACCTAAAGGCCCTTTCAGGGTCTGTATGCGCACCGCAAGAATAAACATCTACTGTAGCAAAATCGTATTCAGGCCATGTATGTATAGTTATGTGCGACTCGAGCACTATAGCTACTACACTAACACCAAGCCCTATTTTCCATGACTTAACGTCAAGAAGAGTCATATTCCCTAAACGGGCCGCCTCAATAACTATTTCTCTTAAAGTATCTTCGTCTTCTAACAACTCCCTATCACATTGGTATAGGTTAGCGTATATATGCTTGCCAATAACCTTAGCTACCTCTCTACGCTCCTCGAGCACCTGAGTTTGTGTACCCCATACCATCTCGCCCCCCAGCCCCCACATCTTAATGCCATAAGGTATAGGGGGGGTCAACTATTTAAACTTAACCCCCCCTCTATAAATGGTATTTATGATCTGAAGACCCTCCTAAGGTATGTCCCCCTTAATGCCCTAGTTGTGTATTTTAATCTTTGGGGAAAGTTAAGAGTAGGTGTTGGGTTACGGCACTTAATGACCGCTTGATTAATGAGTTAGGCATTATTCGGGGGTCTAGGGATCTAGGGATCCAGTTACAGCCTGCTGGTTTCGACTTAAGTGCTTCAGAGATCCATAGGTATGTTAGTAGAGGTTTTGTTGGTTTTAGGAGTAAGAGATTACCTAAATATGAGATTATTGAACCTAAGGATGGTGTATGGTACTTAGGCCAGGGTGTTTACCGCATAGTCTATAATGAAGTCGTTAGCGTACCTGACGACACCATAGGATTTTGTTTGCCTAGATCAACACTCCTTAGATGCGGGGCCACTGTATATTGCGCCTTTTGGGATCCGGGGTATATTGGTAGGGGCGAGGGTATTCTTCACGTACTTAACCCAAACGGGTTAGAGTTAGAGGTAGGTGCTAGGGTTGCTCAACTGGTCTTCATAAAGCTTATTGAGAAGCCTTCAAAAACATATTCAGGCTCTTACCAGTACGAAAGGGTTAAAGGGTGAATAGTAAGTCATGATAGATATAGATGCTATAAAGGCTGTAGCTAAAGTGATTAAGGAATTAAATGTAGGTAGTTACGTAGATACATTTACTGATCCCAGGTACTACCCATCACCGAGTGACGATCCCGAGAATGTAGTTAGGTACTTCATATTCATGGTCGCTATAGACCATAGATTAAGTAGGCCTAGAAGGGCTTTTGAGGGATTTATTGATAGTGAATTTTACCACGGCGCTGATGCTCTTTATAGACTAGGTATGATTAAGTATGGTGAGGACCCTGACTTCTTCTCACCACTGAACATGTCTAAGATAACGGTAGATGATGTGAGGAAATGGCTTAGTTTAAGGGGGGTTAATGGTAAGGTAATTGAGGTTTGGGATGCCGATGTGAGGACAGCACTACTTAGGGATTTAGGCATTAAGTTATTAAGGCTTCATGAAGGTAAAGTCCTTAATTTAATAGATAAGGCCAATAGCAGGATAAAGCAAGGTAATGGAGGTTTAGTTAACTTACTTAAGGTCTTTAAGGCTTATGAAGACCCCGTAGAGAAGAAAGCTTACTTACTAATTAAGTTCATAGCTAGAAGGGGTTTATTCAAGTATAAAGACCCCGAAAATGAGGAAGTACCCGTAGATAACCACTTATCAAGGATAGCTATTAGGTTAGGGATCATTAAGTTACCTAGTGATTTATTAAGTAAAGTTAAGGCAGGTCAAGAATTCACTTATGAGGAAGATGTAAGGCTCAGGTTAATGGTTAGGAGGGCATTCAAGGAAGTATCTATTAGGTCAGGCATAAGTCCGTTAATTCTTGATGATTTCTTATGGATGTTTGGAAGAAAGTGCTGTAAGAGGGATTGCCCTTCATGCTCTGTAGGTTGCGACCTTGAATGTAGGAAGTTTGGTTGGTGTGGTAGTGGGGGTTGCTTATTTGAAGGTGTTTGCGAAGCACATAGGAGGTCTGAGTACTTACCTGAGCACTCATACCTCAACACATGGTATTACTGAGGTATGTGTACATGAGCAGAAGGTTAATTAAGGAGTTAGTGAGAAGGTATGACTTAGATCCTGATGAGGCTAAAGTACTTGAGTACTTCATGAGGAATATCTCCGTCGGTGAGATATTAGCCATTAGGGAGTTAACCGCGATTTACCACGTTAGAGAGCCCCTTAAGGTAATCATCAGGCTTATTAAGAAGGGTGTTCTTACTAAGGGCTTAGGATGCTATAACTTATCTAGTGAGATTAGGAAGTTATTGGAGAGTAGGTAGGTGCCTAACTTGTTTAAGAAGTTAAAGGCTTACATTGAGTTAATGAGAGTTCATAACGTTATTGCGTCCTTATTCGGTGTTCTTGTGGGTTTCGTGTCTGTGACTAGATGCTTAGACTTAAATGTCTGGATCCCTATGATTCCTGTAGCCTTAGTTAGTGCTGCTGGCTACGTAATTAATGATTATTATGACTATAGGTCAGACTTGGTTAATAAGCCTTGGAGACCTATACCTTCAGGTAGGGTCACTTTAAAGGAGGCATACGTATTTTCCATCATACTTTACGTACTTGGCGTGGCCTCCTCTATATACCTAGGTTTATTGTTAGTCCTATTCACATTAGCTAATGCATTAATGACCTACTATTACTCCAAGTCCATTAAAGAGACAGGGCTACTTGGTAATGTCGTGGTTAGTCTAGGTGGCGCTAACACCATAATTTACGGTGGATTAGCTGCTGAATACCTATATGGGTCCTACGGCAATGAATTAAACTTCATAATACCTGCGTTATTTGCGTTTACATTACTCCTACTTAGAGAGATAGTTAAGGGTATTGAGGATTACTACGCTGATGAGGTGAGAAATGTAAGAACCCTAGTTAGGGTTGCTGGTTATAAAGTAGCGTCATTAGCGTCCATAGCCTTAACTACAGTACTAGTCATTTTGACCGTAATTACAATTTTATTCTTTAATTACTCATGGGTATTCCTGATATTAGCTATAGTAACCATATCTACTTCATACATAGCAACAACTTACGTATATGTATCAAGAAACCTAGATATGGCTGTGAGGAGGGCTGGTAAGTCAAGAAGCTTACTTAAGGTATCCATATTTACGGGTCTACTAGCATTCCTACTTAACTACATCATTTAACCTAACATCAGTAAATAATGGTCTCCCTAATACCCTATATATGGTTCTTATAGTTACTGGCTGCTCAATAACCTTCTTAAGAAGCTTAAACTTAATAACGGTACCGCCTCCTGCTTTCAATTCATCAATTACTTCCCTATAAAGTATAGCACCTACAGACATCACTTGTATTATCACATCCTTAACATCACCACTACCTACATTACTTACCTCAACATCAACCTCAACATAATCACCACTCTCTCTTACCTTAACAACCCTACTCACAATCCTAGGCTCAGGTACAGCCCTCTGGAAAGCTAATACAGTATTTACCTTAACCTCCTTAGGGAATATGCGTCCCTTAACATCATGATATATAATGCTTAACTTATTCCTTAGCCCACTTAATGGGTACTCCAGCTCTAATTCATAAGTACCTAACACTTCAGAGACTCGCTTAAGTACCTTATTATTCACTGCAAAACTGAGTGAGCATGCCTTTGAAGGTATACTTAATAATATGAGGCAGGAACCCTTACTTGATATTCTTCTTCTAAACCCCATATCGATATCTAGCTTATGGCTAGGCTCAATGACCGATGTTCCAGCATATAGGTTTAGGTCTATGGAGGCTTCAGGAACCCTATGTATTAGAAGTAACATTGCGCTCTCTATAGTAATGGGGTTTGAAGCCTCAAAACCTATGCTCAACACGTTCTTAAGTTGCTTAGGTTTCATTATGGGTTTCACATCGTAAATAAAGGTTAAGTACTTACCCTCATTACTTGACGTAACTATCTGCGGCTTAAACTCCCTACTCAACATAATGTCATTAAATCTTACCTTCCAGTAAATATTACCTAATTCCTCAGTTAGTGACGCGTTAATTATTAAAATGGCCGACACTATATCGTTATATTCATGGGGCAGCATAAGCAATATCTCCTCATGTTTCTTTAGGCTCCTACCACCAAGGACGACCGGAGTTGTTGAGACTGTGTACATAAGGTCCCCTTCAAAGGAGCCTGACAGCACTTCAGCAAGATTATTTAAACTCAAGTACCCGTCACCTATCCATTGAGTTATAAGTAAGATAAGATTAAAGCTTTTATTAAGTTGACCTCTGTCTTAAATTATTGGGTTTTCTTCTTTACTTTTAGAATGAAGCCTTTAGACTCAGTAACAACGACTTCCTCATTGGGCTTTATCTCTTCATCACTTTCAGCCTTCCAATACTCACCTTCGATGATTACGTAACCGGGCTTGCCTGGACCTATATAGTCAACAGCCTTACCTACCTTCCCTTCAAAACCGAATACCTTAGGCTTCATCTTTTTAGCCTTAATGACTTTATAGGTAATGAATGTTGTGAATGATATCATACATACGCCGAGTATTATCGTGAAGTTCCTAAGTGATGACCAGAACTCTTCGGGATTACCTACGGCGTAAGGCCTTGTTAAGGGCATTAATAAAAATGCGAATATCAGCATAACTATACCTGAAATACCGACTATACCGAATCCGGGCAGTATGAATAGCTCAACACCAAGGAGTATAGAGCCAAGTAACAATAGTATTATCGTGACTAGATTTACGTTAAAACCAACACCTATGAGCCCTAACAGTATTAAGGCTAGACCTAATGGGGCTACGGCTATATGACCACTAATTAATGAAAACACAAGTATCAGAACACCTATGGATGTTAAGATACTATTTAAGATTGGGTTATTCAATATAGAGACGAACTGGGCCCTTAAGCTACAGCTATAGTATTCATAACCATCTACATATATCTTAAACTCCCTACCGCCATAGAGCTTAACTACCCGCCCATTAATTAACTGTATTAATTCGTTAAGGTCCATGGCAACGAACTCGATAACACCTAACTCCTTAGCCTTCTCTCCACTCAAGACTAAGTTCTCAGTAACGAATCTCCTAGTTACAGTAAAGTTCCTGCCTCTTTCCTCGGTATACATCCTTACCTTCTCAATAACTGGGTTAACTACCTTACTCTCATTAACGTAAGTAACCTTACCTGTTGTTGGGTCATAATATACGGGTTGCATAGCACCTATTGAGGCATCCGGTGTTGCTGCTGCTATATGTGAGGATAGAAGTATTAATGTCCCAGCACTATATGCTTTAGCGCCAGAGACAAACGTTATTACTGGTACGTCAGCCCTATAAATCATCTCAGACATATCAAAAGCGGCATCTAATAAGCCACCGTAAGTATCTAGCTCAATAATTAGAGGTACGTTATCCTTGGTGGCTATCTCTAGCGCCTCCTCAAGACATATCTTACTACCGTAATTAATCTCACTCATCGTGCCCTTTAACGAGATTACTAAGGCCTTGGAACCTGCCGATGATTGAGTTATTATAGAGCCTAAGATAATGACTATGGCTAACGTAAGTAATATGAAAATAGTTAAGTTCCTAAGGTTTTTACCTGCCCTCATCTACCTTCCCTTCCTAGACTGGGATGTTTTCTTAATTAATGCGGCTGCTGTAGCTATAGGGGTTGAGAGGGTAGCGCCCTCAGTAACTACTATGAGATTCTTTTCTTTAGCTACATCAACTAGTGTTTGCAGTTCCCTAAGTCTTAAAGCGGCTGGATGTGCCTCATACATCTTAGCAGCTTCAGCCATTATCTTAGCAGCTTCTCTCTCACCTTCAGCAGATATTATCCTAGCTCTCCTCCACCTCTCAGCCTCGGCCTGCATAGCCATAGCCCTTCTTAAAGACTCAGGGAGCTCAACGTCTTTTAGGGTGACAGCAACTACCTTAATACCCCAACCACCAGTCATTTCATCAAGAATCTCTTGGAGTTTCTTATTGATCTCCTCCCTCTTGGTTAGTAACTCATCGAGCTCTACCTGACCAAGAATATCTCTTAAGGTAGTTTGAGCAAGTAAGCTTATTGCGTAATGATAGTTCTCTACTTTGGTGACAGCTCTCTCAGGATCAACAACTCTATAGTACACTACGGCATCTACGTTAGTGCTTACGTTATCCCTAGTGATTATGTTTTGCTTGGGTACATCAACAGCAACAACTCTTAAGTCAACTCTAACCATGCTGTCTACGAAAGGTATGATGAAGAATATGCCAGGACCTTTAGCACCTAGTAGTCTGCCTAATCTAAAGATTACTGCTCTCTCATACTCCCTAACTATCTTGATACTAGCTGACAATATCGCTATAACTACTATTAATCCGAATACCATGAGCACAATATCTATAAGTGTAAATTCCATTTAATCACCCCAAATAACACTAGCTTTAAAAGGATAATAAATTCATATAAACAATAGTCAGTTAGGTGTGACCCATTAGTTCGAGACATAGACGTAAAGGTTTTCAGCATGAGAGGGAGTTAGTTAGGAAGTTATGGAAGTTAGGTTTCGCTGTTATAAGAGCACCAGCTAGCGGTTCTAAGGTCAAGAGAAGTGTCTACCCTGATGTCACAGCGATTTATAAGGGGAACATACTTGTTTTTGAGGTTAAGGTACGTAATAAACCGCAGACAGTTTACGTGGAGAGAAGGCAAGTAGAGAAGTTAATGGAGTTTAGTAGAAGGGCTTCAGCTAAGGCATTTATAGCGATCAAGTTTATCGGACATAGTGACTGGAGGTTCATACCCATAGATAAGCTTGAGGAAACCAGCGGTGGTAACTTCAAAATAACCCCGGATGCGTTTAATGGCGGGCTTACACTTAGTGATCTACTTAAGTTGGTAGGGCATGGAGGGCTAACTAGGTTCGTGAGGTAATCAATCATTAACTCAAGCATTTAAATATCATTTAAATAGTTCATAAAGAATGTATTATATGGTGGTTTAGGTATGCCTCAGTTAAGTTCTGGATTAGTTATCGCGGGTGCGTACGCTGATAAGATAAGACGTACATTATTCGCACAGTTAAGGGAACAGATGAAGAAGGGGGAGATTAGTGCCCAGGATATTGCTTACGCGGCAGCTCAGCTAAATAGGCTGCTGTACGTGGTATTTGTTGATAACCTAAAGATCGATAAGGGTGATGTTGTTAGGGTTAGGATCGAGTACGACGTTGTTGACGGTAAGATTGAGTGGAAGTTAGATACCTTAAGGGTTGAGGCATTTAGGAGAATACCCGATGAGCAGGTTGAGGAGGTTGTTAGGAAGGTTGTTGAGCAATCAGCACAGATACTTGCCAGAGCTGTTGAGTACTCAATAGAGAAGGTAGGTGAGACCGAGGACGGTGACGTAATATTCAAGATAAGGCTTGATGAGAGAGATGTGGGTGCATTAATAGTTACTCCAGTAAACGAGGAGTTAGCAGTTATTAAGAAGGGCGCGGTGACAGCACCAGCTGCACTGGTTGTTGAGAAGGCCAGGGTTGAGATGGCTGGTAGACCTCTTGAGGAGGCCATAAAGGCCACGTTAACTGAATTACTAAAGACTCCACACTATGTAGAGATTAAAGAGGCTGAACACGTAATATCGATAATTAAGAAGAGGCTTGAGGAAGAAGGCATAATTAAGGAAGAGGAAAAGAAAGTAGAGGAAAAGAAGAAGGTAGAGGAAGAGGAGTACATCAAGGAAATTTAGTTGCTAAATAAGTAACTCAACTCAATAACTTTTTCTCAAGTAAGTCACTAAGCCTCTTAGTGGCTTTCCTAATTATATCGCTACCAACGGTCACGGTCTCGCCGTAATCAACAACTATGTTATCAGCAACAATAACGGTCTCTACAGGTATTGAGCCCTCAATAACAGCCCTAAATAGCGACTCTAGACTCTTAGGTGTAGGCCAGCCCGGAGGTTCTGAGGCGTTTAGTATAACTATATCACATGGCTTACCTACCTCTATAGAGCTACTAAACGGTAACCCTAGAGCTTCATAACCCCACACCGTGCCTGCAGCCAACGCGTCAAACATGCTTACACCTCTCATAACTAAGCGCTTAATTAAGTCGCTTACATCGTATGAAGCCTTAACACCTAACCCAACCCCCGCAGGTGCTCTCCATGAACTAATGAACTCTTCAGTAAATACCGCCTTAGCACCGCCCCCCTTGGGGGCTACGTTAATTAAGGTCATGTTCTGAGGTACTTCCATACCTACGGAGGTTTTCTTAGGGTCTGTATTAATTAAGAAACCCCTAATACCGTAATCATATGTTAACCTATTTATGTATGGTATCAGTTCCTCCTTACAGGTTGCTACACCTCCATGTACGTTAGGTAATCTACCGTGGTACCTATTCATTATTAACTTAAGTGAGTGCTCTATGTCTTCCTGAGTATATACGCAACCAGCCCCTGGGGCTAATACTGCCCTTATTCCTACAGCGTCGGCGGCCCTAGCTATACTATCTAAGTAAGTATCAACCACTAAAGTTGCTGTGATCCCTTTCTTAACCATCTCAGTAAATGCTAGTACCGCTATATAGTAAACATCATCTCTACTAATTACAGATAGTAAGTCCTTTATCTTAGGATCATTAAGCCCACTAACCTCATACCTAATTAAGTAGGGAGTTACTAATGTAAAGCCTGAAACAAATCCAGGTAGCACTATCCTACCTTTACCGTTAATTAAGTACTCAGCATACTGGTACTCTATAGGTACTTCACCAGTACCTAAAGCCTTAACAACACCCTTATCGATATATAGGTATGCATCCCTAAGAACTAACTCCCCTTTAGTTGACATTGTTATTACTGTAGTATTCGTTATTAATATCTTAACCATTATAACACCTCAAGAACCTATATATGCTTACACCATGACTTAAGTACCTAGATAACATCTCAAAACCCACTACAGTTGTCATTTAGTTAGAGGTTGAGTAAAGTTAAAAACATAACGTTGATTTGGAGCGGTTAGCAGCCGCCTTCTCTTCATTAAGTCAAAGATTATTCAGTAGAAATAATACTTTAAATAATACTTTAGTTTCATTAGTTACTGAAGATATCTAATAGTATTCTTAGATACTTCTATTTCAGTATCGGAACATATGCTGAAGTTACGTGCTTATTTAGTCTCAGTTTCCTCCTTATCTATCCCTGAGGTATAAGCTGAGCTTACTGAATACGCCTTAAAACCGTACTTCATAGCCATCACTATACCGTGCTGAAGTAGGTTTCCTCTTAGGGAATCCGCTATCTTACGGTTAGCTGTCCTGCTTTTAGTGTAACTACGTTTCTTAATCAATCCTACCTAAGTCCTTAAACGACGCAACACCAACACCGTGGTAATAAGCATACTTTAAATAATTTAGCAAGAACTTGGAATCATGATGTATATGCTTTATTTCTTGGGAACTCATGTGATGTTACCTTAGGAAATAACTCTGCCTTAATATCCTTTATGATGCCTTACCTATAGATTATAACCAAGCTAGCCCCTTAACTCGATGGCTTTAAATGGGCATGACCCAACACACTTAAAGCACGATATGCAGTCCGTGCTCCCTACTTCTTTTAAATTCATTGGGCACTTACTTAACGCTATACATACCTTACAATTCATACACTTGCTACTCCTTCTTAACCTGAATAGACTTATCTTGGAGATCAGCTCAAGAAGAGCGCCTGCAGGACATATATATCTACAGAAAAACCTAGGTATCATTATCGAGAGTAAGATCATGATTAAACCAATAGCTAGTAACACCTGGGTGAACGTAACTGTTGGGAAGCTCCGGGAGTATATAGACGTAGTTATAGGTACAATAAAGCAATTAATGCAGAGGTATGGTGTCAGCGTTGATGCTACAGCTATGACTAAGATAGCTAGGATCACGTACTTAATATATTTAAGAACCTTATCTATAGTGAATTTAACCTTCACTTTGCCATAGGCTTTACTTAGTACATCCTGTATGAACCCTAGAGGACATATCCAACCGCACCAGCCTCTTTTCAATACTAACGAAGATACTATAGCGATGGCGATCATGACTATATATATGAACGGCATGTACATTAGGAATTGTATAAGGACTATGTACTGCGGTATAACTAGAGGGCATGGGCATATAACACCTACGTAAAATATAGGTAGTAAGACCAGCAATATAATAACTAACGCTATCGATAAGTACCTAAGTCCATTAACTAACTTCATATTTCCTTGCCTAATTAATATAACCATCGAGGCAATCATTATCAAGAATAATAATATATAGATGTATGTCCTACCTTCATAAAGTACTTCGACTATGTTTATACCTACCTTAGTTACTGGAGAAGTTGTGGTGGTCGGGCTTGTTGTAGGTGAGGTAGTCAATACTGTTGATGTCGCTGGAGTTGTTACTGGTGTTGTTGAGATAGTTGTCGGGGTTGGTGTTGTGGTAGTTGTGATTACCGCGGTTGTAGTTGTTGGTGTTGTTGTAGTTACTTTAGCTAAGCCTATTATCGGTACTTCAGCTACTTCTTCTTTACCGAACGGACACCCCCGACCGTACTTATATATTACTCGTAAAGTGCCATTACCTAAGATCTTAATTTTGAGTGTTTTAACAGCCTCAAGTCTACTAATAAGTTCTACATCACTTTCTTCAATTACTTCAGCATCTCCCATTAATTCATAAGTGATCTTCCAATCTGGGTATGGACAAGGTTGTGGGTGCCTGAACTTAACTGTTATCTTTACTGTAACTACGTCATTTACGTATCCTTTTATTTCCTTGGGCTCCACATATAGCTCATCAACCCCTGGTGAAGCACTAACTAAACTCGAGCCAAATACGGGAATCAACATTATCAACAACGCGGTAAACTTAAGTAGTGTTTTTAATTTCTTAACATCTAATTTAGTCCTTATCAACTTAGTAAATTCTTCAATCTTATTTATTAGAGCTAAGAAAATGGAGTAAACTATTATTGGTGGTAGAAACCTAAGTGGGCAGTTCTGCACTAAAGGGCATGAACCACACGCGGAAGACTGCATGACGTAGGCGCTATACATAGCGGGAAGCGACGGGGTTAAGTACCGAATTAACTTTACCATCCAACATATGTACTTACCCATAATGATTACCTCTTAATAGCATGTTTAGGTTAATTAAAAATATTGTGTTTATACATTAACTGAAACATTAAAATCAGGGTAAGAGACCTAGCTTCTCAAGTTCTTGAGCAACGTCAGCTAGCCCTAACTCTTCTAGCTTAGCTCTCGTAGGCCTACCTGTCTTCTTATCCCAACCTCTTAACTCGTAGTACTCTTCTAATTCTCTCTTAAATGCCGCCCAATCAATAACTGGGTGGAACTCATCTTTCTTAGCGGCTCCAGGTCCTTTAGTTAATGGTTCTGTAAACTCTCTTAATGGCAGAACATCACCTAAGCTTACATACTTCCCTATCAACTCAGGTGTTGGTGTTGTGTCTGGCAATGGCTCCACTAAACCTATGCCTGCTTCTCTAATATTATAACATCTCTCTAGGTTGTAGATACGTTCACCAGTTATCCATAGATCCTCGGTCTTCCAGTCCCATCCTGTTAATGCGTTAATCATGTCCTTCATGAGTGCTGACGTAAATGCCTTACTCCTATAGAAGAAGAAGCACCCTACCATACTATCTATTATTGCTTTGGTGTCCTGTGATCTCCACGGCCATGGATCAGCACCCTCCATCTTAAGTGCGTACCTCCTCCACGGTTGTGAACCCTCTAAATGACAACCACCTCTATTGCCCGTAATGTACGTGAACCCTAGCCAGTAACCGTGGTACTTAGGTAACGTGTTCCTTGGGTGATGGGCAGCGAATTCGCCTCCTTTGCATTGATACGTAATCCTCCATACATCACTAATGCCTTTAATCTCTTCAATACGCTTAGCGATGTACCTAACGCCCTTCGATATGAGCTCACCTAATGACTCACCAAACACGGTCATAGGCCCTTTCTTATAGGCTGTCCATACAGCTAGCTTAACGAATGTATCTACATCACCCCAATCAATACTTACGCCGCCTAAGTCATCACTACTTAAGTAACCCTTCTTTAGACACTCAATTAAGAACCCTACTGTATTGCCGAATGAAATGGCATCAATACTTAAGTCATCAACTAACCATGTTAAGTATAGGTGACCCTCAACATCACTAACGCCTATGTTAACACCTATCAATACGTTTAACTCGTAGTCTGGCCCCTCAAATATACAGGTATACTTACCTCCAAGCACCCTACCGTACTTCTTACAATGTAGTGGGCACTTATAGCACGCTACCGCCTGCCTAACCCAGTAGCCTTTTCTCTCGTACTGATAACCTGAAAGGGCAAAGGATATCTCATCATTAGTTCCTTCCCTGTAGTTAAAGCATGCGTTATCGCTGAATCCATGACTAGCTGCGTAAGTCCAGTAAGTAGTGCCCCACCTAATGTTCTGTCCTGGCGCAGTCATCTCTAGCTTAAGTAAGTCGTTATAGAGCTTTTTGACGGCCTCAGGGTCAGCAACACTTACTTCACCAGTACCTCTTACTGCGATAGCTTTCAGGTTCTTACTACCCATCATAGCGCCTATACCATGCCTACCAGCAGTATCTCCTATACCTCCGAAAGCACAACTAATAGATACTAGGTTCTCACCTGCGGGTCCAGTAACTAAAAGACCTGAGTACTCATCGACCTCCTCCTTAATCTTCATGATTGTTTTGTAAGCTCCGTAACCCCTTAAGGATTCAGCATTCCTTATCTCGACAGTACCGTCTTTCACGTATATATATGAGAGCTTACTAGCCTTACCGGTAATGACCATCATGTCGTAACCAGCTTTCTTTAGCTCATCACTTATTGGTGAGAAAGCACCCATCCTACTGTAGGTTATCATCCCTGTGTGCGGTGATTTACCACCAACACACGATCTTGAGGCAGGTATTGGCGTTGCGTTTATGGGTCCTGCTGCAACAATGAACGGCGCATCAGGCGATAATGGGTTAAGGCCCTTCTCAGTCTTGTACCACATGTACCACGCTATAAGCCCTCTACCACCAAAGAATTTCTTAATGACCTCCTCAGGTAGCTCCTCGACCCAGTGCTTCTCGTTAGTTAAGTCTATGAACAGAATTTTACCTGTGTATGCGTAGAGGGGCATGGCTATCACCCAATACCGAATTCTTTAGCTTTCTCAGGTGTCCAGAAGCCATACTTACTTTCTAACTCCTTAACATCCTCAACACCGAAGTACTTCTTAAGTAGGTCCTTAGCTATCTCCTCAGGTTTCTTAGCTAATGCCTGCTCAAATGTAAGTATCTTAGACCAAGCCTCTAAAGCACCTGTTGGACAGATATTAACGCATAGTGAGCATTTATTGCATGTCATGGGTAAACCAGTATCTGGATGTGGGGCTAGAGCACCTGCTGGGCATGCATCGAAGCATGCCCCACACTTAGTGCACTTAGTTTCATCTAGAACTATGGCACCTGTCTTTGAGTCGTAGCTTAATGCACCTGTCGGGCATACCTTAATACATGCTTTATCGGCACATGGTATACATACGGTGGGCACAACTATTAAACCGCCGAAGAACTCTTTAATTCTAATCCTCGAATATGCAGGGTCAGTCTTTCCTTCCCAAGTTAATGCGCAAACTAACTCACATAACCTACAACCAGCACATAGCTCTGGTTTAGGGGCTATTACCTTAGCGACCTTAAGTTCAGGTGTAGGCACTTCTTTAACTACGGGCTTCTCAACAGTAACTACAGGAGGTGCTGGAGGGGTTACGGTCTCTGTAACCGTGGCTGTTTCAGTTTTGGTTACTTCAGTGGTTACCGTTGATGTCGTAGCTGACGTAACTGTTTTAGTCACTACCTCAGCAGGTTTAGCCGCATACCCAGCGACTGCGCCAACAACCAAGCCTATGGCTCCAGTCGCTATCATCTTTAAAACTTCTCTACGAGATACAGGTTTTTCCTTCTCAGATTCTTCACTCATAGAACCACACCACATGAAAAAGCCTTACTAGGAAACTCTTATATCTTAATGAAAGAGACCAACTGGTTAAATTCACATGCATGCATTAAAATACTTAAGATGAATTAGTGTTCTTACAGGTATTTAAAGATGCTTACTTTCTTAATAGCGATGGCGTGAAGTATCTCTTGCCTTTCTTCTCTTTAAGCATGTCCCACTCATAAAGTATCTTTACTGCCTCATTGGCTACTTTAATCGCGTCCTCAACACCTATACCGGGTATGAATTCATCCGTTACTCTATTGGCTATGGCGGCACATACAGCGCCAGCTCTAACCCCGTAGATATTAGCCAATGTGAATAATGTTGCCGCCTCCATCTCGAAATTAAGTACGTTTATGCTTCTTAACTCATTAACGATCCCCTTATAGCGCTCAGGTAGATAGTTCTTGAAGCCTGGTCTTCCTTGACCTATGTAGAAGCTATCACTACTTGCTGTAATTCCTACGTGATACCTAATACCTAACTGTTCGGCTGCTTCGATGAGAGCTAAAACAACCTCGTAATGAGCTACGGCAGGGTATGCTAAGTCAACATAAATTCTGCTGGTCCCATCAAATCTAACCGCTGCAGTCGATATTATGAGATCCCCTAACTTTATGTACTCCTGGAGAGAGCCTGTTGTACCTACTCTAATAAATGTGTGAGCACCAACCCTAAGTAGTTCCTCAATAGCTATAGCTGTTGCAGGCCCCCCAATACCTGTTGATGTTGCTGATATGGGGACGCCCTTATACTTACCAGTATGAGTTACATACTCTCTATGAACCGCAACAACCTTAAACTCATCCCAGTATTTAGAGATCTTAGGCACTCTACCCGGGTCTCCCGGAAGTAATACGTAAGGTGCTACATCGCCTGGCTTTACATCTATATGGTATTGCTTACCCTCCTTAGTTTCAGGTATTGCTGCTGACTTAAGCTTCTCCTGCATGATAAACACCCTTTAACATGTAAGCTTATCGTGACTAAGGTTTTAAGGTTTAATGACTCGGTTAATTAGTAAGTAATACATAGCTATGTACCTATCTATATATGAACAGTAAATGCTTAACTTAATTAACTTCCAAACATTATCTTATATATTAAAGAGGGGTGTTTTACCGATGTGCGGCCAGAGACTCTTAAAAGCTATAGGCTCTACTGAAGCCTCTATAGAATTGCTTAATTACTTAAAGAGTGAGTCGTTGAGGACCCGTAACTTAAGTGAGTTATCCGGTACTTTAAGGAGGTTAGTACCTGAGATAATGTCTTTAAGGCCTTCATCGGCTTTCTTAGAAAATACGTTAAGGGAGCTCTTAATCATGTTGACTGAACGTAAAGTTAAGGATGTTGAGGAAGGTAAGGAATGCGTTGCTAAGTTTATAGATGAGGTCATTAATAGAGCTAAGAGAATATCTAATGAGGTAGCCATTATAGGCTCTAAAAGGATAGCTGATGAAGATGTGATACTTACGCACTCATACAGTACTACGGTGATAAATCTGTTGCTTAGGGCTAAGAACGAGGGCAAGAGGATTCACGTATATGTTACCGAATCAAGACCCGGAGGTGAGGGCTTAACTACTGCTGAGATCCTTAGTAAGAACGGCGTACCAGTAACCCTCATAGTTGATTCAGCTGTTAGGTACGTGATGAAAGATATAGATAAAGTTGTTGTGGGTGCTGAAGCCATAGCTGTTAATGGTGCGGTAGTTAATAAGGTAGGTACTTCGGCACTTGCCTTAGTCGCTAAGGAAGCTAGAGTACGTGTGTATGTAGCTAGTGGTACATACAAATTTAAGCCTGAAACAGTCTTTGGGGAATTAGTCAGGGGTACGATAATAACTGAGCCCAATGAAGTATTACCACCGCAAGCTGATGATGAGTTAAAGAAGAGGATTAAGGTATTAGCACCACTATTTGATGTGACACCACCTGAGTATATAGATGCCATAATAACTGAGAAAGGCTTAATAGCCCCTCAAGCAGTACCCGTACTTATTAGGGAGATCTTTTCATGGCCTCCCCAAGTCCCCTCGCTAGATGAGTTACTTAAGAAGTTAGGTGGGATGTATGGTTAAATATGTGTTACCTAAGAAAGTTGCGGAGATTAGAGAGAGTATTAGGTCTATGGTTATAAGGGGTGCTGGTAAGATAGCACGCTCTGCTGTTAAGGCATTAATGATTGCTGCTGAGAGCTATAGAGGGACTGATGTTAAGGATTTTGTTAGTTACATGGACTACGTAGCTAACTACTTAATTACCTCAAGACCTACGGCCGTCTCCCTACCTAATGCAGTCTCATACGTCATCTCAAGGCTTAAGAGAGCGCCCATATCAAGTGTTGATGAGGGTAAGGAACTGGTTCTTAAGGTTGGTTCTGAATTCATAGACTACTCCTTAAAGGCTGTTAAGATAATTGGTGAGTTAGGTGCTAAGAGAATTGAGAACGGTGATGTCATACTTACTCACTGCCATAGCACTGCGGCTGTTTCAGTAATAGTCACCGCCCATAAGCAAGGCAAGGTAAATAAGGTTTATGTTAAGGAAACACGCCCTAAGTATCAAGGGTTAATTACGGCTAAGGAGTTAGCTAAGGAGGGTATTGAGGTCATATACATACCTGACTCAGCAGTTAGGTATGTAATGAAGGACGTTGATAAAGTAGTGATAGGTGCGGATACCGTGGCTGCTAACGGTGCTGTAGTCAATAAGATAGGTACTTCCGTAGTCGCACTTGTCGCTAAGGAGGCTAGGGTGCGTGTATACGTAGCTACGGAGACATACAAGTTTAGCCCAAGGACAGTAATCGGTGAATTAGTTCCTATAGAAGTTAGGGACCCTACAGAAGTGGTTGATGAGGAATTTATCAAGAGAAACCCGAACGTAAAAATCTACAACCCGTCATTTGATGTAACACCACCTGAATATATTGATGCAATAATAACAGAGAAGGGGGTTATACCGCCACACGCGGCTATCTTGTTACTTGAGAGTGAATATGGATGGGTACTTACTGAATACTTAAAGGTACTTGAGGAAACTATTGAGTGCGACGCCGATCACTTACCTTATCCGTAAATCAATCCCTAACTCCTTAATTGTTTTCAATAAGCAATCCCTTATTTTATCCTTAGGAACACCTTCAGGGCACTTACTTATCGTGAACTCCGCCTTACCCTTAATAAATTCAATCAATGTAGCTGGCTCAGCCCTAACTTGGTTTTCATAAAGAATGCATCTAGGCCCCGCATATCTGAAGAGCTTGGGATGTACCTTAAGTAACTCGCTCCATAAGCTCCAGGCAATCCTCCTTATCTCCCATTGAGCTCTTGAACACATCCTTAGACTTAAGAAGTGTAGTATCTCCCTAGCATTCATAGTGACTAATATCTTAGTATGAACACCTTGAGGTAATATGTACCTAGCGTCCTCAGGAGGTACTCCTGCTTTTATGAACTCCATGTACAGCTCGTAAGCCTTATTAACGAACTCATTAAATAGCTTAAGTAACTCTTCATCCTTACGTATTGATGGTGGTGTGATCACCTTATACTCCTTCACCACCTTAAACCTTTGCGATAGCTGTGAGTAACTAGCTATCCTATGCCTAACTAGTTGGTGACTACATACCCTAGAGCACTTGACCTCGAATGTATACACTGAGTGCTCCCATGGGCTGAAATGACCTCTTTTAAAGGTCTCCTTAACCCATGTATCTACCTCATCATCACCCATTGAGGACGCTATTATATCGAAGTCCTTCCTAGATAGAGTCCTCTTAGCGGCTGCAGCAACTAACTTCTCACCATCCTTAGTGTAGTTAACCATGCTTACAGATACCAAGCAATCACCCACACTATATCTTGCTAGGGAATACCTTAAAACGTGTAAAGAGCATCATCAGGTTTAAGGTTATTATGGAAGTAACGATAGTAATTATGGAGCTAGATAGGAGAAAATCGAAGCGCCCATTAGGGAAGAAACCCTCAATAAGGTTAAGGAGGAGCTTTCTAAAGCAGGCTTCATATCACTCACAGTATATTCAGTAAGGGGTAGGGGGGAGGCAGGGAGGTATCAAGTATAGGTGGAAGGAGGGCTACGGGTACTACGACCTACTACCTAGGGTTAAGATAGAGATGGTTGTTAATGATGAAGACGTAGATAAGGTCGTAGACATAATAATAAAGAGCGTTAAACGTGGTGTTTCCGGGGATGGTAAGATATTCATAATACCCGTTGAGGAAGTAATCCAGGTACGTACAGGCAAACGCGGTAAGAAAGCAGTATCGTAAACCCCAGTTAAATTATAATTCCTTTCTTAACATAACTAGTTACGGAGTAGTAGGGCCCGTGGCCTAGCCTGGATAAGGCGCCGGCCTGCGGAGCCGGAGATCCCGGGTTCAAATCCCGGCGGGCCCGCCACATGAATACCTCATACAGGCTTTCCTTCCCTTCCCTTCTCCAAATACACGATGTATTTCATATAGTAGTCCTGTTTACGTAGTATATGTTTATATAGTCATGTATTAGTAGTATATAATGGTGTTTTACTTGAGTTGGGTTACGGTGTCTGCTAAGATTAGGAGGGATCTATACGAGAAGTTAAGGAGGTATGGTATATCTGTAAGTGAAGTTATTAGAAGGGCTTTAGAGGAGGAGGTTAGGAGAAGGGAAGAGCAGGAGGTTAGAAATGCCTTAGAATGTGCGCAAGAGATCTTAAGGAAGATACCTCCAGAGGAGATTGTGTCTGTAGTAAGAAGTAGTCGTGAGGAGAGATGAGTGCATTATTAGACGCTTCAGCACTACTCAATATCGTAAGGTCTCTTGGACGTGACTCTCTAGACTACATTAGAGGGTGCTACGAACTTACGCTCACACCTTATGAAATAGGTAATGCCGTATGGAAGGAGGCCACCTTACTAAAGAGACTAACCATAAATGAGGCATTAACGCTGCTGAATCTAATCTCATTAATTCACCGATACCTAAACATGGTCTATCCGCAGAATGTTTCAGCCGTACTGAGACTTGCGTTCAGGCTTAAAATAACGTACTATGACGCCTCATACGTGGTTGAGTCAAGCGAGCTTAACGTACCTTTAATAACTGATGATACTTCACTCAGAAATAGAATTAAGTCACACAGGAATGTCATTAAACAAATACTTGGTAAGGAGGTTAATGTACTATCAAGTGATGAATACATCACTTATGAATGTACTTAAGTCGTTAGGTATTTAGCATCTTAATCTTTTATCTATTAAGCTTTAGATTATTAACGGGTCTATCACAGTGCTTAGGAGGTGCTCCTCATTAACTATTGATTTTAATAAGTACGGCATCGATCTTATGTTAACTCTAGGTACTTATAACTTCAACTTTTGGTTTGACGGCCATGTAGGCTATGTTCAGTTGAGTGCCGAACCTTTAGTGATTGCTGAGGTCCATACCGATGGCTCAGTAAATATTTGGGGTGAGTCATGCGATAAGGGCTACATCCCTCCTCTTATTAATGCCTTAGGTCTTAAGGAAGATCTCGGCGAGTTCTTTGATATAGCTTCTAAGGATCCTTTATTAAAAGGTTTTAGTGAGTGTTGCCGTGGTTGGAGGTTAAGGTCGTCGAGTCTTTGGTGGTCTTTAGTTGTGGGTATCTGTCAGCAGAACGCTAGCTTTAGGCAGGGTTGGGGTATGCTCTTTAAGTTGATCAAGAACTTCCGTAAGTACGTACGTATAGGCAATCGCTTAATCCCTCTACTACCATTACCTAAGGACGTAATTAGGTACGAGAACCTACTTAGGTCATCAGGTTTAGGCTATAGGTCGGAGACTGTAATTAACGTTGCTAAAGCCTTCATTAGGGGTGACTTAAGTGATGACCTACCCATGAGGCTAAGTCTTAAAGAGCTTGAGTACGTACTCATGAACATTAAAGGTGTTGGTCATTATACGGCTAGGTTAGCTATAGCGTTAAGTAGTAGGAGGTATGAGTTACCACCCATAGACAGGTGGTTAAGGGCTTTAGCATCATTAGCTTACGGGATTAGTGAAAGAGAGGTAGAGGGTTACTGGGTAAGTAGGTGGGGAAGGTGGTCGGCACTAGCTGCTATCGCTACAACAATAGCCCTAGATGCCGAGCCTTTAAGGAGGGCGTTAAGAAGGATTAGGGAAGGATTAATTACGCCTATGGTTACTGATAAGCCATCACCAACGAATATGTGGAGATTTAAAGAACTATAGAACGGCTCAGGCGGGTCCCGCAGTCATTCAAGGCCCTACGGCCCTGTCCTGCGGGGTCGCGGGCTCCCGTAAGCACTCTCTGTTAGGGATCTCTTAAACCTTAAAGGTATTTGCTGATTTAGCTTCACCTTAACGTTAGCGCTATGGGGATTGAGGCTATTGAGAGTATAGCCCCATATAACCCAATAACTAATGCTACCTCCCTTAGCGTCTCTGGGTAGGGCTTACCTAACAATGCAGTTACTGGCTTAACTATCAATTTGGCTATGCCTTTAGGTAATGGTATCATGAATGGGGTTTTCTTACGGTAATTCACGTATGTCTCACCATGCTCCTTAACCATCCTTGCCTCCTCCCATAAAGCTATAGCTATCACTATTAAGGCAGTTATTAGCTAAGGGGTTGTCGGTGTTGGTAAGGTAATGCCTCTCGGGGGCCATAGCCATAGAGGTGATAGGGTCATGCCGTAACTCCAGAGTAGAAAGCCTAGGTATTGTGGGTGCCTACAGAACCTATATGCCCAGAAGTCTATGAGTTCAACACCCTTAAACCTCCCGTAAAGCCATGTGGCAGTACCGAAGGTGAAGAAGAATATCCCTAAGGTCATTGATGTAAGAGCTATCAGTCCAGCAGGGCTCGATAGGAGTTCCTGAAGACCTATTGGGAGTCCGTAAAAGAGTGATGATTCAGTAATGCGGTCCGTGATGTAGGTAAGTATGGGCGATAAAGCTATGTACGGTATGAGCACTACGTGCCCTAACTTGAGTAGGAGTGGGTTTATGTCTAGTAATGGTAGCCATAAAGCCCTAATAATACCTATACCAGCAATCCACACCATAGATACAGCATAGTACCCGAAGGTAGGTAGGTAAAACGCTAGGGACCCGACCATAGCTAGGGACTTCCTCTTAAGTAGCAACCCAATAACTATTAACGCAGTAACTAATGCGAAAGAGAAGTAAGCTATGGGTCTCAGTAAATTAATGACTTCGTAAGGATTAAGGAATTCCGCCAGTTCACTACCCGATGAACTTATCTGTACCGTTATTAAATAATTATCAATTAACCTAGGTGAACCGATGACAGCTTATATAAAACATATACAAACATATAAAGAGGCGAACCCAAGTAAGTTGAGCAGGAATTCTTGAGTTAACGGCATGAAGGTAATTTCATAGCGATTAGTGATGCAGGCTTGGTTTAATACTGATTTGTTTTCATTTCATTATTTTGTTAAAGTCTCTTAAATCCCATGTATATTTCTCTCTACCCTCAACCCTTCTGGCTATTACGCCATAGTACTTTCTGTAGTTGTTTAGCTTCGTTAGTTTAGCTACATGTTCTAATTTCGTGATTAACCTATCGATATCCTGTCTATCTAAGTCACTCCACTTTACCTCTATTAGTAAGGCCTTCCTTTCTCTCTCATTAAGTGCCACTAGGTCTATTTCTTTATCCTTATACCACCATTTACCTATTTTCGTGAATTTAAATGGTAGTTTACCACGTTTATTTAGCTCTATTAAGAACTGCTTAGCTACTTTTTCAAATACCCACCCTAAGTAGTTGGGATAATCATATTTGATTTCACTTACATCAAACATCCCTTCCTCGATAACTGATAAGTTTGGGTATATGTAACGGAACCAAAAGGCAATGAAGTTATCTGTAACATAGTATCTCCCTCTCTTAGACCTAGCGGGATTCTCGGTTATTGGTACTTCCCTAGTAATGAACTCTGTGTCCATGAGGTTCTTTAGATAAGGCATTATGTCCGAGTGCTTCATCTTAACATAGTCCCTTATCTCTTTAGGCGTATTCTTACCGTGAGCTATAGCTTCAAGTATCTTCTTATACGTCGCTACCTCAGTAAATTCATACTTCATCAGAAAGTCCAGCTCGTCCTTAAGAAACGTATCTGGTCTCTTAACTTCTTCTTGAAGCCACTTCCAGAATGGTGTACGTACTTTCTCGAGGTAGTAAGGTATGCCGTCGGTTAAACCATATATCTCTATCAGTTCCTCCCAACCTACTGAAGGGAAGAAGTCCTTTATGGAGAAGAATTTTAGAGGTTTAAGCTTTATCGAGGCAGTTCTCCTACCGTAAAGTGGACTCTTGTAACTCAACACCTTATCACTCATCATAGAGATAGAGGAACCTAATAGCACGAGTTTAGTTCTAGTATTACTTAAAACTAAGTCTACAATACGTTGGAACACGGAAATAACCCTAGGATTCTCCTTCACTAGGTTGGGGAATTCATCTATAATGACTACCCTATCCTTCAGGAAGTTAAAGTAGGATTCCCAGTCTTCCTGAACATAAGTTAAGTTACGGACTACCTTAGAGGCTACACGTTTAAATGATTTTAAATTATCACCTTCGATGGCTAAGTAATAGATATGATCCATCCCCCTTACAGCTTCTAAAATAAGCCTGGTCTTGCCAACCCTCCTTCTGCCATAAATTACGATTAGCTCAAAACGATTACTGTTTAGCTTCTCCCTCAAAACCCTAAGCTCCTCTTCTCTATTCACAAACCTTATGATAACCACCATTATGATAAGTGCAGTTATCATTTAAATTGTTTATTAGGGGCTGCATTACTAACCGTGGTTAATAGGTATGTAGGTCTAGTTTTCTTGACCTACTTGTCAATGGGTTTAGAGTTATATTTAACTTAAGCCTACCCCTACATGGTGTTCGCGGATGGTGTCGGAAGAGGTGTTTGAGGCTATATCACATCCCCTTAGGATTAAGATACTGAAGTTACTAGCTAAGAGACCCATGGGGTTTGCTGAGTTAAAGAGGGAATTAGGCATTAAGAGTAGTGGTAAGTTAGACTTCCATCTAAAGAAGCTTGAAGGACTCATAACGCTAGATAATGAAGGTAAGTATACATTAACCAAGGAAGGTTACGCAGCATTACAGGCCATAACAACGATTAGGAAGTACGGATGGCAAAAGAGAGCCTTCATTATAGGGATCGTTACTTACATTGCCGCATTGACCTACACATTATGGGTCATGATTCAGGGAGGTATTAAGACCGTTCATGTGGTAGTGCTGGTGCTACTAACCCTATGGATCATATACTATAGCTACTGGAGCATAGTGAAGAGGAAGGTCTTCAAAGCGTACTGAATTCATTAATTATTTAAAGCTAGGTAGGTGGTGATTATGAAGCATGTTATTGAGGTTGAAGGACTCATTAAGGAGTTCAATAGTGTGAGAGTACTGGACGGTATAACATTCTACGTAGATGAAGGTGAGGTTTTCGGGCTTCTGGGACCTAATGGCGCAGGTAAGACAACAACCATAAAGATATTGTTAGGTCTCCTTAAACCTACTTCAGGTAAGGCATTAGTTTTTGGTAAATCGTTAGCTAATGACGGAAGTAAGGATCTAAGGCGTAGGGTAGGTGTTTTACTTGAGGGTGATGGTCTCTTCCCTAAGCTAACTGCTTATGAAAACCTAGATTTCTACGCACGGATTTACGGGCTAAGTAACCGTAGGGAGAGGGAGTTAAGGATTAAGGAATTACTGGAACTCGTCGACCTTTACGAGGTAAGGGATCTAAAGGTAGCTTACCTCTCTAGGGGTATGAGGAGGAGACTGGCTTTAGCTAGGGCGTTAATCAATAACCCTAAGGTACTGTTTCTTGATGAACCAACAGTAGGTTTAGACCCTGAGTCTAGGGTTATGGTGAGGGACTTAGTGATTAAGCTCTCTAAGAAGTGGGGTGTGACTATCTTATATACATCCCATGATTTAAGGGAGGTTGAGGAGGTGTGCTTGAAGGTAGGCATATTAGTTAGGGGTAGGCTCATAGCCTATGGTTACGTTAGTGAATTAATTAGCAGGTTTAGTAAGTCCGTAATTGAGGTAAGGTTAAGTAGGGAGTGTGAGTTATTGAAGGCATACAACGCGCTAAAATTACGTGGCTATATCGTTGAGATTTCCTCATCAAACAGATCTATCTTAGTTATTGATGGTGATGCTCCTGAGGTTCTAAGGGAGTTAGTTAGTGATGGTGTTAATGTTGAGGAAGTAAGGAGGTTAGGTAGCTCCCTAGAGGATGTTTACTTTAAGATTGTCAAGGGTGATTAACCATGAGGCGATCCTTAATAATCGTTAAGAAAGAATTAGTAGAGACCTTAAGAGACAGGGCTACAGTGTCTAGTTATTTATTTGTTGGGGCTTTCCTGATGCTATTTAATTCAACAACGTTTAAGGGCGTGATTAATGTTGAGGCATTCACAGTCTATTTAGCACCTGTGGTAGGTGTTGCTGTAGGGTTTAACCTAGCTAATAGGTTCGTTAGGGAGAAGGGTGAAGGTGTTTTAGAGACCTTACTATGTAGTCCATTAACGTTAACGGAGCTATGGTTAGGTAAGGTGGTAGGGTTGTTAATACCGTCTTATATAGCTTCATTAATCTCGGTAATGGTTATAGGTATTGTGAGGGGATTAACCCTAGATGCCCCGCTATTAATCTATATCACCTTAGTAACGCCAGCGTTTATAGCGTCAGTCATAGGGCTATTAGGGTGCCTTTACTGGATCTTAGGGATGAAGGAGGTACGTATCCTTAACTATGTAGTCTTCTTCACTCTCTCCGCAGTAATGTTCATTGTACTGAGATTCGTAAATGCAATGTCAGTGAGTATAGAGCTAGGTTACTTAGTCATTACAGCTACTTCATTAGCTATGTTGAGCTTAGCGACATGCTTAATGAGGTATATAAGTAAGGAGAGGCTAATTAAACCGTAAGTAATTACCTATACAGCATGGTGTTTTAGAAATTAGGAGAGTTAAAAATAATATCGTTATTTAAGGACCTTCTTCACAATTACTACCAACGTAATAGCGAGTACCGCTATGACTGCGAAAGCTGCTATGATAAGCCCTTGAAGTACACCCCAACCTTCACCTTCTCTAGGACTTACTTCAGCCTCGCTAGTGGCGACGGTAGTCTCTGGAGATGTCTCACTAATTACCTCTGAAGTTGTGGTCGGTACTACGGTCTTTGTTTGCGGTCTCTCCGTAGTTACTTCGGTTGTCGGTACTGTAGTTGCTGGTGGGGTTGTTGTGGTTTCCATCATGGGTGATGTTTCCTCTACACCGACTGTGAAGTATTTCCCTAGGACCCAAATATCATCTACATATATATCGACATACCACAACCCCTTAGGTTCTCCTTTAACTAAATACATGGGGAGATCTAACACGGCTACTTGGTCTAGTGATGACATGTTGGTACGTGTGATGTAGGTTAGGTTATTTGGTGCCTTAAACACTCCGGTAACCACGTGTCTTTGTGAATCAAGGACCTCAGCCCCTACATACACTTTTATTGACTCAGTTTCTGGCGGTGTTTTTATTGACTGAATATCTATGTTCCTAACCCTAGGTAACTCCTCTACCGCATCCGTAGCTATTGAGACCCTCTCCTCAAGTACTGTATCCATTAATGTGACGTAGGCCAAGGTCTCGTAAAATTGCTGCGCTATCATTAAGTTATCTATCTTCCACTCCCCACTAACCTTACTAAGTATCGCTATAGCATCATACTCAAGACTTATCTCCTCACCATTAAACTCAAGAACACCACTAACCCTGTAAGTAACTGCTGCTCTCTCACCTCCCTCCAGTATACCTACTTCTATGTCGCTAATGTCGTAGGTGAGTGTGCTAGTAGCGTTCCAGAAAGCCTTAGTCATGTCTATAAGTAACTGTAGCTCATCCTGACTCATACCGTTCGTATTCAACGTTGATAGGTAGGCATCCATATCTTCTTCCTTACATGCCTCGTAATACCTAACTAAGGTTGAAACAACCTCACTAGACTCACCACCAGCTAGTAAAGCCTCATCAAGACCAGCACCCCCTCTAGCGTAGTGGAGTATGAAGAAGTGTAGGTATCTATGGGTGGTATGTCCTTCAGAGTCCTTTACCAGTACTATGATACCTGCTGGGAACGTCTTTGTTACTGCATCACCTATCTCCCTATACTTATCGTAGAGCTCCTTAAACCCATACAGAGTGTTTAAACCTACGGTAATGAAGTAACCCTCCCAAGCACCTAACTTTAACGCTTTAGCTACCATAGTCCCATCTTCAAATAACCCACCAATACCCATCAATATATATACACCATCTAGGTAAAGACCAAGCTTACTAACGTCATCACCCCTCATATATGCCTCAACATCCCCCGCATACTTCCAGGCATTACCACCCAGTGTCTCCTCAGTACCGAACCAGTCATTTATGAGTAAAGCCCTATCAATAGCGTCATTCTTCATGTACTTAATGAGGGCTTGAGCGGCCTTCTCGTCATAGCCAGCCTTCTTCACTAACTTACTTATCGCTTTAGTGAACTTCTCATCACCCCATGCTAGGTATTGAGCTATTTTCTTTGAGCTAATTACCGGTACTCCCTTAGCCTTCATGAACTTCTCAAGTTTAGTGTAGGCTTTAGCGATGTTGGCTCTCTCAGATATTAGGTTAGGTATTAGTGAGAGTAACGCATCCTTAAGCTTAGACTTAAGCATATCACTTACTTTAGGTATATTCCTAACATCAAGACCTATAGGTATTGAGCGGAACCCCACATTAAATTCATCCCCTGAACTTACCTCAAAATCTATTTTCCCTCCTTCAACCATCTTGCCCTTATAGTCGAACGTGCCTGGTATTGTGGACATTAGGGTAACGTACAGTGTATCACTATCTATGTCCTGAACAAGCACACTTATCTTGGCCCAAGTATCCGCCCATACAGGCTGAGATATTGATGCTTTCTCAATCTTAGGGTATGGTGAGATTAACTTAACTCTAATTCTTATGCTATCCCCTGTCAACACGTCCTTAACGACTATCGTATCATATATGGGGAATGGGTCATTGGACTTAGTGATTACTGGGTAGTAGGACTTAACTACCTTAGGTGCTTTATAGTGGAATGATATCTCACCGTTAGAGTCCGTATATAGTTTTACGAAGTAACTACATGCGCTACCGTAATCCATTAGGTTTGGCTCCATACTTAGCCAGTTGAGGTCACTACCCCTATCAACGCTTGCTACAAGCTCCCTGTCCTTGACAGGGTTACCATCCTCATCTATAGCCCTAACAATTATCTCTACGGTATCTTCACCATTAGCTATTACGTAGTCCTTACTTAACTCATAACTTAACTTAACCTTCGGTACGTATGAGGGGTACCTAATAATAGCTGTTGCTGTGGGTTCTTTAGAGTCACTAGGTATTAATGCTAGTTCAATAATAACCTCATTACTTACGTTACGTAGGTGAGTAGGTATGTCGATAGTGTAGTAGAGGTCACCAGCGTCTTCACCCTTACCAACGACATCTATTAGGTCGGGCTCCATTAAGGAGACATTCTTACCAGGGAGTAGGGCATATATGGATACCTTAAGTACAGCCTCATCAGCACTATAAAGACCTACACCAACCTTAAGATGGATATCGTAGCTCTTACCAGGTATAAGCACTTCCCCTTCCTTAGGTGAAACCTCCTCAACTCTTACGTAATCTTCCTCAGGTATTTCGGGTATGGGTATCTCCGGCACAGGCATTGGTTCAGCCTTAGTCTCACTAGCACCAACACCACCAAACTTACTCATTAACCTGTAGAGGCCTGCCTCAAGTTCATCAAGTATGTCTTCAGGAGATGGGAGTATATCCCAGGGGTCTTCCTCAGGTATGAATATCATATTGAAGTTATCATTTTGAATACACCCCTTACTAGGATAATCAGGGTCGCCAGAGGCTACGGGTATGCAAGGATCGACAATTAAGTTATATAATAGCCATGACGTCACACCTAACGACACATAGTCCCACTCATCTTTCTTAAGGTCAAAACTTATGGCATTTGCTATGGCTAGATATATTAATCCTGTTACGTAACCGCTCGATAATCTCCTATAGAACCAGATCATGTAGAAAGCTATATACCCTGTATTATAGTAACATACGCTGGTATTCTCACCAGATAAATATAGTTTTTCTTCGCCTTTCCTATACTCATAGGATATTTCGAGTGGTGGACATACGTCGACTCCTTGACCTATAACCACCTTAGTGTTTTCAGTGTCTATGAGCTTCTCTGTTTTAATAATACCCCCTTGGACCTCACTTACACTCTGTAAGAACAATTCAAGGAGCTCATTAGCTTCCTCCTTACTTGCGGTCTCTAGGTCCTCCATAATTAAGGAATCAGTAACTACTATACCTTCTTTTTCAAGTTGCTCAACATCCCATTGCGTATTAATGACATTCTGCACTATCTCAACATTTTCGAAGGGTATGTACCTAATTCTAGCTTTTAGCATACCTAATGTCCCTGCAAGAAAGAGAGCCTCTTTAGGTAGTGGGTATTCACCGTAGGTATCCTCCCACTTTTTAGCTAGTTCGGTGGTTAACTCATCGAATATTAACTCACCATTAATTATGTAAGGTTTCTCCTTAGATGGCCAAGTGAACTCAGCATAGTACTTGCCCTCATACATTACGCCTGCGGGGACGAAGACGTAGTTTGCCTTAGCAAACATTTCCTCAATCTTGGGTAAGGTTATGAGGTCTTCCTCTACCTTTTTAAACCCTATGTGCCATTCCCATTTAGGGTAGTTGGGTAGGTCAGAGACCTGTATAATATTCTCTAAGTCTAAACCACCTTCACTAGTTGCAGTCTTTACGTGCATCACTGGCGTTGCCATTAGCGATGCTAAAACTAGAACCGCTAGTATTGTTCCAAGAACCTTATTCTTATAGGGACCTCCTACCTTAACCACACTCAATTTGACCACCCATACGTTACGGTACGTACTTTAGTTGAGTCCAAGAAGAGAAGGATCTTGTTTGACCCTTCATCCCTTGAACTCAACTAAAGTATCTATCACACTTACGGTTTCCTAATCACTAGGCTTTTATATAAGTCTTTCTCTAGAAATTTACAGCTTATTCAGGGATTGATTATAAAATTTAGATTTATATGTTACTCGATACTCACTCATTACTCCTTACTAAATGCTTCTACAGCTGCTTTAGCCATATCATCAATTACTTTCCCTGGGTTCTTCGCCTTCATTATTGCTGAAGCTACTAGAACCCCTGAGGTACCTAGCCTTATTGCTGCCGCTACATCCTCATAGCTTGATATACCTGCACCAGTCAGTATTATTACTTCCTTATTGATCTTCCTAACATAGCTTACGGTGTTCGTTATGACTTCGGGCTTAGCCTTAGACACGGCTATACCTGTCCCTATAAGCTCCGGAGGCTCAACAGCTAGTAACTCAGGCTTAAGCGCTGATATGGCTGCTGAAGTCTCTGGCGTGTCAGCACAGACTAAGGTCTCTAAGCCTAAGTCCTTAGCCTTCTTAATCAAGAAGTTAATTTCATCGATCCTCAACCTCTTCTCACTATGGTTTATCATTATACCTGAAGCACCTACCTCCTTAACCATCTCAGCAGTTACGTGACCGGTATGGGCACCTAAGTTAACTGGATCCACGTGCTGGGCGAACACAGGTATCTCAACCTCCTGAACCAACCTACTTATTTCAGTTAATGGTGGTAAGATAATAACCGTTAACCCATACTCCTTAGCAGCCCTCTCAGCTAACTTAGCTATCTCTAAGGCTGTCCTACCGAAGGCGGTTGAGTAAGCCTTAAAGTTAATTGCTAATATAGGCTCCTTCATAGTTGACACCAATGAAAATTTAGTATTTGATTAAAAAGTCGTTATGTTAATACTTATGGTTCTTTACTCATGCGTTTCGTGCCTTAAGAGGGTTGTCTCTACTTTTGGTCTTTTAATGGCTACACCCTTAGTCTCTACGAATCTACCTTCAAGTTTCTTAAGTACTTGAGGTAGCGTGGTGTACTCCATCTCCTCAGGACCTAACCTATGAGGCATGAACGGTCCGTGCCTCCTCATGTAGTCAGCTATGAAGCTAGCTAACCTACGTGTCTCATCGAATGCTGGGTCATCGAATAGGTCTGCAGGGCCTATTAACTTACCGTTCTTTATCTGGAACCCTAGGGCTAGTACTCTTGGTGGGCCATCAAACCTCGTACACTTAGCGTACCTCTGGCTTATCGGCATTAATGGGCCGTGGTGACTGCCTCTCATCCAGCCAGCAACTAGGTGCGGGAATGCGAATGGCTCTAGGATCTCACCCAGTGCTGGGAACCCTGACTGGGCTCTAACTACGGCTACTGGGTCGTCCTTACCTACGTACCTACCAGCTATTAGGCTTAACCTCTCAACGCTTACTACTGCAGCTATCTCGTTGTCCTTCTTCCTATAGACCCTCCTAATTATGTACCTGCCTGGAGTACCTATTAGTGCTAAGATATCGTACATCTCTTCGGGGGCGTTCATTATTACGCTCTTACTCTCAAACACGTCGAAGATTTCGAACTTGAAGCCGTCATGGAACTTGGGGTCTATAACTAATCCGGCAGTATTGAATGGGTCTGCGAATATCCTAAATATTGGTAGGTTGAAGGCACCTGGCTCGGTCTTATCAGCCATGAACACGACTATAGGCTCGGCAGGCCTCTCCTCAAACTCCATCTCAGCAACTCCGGGGCCTAAACCCCTAATGTTACCTGAGAATGCCTCAGCGAGTAAGTCCTGACCTGCAGCATAGAGACCTAGCTCTTTAGCTACCTTAGCAGCCTCTTGAAATGCTTGCCAAGCAAGACCGTGTATGTCTGGGCTATCAACACCCTTAGTGTGGGTCATAATTAGCTGTAGGTCGTCACCTACGTGAGTTACATAGTAATCTATTAGTAGTCCCTTAGCCTTAGCCTCCTCGAGAACCTTACTAGCTACCTCCATAGTCTTTGGGTGGACGATGTGATGACCTGCTAGAGAACCTATATCTGCCTTAATTACGGAGATAGTTACTTTAAATCCCATACGATACACCTTAAGAGAAGAATTGGTATTAGCTTTTAAATAGTATTCTTGTAAAATAACTTTAAGTAAGTCAAATCAATATAAGTTTCACTCCTCACTAACCACCTCCTTCTCAGTAAGAGGTATGTAGTAGTACTCATTAATTGATTTCTGGTACCTATCTAAATAACTCCCTGGCTTATTTATGCGTGGCCTACCCGTCTTCATATCGCGTCTAAACGTTATGCTTAGAGTCTTAAGGAACTTATTCATACCCTCCCTCAACCCCATGGGTCTTGATGCGTAACCCTCAATGCCCGGGGTTCCGTCGAAGACTATTAATCTATTAGCTATGAAATCTATGATTGAAAGGTCATGCTCAACAACGAATGTAGTTACTTTCCTTAGTGACGTAACCCTCCTTATAGCCTTGGAAATAATTAGTCTCTCCTCAACATCTATGTAGGCTGATGGCTCGTCAAGTAGGTATACGTCAGCATTCCTAGCTAGTGTTACTGCTATAGCTAACTTCTGTAACTCGCCACCGCTTAAGTCCTTAACATCCCTAAGCAGTAATTTATGAAGCCCTAACCTCCTAACAACCTCAACGTAGAACCACGAACTACCTGATAGTGAGTCCTCACTAGCCTTCCTCAGCACCTCCTCAACAGTTCCTTCAAAGAACTCAGACTTAACGTATTGAGGCTTATAACTAATCCTTAATCCACTAGTACTTACGTAACCCTCATCAGGCTCTAACTCACCAGCTAATAACCTAATGAACGTCGTCTTACCTATGCCATTAGGACCTAAAATACCTATGACCTCACCCTTATAGGAGATCCCTTCCTCAACCGTAAGCTTAAAGCCGTTTAACTTCTTAACTAAGTTACCCCAAGATATGTAGGGCACGTTAGTCTCTGCCTCACGCTCAGGCGCTTTCTCATGTACGTGGAACTTAATGGGCTCCTTCCTAATCCTCATATTCTCAGCGGGTAAGAAACCAAGTAAGAAGTTATTAATCCCTGAACCTACGGCGTAGGTTTTTGAGAAAATACCGTAGACGCCTGGCTCACCGAAGACAACGGTTATGTAGTCAGATACGTAGTCAAGTACTGCTAGGTCGTGCTCAACAACTATGACGTAGGCGTTCTTAGGCATTAATTCCCTAATCACTTTAGCAGCATTAATACGTTCCTTAACGTCTAGGTAGCTTGATGGTTCGTCAAATAAGTATACGTTAGCATCCCTACATAGCGCTGCAGCTATCGCCAACCTCTGAAGCTCACCACCACTTAAGTGCTTTATTAATCTATCAGCTACTGACTCAAGGTTAAGTAGCTTAATAACATCCTTAGCTAAGCCTCTCTCATCAACCCTCTCTAGTATAGCCTTAATAGAGCCCTTAACGTACTTAGGTATTATGTCGACGTACTGAATCTTATGTATAGTTCTTAACTCCTTATTTACTAACTTCTTAAAGTAGTTAAACATCTCAGTTCCTCTAAAGAAGTTAAGTACTTGATCCCACCCAACCTCCTTATCAACAATCCCTAAGTTAGGTCTTAACTCACCGCTAAGTATCCTTAAGGCCGTGGTCTTACCGCTACCGTTCTTCCCAACAACACCGAGAACCTTACCCTGAATAGGCTGTGGTAGCCCGTATAGCTTAAAGGCATTAATCCCATACCTATGCACAACCTTCTTCTCAAGTTCATCAGGTAGATTAACTATGGATATAGCCTCAAATGGGCATTTCCTAATACATATACCGCAACCAACACATACCTCCTCATAAATTACTGGTTTCCCACCCTTCTCATCGGAGAGTTCAATAGCCTTACTGCCGGATTTATTGATTGGGCAGAACCTAATACACTCTAACAGACATTTACTAGGTCTGCATATATCGTAGTCTATTACGGCGACCCTAACCACGGTACAGCACCTACGAAGTGGCTAACACCCTATCCAGATTTATTAGCTATGGAGTATTATTATCCATGATGATGAGTGGTGACGGCTCAGATTAATGAAGAGAGAAACTCCTCGCTGAACCTTAAGTAAGCGTAAAAACAGTCATTTAACCCAATAAATTACCACTCTTCCTCTTCCCATTCCTCTTCCTCTTCCCACCACTCCTCTTCTTCCTCTTCTTCCCACCATTCCTCCTCAAACATCACGTTAACCCCCTTAAGCTATCGGTCAGAAGATTATAAACTTTAACCAATACCAAACAACAGCACTTACTTCCTGTATGGATGTAAGGCTATCTTAGAAAGTACCGAAAATAAGGTACATAACCTATCATCATTCAAAGAACATTTAACATACCTTAACCCATAGAACTTCTTGACGAACTCGATTACCTTAACCTCATCCCTCTTAAACTCTTTGGCTATATAATCCCTTAAGTCTTGCCTTACCCTAGTACGTAATTCATTAAGTAACCTCCTACCCTTGCATGATATGATTATGAACGCGCAATCACCTAACTTAGGTGCTGAAACCTTAATAGCATCTCTAATTTGGGTCTTACATGTTAGGTTAAGTAGGAACTCGACGCTAACCTTCCTAGCCCTATTAGTACCCCTCTCAAACGCCTTAAACGTATTATATGAAGCTACCTTAACCTGAAGTTCATCGATTATTAATTCATGCTTAACTAGCTGAACTATACAGTCACTAGTACTTAGCCCCAATACGTAATCGAGAATTTCCTCCTTAGCGTACTTAACGGGTATTAACTCAACACATAGACTTCTAAAATCCGTTAATGCCTTCTCAATTAGTTCAGACACTTAATTACCCACCATGACTTAGTGGTATGAAAGTAATTCTATCACCATCATTCACTTCAGTATCCTCATTATTTAATAACGCTATATCGACATCATTAATAAACACTAAGTAGTTCCTGCTTAATGAACCATTAACCATTAGTACGCTAAGCTTAGGTACCTTACTAACCAATGTCTTAAGAACCTCCCTTAACTTAGAACCACGATCTATCTCAACAGTTAATTCCTTTACGCCACCAGCTAAGCTCCTTAACTGACCATGAAGTTCTATATTAACCCTTATCTTCATGGCTAAACACTTTCCTTTTCAGCAGCCTCCCTTCTCATCCTTAACTTAACTAAGCGTGTGACATAGCCGGCTATCTGGTTCCTTAACTTCTTTGACTGAATAACAACGTACTTATTAACCACTTGCTTATTATGTTCAAAATCATCGGTAAATTCATCTGGGTAGAGCTGTAGTAGTTTCCTAGCAGTTCTTTTTACTAGGGACGTCCTTACCTTACCCATTTAAATCCCTAAGCCTATCTTTAGGTTCCTTCATTTATAAGCGTTTATTGCTGAATAGCTAAATTCTATACATACAGAATGGATGATAAAAGCTTATATAGAAGTGCTCCCCATAAAACTGAAGGAGGTGAGTGGCATGGCAGCTATCGAACCCAGCGGTATTCCTGTCTTAATACTTAAGGAAGGCACTTCAAGAACTGTTGGGAGAGACGCTTTAAGAGCTAATATGATGGCAGCTATAACGGTTGCTGAGATGTTAAGGACTACTTACGGCCCTAAGGGCATGGATAAGATGCTTGTAGATACCTTAGGTGACGTAACCATAACTAACGACGGCGCTACGATACTTGATAAGATGGACCTACAGCACCCAGCAGCCAAGATGTTAGTACAGATAGCTAAGGGCCAGGATGAGGAGGTTGGTGACGGTACTAAGACAGCGGTGATATTCGCCGGTGAGTTACTGAAGAATGCTGAGGACTTATTAGCTAAGGGCATTCACCCAACAATAATTGTTTCAGGCTATAAGAAAGCCCTTGAGGAGTCGGCTAGGTTTCTAGATAAGATTGCTGATCCCATAGACGTTAATGATGAGGGCGTACTAAGGAAAGTGGCTTCAACCGCGTTAACTAGTAAGGCTGTTCACGGTGCTAGAGACCATATTGCTGAGATAGCTGTTAAGGCTGTTAGGCAGATAGCTGAGAAGCGCGGTGATAAGTGGTACATAGATATAGACAATATACAGGTAATTAAGAAGCACGGTGCCAGCCTAAGAGATACTAAGCTTATTTACGGCATAATACTCGATAAGGAGGTCGTTCATCCAGGCATGCCTAAGAGAGTTAAGGACGCTAAGATAGCCTTAATAGACGCGCCATTAGAGATTGAGAAGCCTGAGATTGATGCTGAGATAAGGATAAATGACCCACTACAGATGAGGAGGTTCCTAGAGGAGAAGGAGAGGCTCTTACAGAACGTAGTTAGTAAGATAGCCGAGGCAGGTGCTAATGTCGTTATTTGTCAGAAGGGTATTGATGATGTAGCCCAGCATTTCTTAGCTAAGAGAGGTATCTTAGCTGTAAGGAGGGTTAAGAGGTCTGATATGGAGAAACTTGAGAGAGCCACCGGAGGCAGGATCATCAGTAATATTGAGGACTTAACCGAGAAGGATCTAGGCTATGCCGAGCTCGTTGAGGAGAGGAAGGTAGGTGAGGATAAGATGGTATTCATTGAAGGCACTAAGAATCCGAAGGCTGTCAGTATACTTGTTAGAGGTGGTTTAGAGAGACTTGTTGATGAGGCTGAGAGGGCTTTAAGGGACGCTTTAAGTGCTGTAGCTGATGCTATAAAGGACGGTAAGATAGTTTATGGTGGTGGTGCTGCTGAGATAGAGTTAGCTAAGTACCTAAGAGAGTACGCAACTAAGGTAGGTGGTAAGGAGCAGTTAGCTATTGAGGCATTCGCTAAGGCTTTAGAGGGCATTATAGCATCACTAATAGAGAACGCTGGTCTAGACCCTGTTGAGTATATAATGAAGCTAAGAGCAGCCCACAGAGGGCCTGAAGGCTGTAGGTACGGTATTGATGTATTTAGTGGAGACATAGTTGATATGAAGAAACTTGGTGTTATTGAGCCATTGAGCGTTAAGGTAAACGCGATTAAGGCAGGTACCGAGGCAGCAACACTTATACTGAGGATTGATGACGTAATAGCCGCAGCTAAGGCTAAGGAAGCTGGTAAGGAGGAGAAGAAAGAAAAAGAAAAGAAGGAGGAGGAGTAATCACCAAGGAACTTTTTTAAGACCTAACTTAAACGCTAAGTAATTTGTTAACCTATGAAGTAAATAATTAATTATTAAAGCTATAACAAATATTTTTAAATCAATAACGATACCTACAGCCTCATCCAAGGAAGTTACCTTCACAATAAATGTGGATCCTAGGACGAAATTTATCTGATCAAGAATGGGTAAGGGAGCCCCTGGCCTTAAACCAAGCCTCCTCTTAAGGAATGAGTTAGTTATATCACCTAATAAAGCACCTAAAGAACCTAAAACCCCGTAAATTAACCAATTAGTGTTTGACGTTACTAGGTAGTAATACGACGTTATTAGCGTGCCAAATAAAAGCCCATTGATGAATCCCTCAAACGTCTTACTATCACCTAAAATTCTTCTACCATCGATGAAAAACCTGCCCATATCTAAGGGTTTACCATGCTTTATGAAGAGAGGCATGGCGTTAGCTACCATGAATGGGAAGTACATTATTAATGATAAGGCTAAGTCATTTAATATGCTCATGACCAACCCAAACTATACCTCTATCAGTGATTTTAAAGTTAATCACTAAACTCTCATTCTCGCTAAGCCTAGTGCTTAAGCTCCTAACCTTAGTTGCTTCGTCAGCCTCTATCTTTACAAGCCTATCACTCCAGAATTCAATGACCTTAAAACCAGATATTTCACGCTCAGCTCCCCCGCCTACTTCACGTATCTGTGCCGTAAGCAATACATGAATACCTTGATCAGCAAGTTCCCTTAGCCTAGCCATTACGTATGAAAGGTACCTTATAGCGTAAGTTACGTCATCAGCCGCTAGTAACCTATAGAATGAGTTTATGGTATCTATAGCCACTATAAACCCCTTAGGTAAGTCGACTAATGACAATACGTTCACTAGCTTAATGAGGTCGACCTCATTTATTGCTTCAGCAAAGAGCATGTTACTTAAGTCCTTAAACCAACGCTCAACTAAGTTCCTATAAACAACACCTTCAGTACTTACGTAAATCCCTTTAATACCTGCCCTCGAACTACACCTAAGTATTTGAAAAACCACATTAGTCTTCCCAGTACCTGCAGAACCGAAAAACACTATTATTGATGGATCCCTAAGTAGGTACTTATCTAGTGGTTCATAACCTGAAAATATCATCTACTCACTACCGTTACCTTATTGAGCTTGTTAGAAGAAATACTTTACCTCATAACCCTAGCTATGAGTAATAAAGTCACAACAACCATTATGGACGCCCCACTAAGTATTAGGACATCTATAGGTGTTTTAGTTATGACTGATATTATTATTTCTCTAACTATAACTATGAAGGCCACTTCAGCAACAGCGACTAAGTATAGCTCCCTCCTCCTATAGGCCATAACGAAGCTCCTAAGTAATTCCGTAAACACTATCAGTAAGAGGACATCATCGATTATGTAGGTAATTCTCTGCGTATCACCACCGTACTCAATCGCCTCAATAACCTTACCAGCGGTGTGGTATACCGTGAGGGCTATGAGTATAACTAAGAAAACAATGATTAGTATCTCGACTATGAGCGTTATTACGTCGCTCACCGTATATATATGCCTAATTATCTTCCTACCAGTTAAAGCCATAGCTAACCACCGATACCACTCTTAAACATAGAAATCAACACCAACATCATACTCGACCCTACTCTATAAAACGCTTTTGGTAGAGCATCATTACGTTGGTGTTATAGTATTAAAAAATTTAAAGTTTCTCTTAATTACTAGCTAAGGGTTTGGCTATGCCTATATTGATGGAGAAAGTAAGACCGTTAACACCAGGGCAGGAGGAGTTAGCTAATACGCTATTAAACAAGGATTACGCCATAGTGGGTGTTTTCGGGCCTACAGGTACCGGTAAGTCTTTATTTGGGTTAGCTTACGGTATTGACGTCATAGTGAAGGGTGATTACAAGAAGTTCTTCGTTGTTAAGCCAATGATCGACATAGTTACTGGTGAGGAAATAACGCTAGCTAGGGGTTCAGAGCAATTCATGACCCTCGTTAAAGCATACTTAAGAGATGTTATTGGAGATTTCATTGATTGGAGTAAGATTGAGGAGTTAATAAGTAACGGTAAGTTAGTATTCGTAGATTCTCACTACCTTAAAGGTAGGACATTCGATGACGCAGTAATATTTATGGATGAAGTACAGTCCTTAAAGCCTGAAAGCATTATTGAGGTCTTAGTCCGTGTTGGTAGGAATAGTAGGTTAATAGTTGCTGGTGACCCAGTCTTCCAGTCGCTCCAAGCAGTTGAGCAAGACCCAGCAGCGCTAATTAGGGATGTACTAATCAGTGAGGAAAAATCCAAGGTGGTTGACTTAGGTATTAAAGACATAGTTAGGGAAGGCGCTAAGAGAGGGTTAAGGCTACTTATCGAGTATAGGATGAGGTTAAGGAGGCTTAGTGAGGAGGAAAAGAAAATTCTTGATTCTGCAAGAATACACTCACCAGACGCTGATGTAGTTACTGTTGTTGAGTTTAGTGAGGAGAAGAAGAAATTTGAAATAACCACTGAACACGTGCCTGATGCATTAATAATCGTCAAGCAGGACCACCTAGGTAGGTTGGTCGGTAGGGGTGGTGAAAGGATTAGTGCAATTGAGAAAGACACCGGCAAGAGAATTAGGGGTGTTGAGTTAACGTTGGAGTTCGCTAACTTAATTAGGGCTATTCACCCGGTTTCATGGATATGGAAGCATATAGTTGACGTTGATTTCGCAGGACCTCAACTAGCTGTTAAGGTTTATGAAGACGTAGTAGGTGCTTTCTTAGGTCAGAGAGGTAACTATATAAGGTTCATAGATACCGTGATGAGGAAGTTAATGAATGTCGGTGTTAGGACCATAGAGGTTGAGAGAACGGAGGGTAGGAGAAGACGTAGGAGGAGATAGTTAACTAAGTTAAGTTCTTTTCCTTAAGTACATATCAAGAACTACCTGATATTTCCTTGGACCTACACTCCTAACTATTCTGGCATATTCTACCTTAGACTCCATACCTAACTTACTTGAGAGTTCTAAGTACTTCTTACTGACTAAGGCTACGGCTTCATCCTTATTCATAGCCCTCTGAAACTCATATACGTGGATGAAGCCTTCATTTCTAAGGAGTTTTACAGCTATTTCGAAATATCTATAGGCGAGTTCGGGGAGGGGCATTAAGACTCTATCAGCCATGGAGAAGTACTTCCTAGATACTTCAGCAGCGTCACCTAATTCAGGTATGACTACGCCCTCGACTTTATTCAGCCTTATGCTCTCAACCATCAATTTATAGGCATCTGGATTTATGTCTATGGAGATAACCTTACTTGGTTTAGCATGCTTAGCTATTATTATGGAGAATAGACCTACGCCGGCAAACATATTGACTATGTACTCACCCTCCCTAACTAGCTTAGCTACCCTAATGTGTTCGTAATTAAGTGCTGGTGATATATAGACTTTAGTTATATCTACCTTAAATAGACACCCATGCTCCTTATATATCGTGGTGCTCCTCACCTCGCCAGCTAAGTGGATAAAGTCCCTTAACCTATACTCACCCTTAACTTCACTAACAGCACACCAAACACTTTTAACGTAAGGTAGCCTCCTCAATATCTCACTAGCTAAGGGCCTCAACCTCTCGATGGGGTAGCTGAATGGTCTGCGAATGACGGCTATATCACCTATTATCTCAACCCTACTCCATATACGCTTAGCTTCCTTAGGCCCTAACACCTCCTCAGCGATCTTGCGGAGTAATGGCTTACCCACGTAATTCGCCCAAACATAGTTTTGTATGTAGGTAACTTAGACTTATTTATTAAATGACGAATAATATACGGTGATTACGTGACTGATGAAGTATTGTGGGGTAAGAGGACCTGGTGTGAAGTAAGAGACTCAATAAGTAAGCTAGATGCAGTGATACTTCCAGTAGGTAGTTGCGAGCAACACGGTCCTCACATGCCTTTAGATACTGATGCATTCATAGCTTATGAGCTAAGTAAGTTAGTCGCTATTAGGCTAATGGAGTTAGGTCATTTAGTCTATGTCCTGCCACCCATAAATTACGGGTTAAGTGAGATGTGGTCTATGAATGAGGGGACAGTAACTGTAGATGCTGATGCGTTCATGAGCTACGTTAAGTCAGTCCTTAAGTCAGTTATTAAGCAGGGTGTTAGGATCGTCATAATCCTTAACGGACATGCAGGTAATTTCGACGCGCTTAAGTTGGTGGCTAGGGAAATAACGAATGAGCTAGGTAGGGGTAGGGTTTACGTACTTAATTGGTGGGACTTAGTAGGTGACTACATAAGTAAGATCTCATCAACGCCATTCTTCCATGCCGATGAGGTAGAGACTAGTGTCGCTATGTACCTAAGGCAGAGAGTTATCGTCAGTAAGGCACGTTCAGAAAGTATTAAGAGGAAGTATAGTGAGGAGTGGCACTCACTCGACTTAACGAAGAGACCTAAGGTCTATAGGTACGAGTGTGAGTTAAGGAAGTATGAAGTAGGTGCCTTCGGACACCCAGAGAGAGCGTCCGTAGAGAAGGGGGAGGCGCTCGTTAAGGAGTTCATTAGAAGGTTCGTAAAGCTATTTAAGGATATTACCGAAGGTAAGTTCTAATGTCTTAAGTGTAAATGTGACTTATTTGATGACTCTATATTCCTTACCTCCATATAGGTAGGCATAACCAGCCCTAACCATCTCCTCAAGAAGCATTCTTTCCTTGCTACTTAACTTACCTAGCTCGCTAATATTGAGTGGGAACTTGCTTACGAAGTTATCGAAGAATTCGGCATCGACTACTAACGAAGATATTACTACGACCTTACCTGAGTTAACATAGTAATCTATGGGTTTATCAAGAAGTTTTAATGCGTCATTAACGCTCATAACGCCTTCCTCCTTAATCTTAAGTATGAACTTATCAAGTACTTCACCACCCCCCTCCTTCCTCACTACCTCCTTCCTCTTAACGGACCCCATAAGCTTCTTTAGCGAATTAACATCGTACTTTAAAGCCCTTACAGAACTCTCTAATTCGTTTAATGACTTCCTTAATTTACTAATGACTCCCTCAAAGGCGCTAACGGCCTCCCGAACCTCTTTAACCTGATTCTTTAAGTCATTAAGCTCTTTAGCTAAGTTACTGACCATGCTTTTTAAGTTATTGACTTCCTCGATATATTCATGGGGTACGGGGGTGATTACCTTACCAGTACTAACTTTACTCTCTTCGAAAACCTCTTCAGTTCCTACATCATACTTGGTTGGTGTGACCCTAGCATAGTAACCTTTATCGCCTCTAACAACTATTCCTTCCTCTCTTAACCTCATTAGTACTGCCCTAACCAAGTTTAGACTAACACCTAGCGCATCAGCTATTTCCCTAGGTGTGGCACCGGGTCTAGCCCTTAGAAACTTGATTACCCTCCTCCTTAGGCTTTCCTTTGATGACACACTTCATCAATAAATATTAAGTTTCTAGGGATATAAAGCTTGATAATGGTGATTGGGTGAGCATGTATCCTGAACGTGAGAGGTTAAGGAGGGAGATCGAGATTAATATTGAGGAGAACGTGAATAATTGGGTTAAGGTAGCGTTCTATTCAGACCCTGATGTAGCCTCGATAACTGATAAGCTATATAGGAGGTGGGAAGAAAGTGGAAGGGAGGGTTCACCTTTAGATTACGCAACACTTGATGAGCTTAGGGTGTTAGCGGCTAAATCCAGGGTCTATAGGGATGTTAACCCATCACTAGTCCTTAGAGCTTTCATGAAGGGTGAGGGTGTTCAAGAGGAGAGTGAGAAGGGTAGGACCTCAATAATTAAGACAATACTTAGGTACTTATTTGGTGGCTTAGTTAGGTAGTTACTTTCTCCTTCTTAACCGGGTGTATGGCGTCTTTAGGTGCCTTACTAAATGGCTCTAGGTACTTCCTAAGTACTTTAGGTATTATAACGACACCCTCTGGTGTTTGGTAATTTTCTAGTATTGCTGTTATCGTTCTTGTACTCGCTATGGCCGTTGAGTTGAGTGTATGTACGTAGTCCTTAACCATGCCCTTCCTCCTTAAGAACCTTATCTTTAACCTATATGACTGCCAATCAGTTACGTTACTACAGCTAGCCATCTCCCTAAACTTACCTTGAGCAGGCATCCAAACCTCGATATCGTAGGTCTTAGCTGAGGGTGCTGCTAAGTCGCCTGAAGCAAGAACTACGACCCTAAATGGTAGCTCAAGACCCTTGAATAACTCCTCAGCATTCTTTATCAGTACTTCAAGAACATCCCAACTCTGCTTGGGTAATGCATAAGCGAATTGCTCTACCTTATGGAATTGATGAACCCTAAAGATACCTTTCAGATCCCTACTACCAGCACCTGCCTCCTTCCTAAAGCATGGGCTAATACCAACGTAGAATAGCGGTAGCTCCTCCTCAGGTATTATGTCACCAGCGTGTAGTGCTGCAAGAGAGTGTTCTGCTGTGGCTATTAGGTATAGGTCCTCACCCTCAATCTTATATATGGCGTCCTTAAATGCCTCAAGATCTATGACCCCCATCATTATCTTATGCCTTAGCATGTATGGGGGTATGACTAGCTTAAAGCCTTTACTCGTTAAGTAATCAATAGCGTATAGTAGGAGGGCTATATCTAGCCAGACTATATCGTCAAAGAGGTAGTAGAACCTTGACCCAGCCACCTGAGCGGCTTTAAACGTATCCCCAAGCCTTAATACATTCTCAAGCATATCGGCGTGACCTACGGGTCTCCAATCAATGACCTCATAATCCATCCTCACGCCCTTACCTTCAGTCTCGCTTAGGAAGCTATCTAAGAACTCCTTAAACACCTTAGCCTTGCCGTAAGCCCTTATTGGCTTATTATAAGTCTCGTCAGGGCCTATGGGTACGCTCTCATGAACTAGGTTAGGCAGTGATAGTAGCGCCTCTTCCCTCCTCCTCTCAACCTCCTTAAGCATAGCTTCATACTCAGCTATGGTCTTAAGAAGTTCCTTAGCCTCACGTATCTTTAACTCCCTATCCCTACCCTTAAGCTTAGGTATTTCCTTAGTGATCACGTTATGTTTATGCCTTAACTCATTAACGTAGGTAAGTAACTTCCTCCACTCCTTATCAAGCTCTAAAGCCTTATCAGCTAGTGAAGGGTCTAAGAACCTCTTCTTTAAGTTCTCCCTAAGAATCTCTGGATTCTTCCTTAACGCCTCAAGTAAGCTCCACGGCATGGAATTGCACCTAACCTAGTTGATTATGTGTGTAGGGATAAAAATCAGTTAGTGATCCCCTGATCATTAATCACTTAGGATACCATTCATCATCTAGTAGTACAGTACCTAACTACCTCTCCCCGCCAGTCCTTTTAATCCATGCCTCAACAATATCGTAACCGAAAATCTCCTTAAAAGCCCTCCTACCTTCGGGCGTCATCCGTAGAGGTGACCAGGGTGGGTCAAATACTAACTTAACATTAACGTCCTTAACACCAGGCACGCTCCTCACAGCCTCAGCAACCATACCAACAAGTATGTGAGCTATGGGGCATCCGGGAGCTGTTAACGTCATATCTATATTAACCACACCCTCATCATCAATATCTATCTTATATATGAGCCCTAAGTCATAGATATTTATAGGTATTTCAGGATCGAAAACTGTTTTCAACACCTCGATGATTTTCTTCTTTAAATCCTCTTTATCTACAGCACTCATTACCCTAACCTCCTAGAAATGTACGTTAAGGGATTAAAAAGAATTCCCTTAACAGTACTGAGAGGCTACTAGACCATCAGCCCCCCTACCTCTTTAATATATCTACACAGCGTTTATAGGGTAAGGCATTAAAGGATTTGAGCACCTAGCCTCACTAACTCCTCCTTTAACTCCTTAACAACTTTATTAAGTAGTTCCTTACCCTTAACCTCATCATCTGAAGAGACCATTACATACATTTCTAGTAGTGGTGCCTTAACTTCATGCCCTTTAGGGTGGCTCTTGATGTATATGTTTACGTACCTCTTCATCACCTTAGATATCGCTACAGCAGCACTTGATTCAGGAACTCCCTTAACTGTGAATGAAGCCTCTAGTAAGTACCTACGCGGCCCCCTCCTTCTCAACTCAGGCTCGACATACTTCTCAAACATCTCGACCATCTCCTTAGGTACGCCAGGGAGGGCAACTATTAATGTCCCATCAACCTCGTACATAATTCCGGGAGCGGTTCCTACTGGGTTCGGTATTGGTTTAGCTCCTTCAGGCATTTTAGCCATCTTAACCCTTTCTGGTGTTAGCTCCATACCACCCTCAGCATACTTCTCCTTAACCATCCTTAATGCCTCCTCATTAATAGTCCACTCAACCCCAAGTACTGATGCTAGAACCCCACTCGTTCTATCGTCGTACGTAGGTCCTAAACCACCTGTAGTTATTATGAAGGCTGGCTTACTCTCTATGGCTAGCTTAAGGAAGTAACTCATTAGTTCTGGGTCGTCAGGTACTGAGATAACGCTAATTACGTCGTAGCCAAGCATAGTTAACTTCCTACCTAGGTATGCTGCGTTAGTATTCACCACCCTACCCTGAACTACTTCATTACCTATGGCGAAAATCCACGCATCATACTTACCCTTCCTAATACCCATACCTAATCACCGAAGAAAGTTAAGGCTTAGTAAGTAAAAATATGTGTTGATGCATTAAGGGGTTACTTACTTAACATTGGTATCTTAATTATTGATGGTAACTTATCTAGATCTACCTTGAACGTGTATTGAACCTCAGTGAATTGCTTCCTAAACTCAATTACCTTCCTCTTAACCTGCTCTGGATCCTTACCATCTATGAGTACTTCACGCATGAACCTAGCTATCTCCTTGAAGTCACTCTCCTTCATGCCGAACCTAGTCATTTCTTGAGTACCTAACCTAAGGCCGCTTGGGTCTTTAATAGCTTCTGGCGGGTCCCATGGTAGTAGGTTCTTATTGACTATTATGTTAGCTCTCTCAAGTAGGGTGGCGCACTTAGCGCCACCGCCTAGGGGTCTTACATCAACGACTATGGTGTGTGACTTCGTGTAGCCTAAGTTCTCGGCAAGTACTTTGAACCCCTCAGCAGCTAGGGCCTCGGCAAACGCCTTTGAGTTCCTAATTATTTGCTCAGCATATGCCTCACCGAAGTGCATCATCTCTATAGCTGTTATTGCCATGGCCGGTAGTCTATGTAGGTGGTGGTTACTTACGAACCATGGGAATATATACTTAGCTATTAACTTATACATCTTCTGGTCATTAGTATAGAGTACACCACCCTGAGGTCCTGGGAATGTTTTGTGTGTTGATGATGTAACTATGTCAGCGCCTTCATGTGCTGGGTTAGGCCATTTCTTACCTGCTATTAACCCAAGTACGTGTGCTACGTCGTGAATTACCTTAGCACCTACTTCGTGGGCTGCCTCAGCTATTTCCTTGGTTGGGTGTGGGAA
>CAZFJX010000004.1:0-120917 GCA_964519505.1 uncultured Desulfurococcales archaeon
GGGAGGGAGCAACCTAACCCCCGACGTCAGCGTTCACGGGTCAACGGGGGGAGTTAGGATCCTGGGGCACTGACTAAGGGCTTAGGGGAGGCCGGTAGTGAGGGCCGCGCACCATAACTCCTTATTAAGAACCCTAAGAATTCTATATTTCAGGCCTCTAAATCTAACATTAATCCATGTTTACAACTGTGTTTAGGTCAATTGGGACTAAGACCTAACAAAACAAGGTAAAATAAGAATAAAGAAAGGAATAAGACCTTTAATGAGAAAAGTTCTCTAAGTTCTCCATTATTCCATCGCCTATCGGGTTTTGATCGAAATAATGTAGCAGGAATTATTTCTTACTCTTCCTTCGTTTAGGTTTCCATCTGCCCATTATTTGGCCTTTTCTATGTTTACTTCCACTCCTGGAAGCGATTTTATAGTAATGACCAGTTTTAGGGTTATATATCCTCTTCTTAGCCAGTGTACCCCCCCTTATACCATTAGAAAAAGAAATATATAAATCTATAGATATAAGGCTAAATTATTAGTGGTATTATCCCTTCCTTCTTTAATGTAGATACATAATCTGAGATATCCATATGTATTCTGCTCTCGGAATATATTAGCAATATGATCCACTCAAGGCTAAATTTATTTTTATATCTTAGGCATTGCCCTATCACTTTATCTAAGTCTACGCTAGTCCTAACGTATTTGACCTCTAATCCTATTTTTCTATTGATTATGAAGTCTATAGTATTTTTCCTCCCAGGCAATCCTTTGTATTCCACGAAATATCCTAATGTACATAAATATACGTAGATTACATTATGAAGATCATATTCACTACTTGGCCTATTAGGTAAGTTTTCAATTAGTTGCTTAAGTTTTTGTACTAAATCTCTTAAGACCTTTACGTGATTACTCATACTGTTAAATTACACCTTTACTTTTGGCATATCTCTCAAGGGAGCTAAGAGAGACTTTTCTCTTTATAAAGTTAGCAATTTCATTCCACGAGGCAGACATAGGTAGGTTGGCATTCCAAGAATTATTTAACCATTTAATCACATCCTCTCTACGTACTTTTTTGCTCTTTTTAAGAGCTAATATAATTTTATCCTTGCCTTTTGGTATGGAAGAACGGCTTGATCTTCTTGTTTTCTTCCTTCTTTCCGACCCTATGTTAAGATTAAGCATATCAAATATTTCATCGATAAAACTCCTTCTTCTTTTAGGCACAATTTATCCCTAATAATACTTTTGAAGGCTAACTTAAAAATGAGATACCATGTGGGTAATGTGACAGGTCTTAATATTTAAAGCTCTTATTAATAGAAATCTTAAACATTATGTTGGGAAGAATGGTCTAGTAATTTCTTAGTAATAGGATCCGTAAGTGACTAGGTTTACGTCTGCATTATCTCATATGATGTATAAAATGGTACTGTTATATTCGTTATGACTACTATAGCTTATGGGTTATTACCGATATGTCTGTTACCTTAATAGTTTTCAGCGGTCGCTATATGGTCTAAGTTAATTCATTAAGTAACAGTTGATTCAGTGCATGAATGTTTCTTCACTTATCTGTTTTGCCGGGTTTCATCATCAAGAATAGTAATTTAAACGTTAGTTATTTGTTTTTAGGTATTATTAGGTCAAGAACACCGTGCTTAAGATTCCTTATAGAGTATGAGGATTTAGCATCTGGAGGTAGCTTAACCCTCCTTATGAGTACCGTACCCTTAGAAAATATTTCTAGAACTAATTCATTACCTTCAAACTTCAGGCTCATATGCTCCTTCCTAAGTCCTGGGTGATCTATAATTACCTCATAAGAATCCCCTAAATCAATGATATCTACGTTACTAGAGGTAGACCTCCTACGATACCTCCTAGACCTACTGCTCTCATCAATAATTGGTGCTGAGCTAATAGGTGCGTAATCAGGGTTTAATATATCTACCCCTACCTCAGACTCATCATCGCCCTCATCATCACCAAATAAATCAAACCTCTTCCTCCCCAAGACCCCCAACCATCACTCACTACATTTCCTAGCTAGCTTAAGTACTTTCTACACTAAACCCCTAATAAACCTGCTTACCAACCATTAACATAGGTAGGTACTTAACATGGTTAGGCTATTCAGTAAGTTCTTTTATGAGAACGTGAGGTGGTATACTAAATGCCCTAGCTGTGGTAGGGAGGCCATAGTGTCTAACGCTATAGGTGTATGTGTTGACTGCTTAAGGAGGGGTAAGGGGCAGCAGTACTATAGGTTCCGTGATTACCACTTAAGGAGTAGGAGGCTAGCTGGTGTTGAGTTAAGTGAACCACCTAGGGATGAAGGAGGCATTAAGTGTGGTTACTGTGGTGTTGGCTGCATCATACGTGATGGGGGTATTGGATGGTGTGGACTTGTCAGGAACGTAGGGGGTAGGTTAGTTAGGGATTACGGTATTGGTAATGAAGCACTAGGACTTTACTACCTAGACCCCCTACCAACGAACTGCGTAGCTGACCCTGTATGTCCAGCAGCGACCTCTAGGGGGTACCCACAATATACCTACACTAAAGGACCTGAACACGGCTATTACAACCTAGCAGTATTCTACGGCGCATGCAACTTAGACTGCCTATATTGCCAGAACTGGGACTATAGAAACATAACCAAGACCAGGGGCAGGAGGTTCACTATAGATGAATTAATCAAGCTAATAGAGAGGGACAATAGGATTACATGCATATGCTACTTCGGTGGTGATCCATCACCTCAGGCACTACATGCTATTAAGCTATCTAGGAAGGCGGTGGAGCTAGCTAGGAAGGAGAATAGAGTAATGAGGATTTGCTGGGAGAGTAATGGGTTAATGGGTGAAGGCTTCCTTAGGGAGGCCATAGAGCTAAGCTTAGTTAGTGGTGGGATATTTAAGTTTGATTTTAAGGCATGGAATGAGAGGGTCTATAAAGCACTTACCGGGGTTAGTAATGAACCCCTCAAGAAGAACTTAAGGATTGCCGCTAAATACGTAGGTAAGAGGGATGACCCACCGCTCTTCGTAATATCTATACTCCTAGTCCCTGGCTACGTAGATGAGGTTGAGGTTGAGGGGATACTTAAGTACGTTAGTGAGACCTTAGGCACGTCAACACCTATAGTGTTCCTAGCATTCCACCCAGACTTCCTGATGGATGACCTACCACCAACAAGTAGTAGGCACGCAGATAACTCGGTGAAGTTAGCTAAAGAGTTAGGGTTTAAGGAGGTGTACATAGGTAACATATGGTTACTAGGTAAATACTACTAAAGGTGGCTGGGGTAGGGTCCTTGAACGTTAAGGAGCTTAAGAAAAGGTTAAGGAATGAGGTTTGGAGGGTCCTTGAGGAGAGGAACATAGCTAAATTCCCTAGACCTGTCTACGGTAGGATACCCAACTTCATAGGTTCTGAAGTTGCCGCACATAAACTAACCCAGCTAGAAGTCTTTAGGAGGGCTAAGGTAGTTAAGGTAAACCCAGACTCACCTCAACAACCCGTGAGGCTCACCGCCTTAAGGGAGGGTAAGTTAGTTATCATGCCAACACCCAGGTTAAGAGAGGGTTTCCTACTTATTGATCCATCAAGAATACCTAGGTATGCCATACATGACGCATCAACAATTAAGGGTGCCTTTAGGTGGGGTATTAAGGTGAAGCCTTGGGACCTACCTAAAATAGACTTGATAGTCATTGGTTCCGTAGTGATTGATAGGAAGTGCTTAAGGGTTGGGAAAGGCGGGGGTTATGCTGAGTTAGAGTACGGTATTCTTAAGGAGGTAGGGGTAATTAATAACTCAACGCCGATAGTAACTACTGTTCATGATGTTCAGCTACTTAATGTAGACATACCTCCCGAACCTCATGACCTATATGTAGACCTCATAATCACGCCCTCAAGAATAATTAAATGCAGTAAAGTGTACAGACCTAAAGGCATCTACTGGGAGTTAATTACTAAAGACATGCTGATTAAGATACCCGTACTCGCCGAACTTAAATCACGCCTCAATAACCTGAAGAGACTCCTTAGTACTTAACCTAACAACCCTCATATACTTATCACTTAATCTCCTAAGGTCTATGTTCTCACCCATAACCATGACCGTGATTAACCTAGCGTTAGCAGCCCTTAACCTTCTAGTAATTACCGCTTCAGAAACCCTATCCTCACCATCAGTAATCAGTATAATGTCTGAGACACCTTTAGTTCTAGTCTCAAATATATCTTCACAAGCGGTAACTATAGCTCTAGTTATGTCCGTACCGCCGCCGCTCTTCACCTTAGCTATCAGCTCCATTAAGTTAAGGAACTCTCTAGGCTTAACCTTAATAGATACCTTAATCAACTCGTGAGGGAGGGAGTCAAAGAACCTTATATAGAAGGGCCTAGACTCCTTTCTAGCCCTAACGTAAAGCGCTAATGCCGTCGCTTTAGCCCACCTAATCTTCTCTCCCTCCATACTACCTGACTTATCAAGTAGTACGTATAGAGGCCCGAAACTTTGCGGTAATACCTTCTCATAAAGTAGCAACTTACCGTCAGATAATTTAGTATATATGTATATAGATGGGTAGGAAAGTTCCGTAGGTACTAACCTCTCAATATCTGAACCTAATTCATAACCGCAGAGCTCACCCTTAGGATACCTAGTTACTTTCCTCCTAAGCCTAGGGACCCAATCAGGTAACCATTGAAGTAACTCAATAAGCCTCTTAATGTCAGTATTCCTAGCTAGGTTAATTACGTCTTCAGCAAACTCCTCAAAACTAAGTACTGAACCAACACCGGCCTTATAGCCAGTAGCTATTTTCTCTAGCTCCTTAACGACCTCACCCTCATCTTTAATGGCTTCAAGAGCCTTACGAACTGCTCTCTCGACCTCATGCTTCCCAACCTTCCTCCTAAGGTATTTAGAGCTGGCCCACTCACCTTCACCACCTTCCTCTGATCCACCACGGGACTGTAGCTTAGTAAGTACGTGATGTAGGAGGGAAACACTAAGGACTGTAGAAATGCTTGAGTTAGCTATGGTCATTAACTTAACCGACTTAAAGTCATTAGATCTAAGTAACTCACTCATTATTGCGTAATTAAGCTCCTTACCTATGGGTATCTCATCAACCTGCTTAAGTATGGGGTGAGGAAGGTACAGTGAGTAGAACGTGTCTATGGCTAAGTCCGGGTCAGCATCAACCTTACCATTACTAACCCTTCTTAAAATACTAACTACCTTTTCTCCCCTATACCTAACGAGTGGGTCATCATACTGAACACCCTTAAGAACGCCGGGCATTAGCTCAACCTTTTTCTAATGAGTGTTAAGACCTCATTAATTGAGTCAATAACTTCAGAAGCAACCTTCTCAACTTCCTTATTGCCGCTCTCAATAACCATACTCATAACCCTCTCCTTAGTGATCTCTAGCTCCCTATAAATCTCACTTAACCTATACTCGATAAACCTAGACTCAACCTTAGGTAATGAGGCCACGTAATTAGCGATCTCCTTAATATTAGCCTTAATCTCGGTCAACTCCCTAATGTACTTGTATGGTGTCCTCAACTCTTCAGCAAGTATAGTATTCACTTTCTCTAGGTCGTCTTGATCCCTAGGAACAACGTACTTAAGTACTATGAGGTCCTCCTCGGTAGCTACATTACGTCCCTCAAGAAGGGCATTAGCGGCTATTACCTTAAGCGCCTTACCCTTCCTCCTATCAGTTATGTGTATGCCCTTACCCTCAATAACCGCGTAGAGCTTGATTAACTTGCTTTTTATAGGCTCTAGGTTGATCTCCATAACTAACTCATAGACCCTATATAGGTCGTTTATTGACATTACGGGCCTAACCTTCATATCGTAATGCTTCTCAAGATACCAAACCTGGTTAATTAAGTCTCTCCACTGATCCTCACTTACGGGCTTAACGAAGTGCCTAAGTAAGAACCTATCGTAAAGTGCCTCAAGTTCAGGTTCTTCAGGGACCTCATTACTAGCCCCGAAGAGTGACCATAGAGGTACTTGGATCTCATTATATCCGTCGTAGAGAACTCTCTCTTGAAGTAATGTTAGTAGTGAGTTAAGTATCGCTGAGTTAGCCTTAAAGATCTCATCTAGGAACGCTATCTCAGCCTCAGGTAATTTGCCCTTAGTAATTCTTAAGTACCTACCCTCCTGAAGCGCCTTAATGTCTAGTGGACCGAAAAGCTCTGAAGGCTCTGTAAACTTAGTTAGTAAGTACTTAAAGAACCTAGCGTTAAGTAGCTGAGCAGCCCTCCTAACGAGTGCCGACTTAGCTGTTCCTGGCTCACCTACAAGTATCGCATGTTCTTTAGTAAGTAATGCTAGAGTAATTACTTTAGCCTCCTCATCACGGGCTACGAAAGGCTTACTTAACTCACCAAGAAACAGCTTAACCAGTCCGCAAGCCTCGCTTAAGCTAGCACTTATCTTGACACACCTCCTCATTAATACATAGTTCAGAATTAATAAATTAAGCTTAACTTATTGAGAAACTTATTGAGAAAAAGAAACATATTAAAAACCTAGAAGCTATTACCTTAATGGATGTTGAGCTCGGTTTTAGCTGATGGGTGATGTGGAGTTACCCTGCTGAAGGACGTTAAACCAACATATATCCTTATACTTAATGTGCTTAAGGACGTCGATATTAGGGTTGGTTCTTTAGGAGTTATTAGATTTAGCAAGGGTCTATATGCTTACGTAGGTAGTGGTAAAGGTCCTGGAGGGATTATTGCTAGGGTCCTTAGGCATAAGTCTAAAAGTAAAAGGTTATGGTGGCATATCGATTACCTAACTACTAATCCTTACGTGAGGATTGTAAAGGTATTCACTACTAACTGCAGTGAGTCCTTGGTTGCTGAGGTACTTAGCAAGCACTTTAGCTACATACCTAAATTCGGGTCAAGTGATGATTTAAAAGCCCCGTCACACCTATTTAGAATACCTAACGTAGATTCACTAGAAGTTCTCAAACATTACGGTTGCGTTATTGAGGAGTTGAAGGTCTGAAATAGCCGGGTTTGATTTCCCTTAGTCAATCCCAAGACTTAAATGCATATCAAGAAAAGTGTTCTATAGGGTTTATAAACCCTATAGATTAGGTGTTGGTAACGGGTAGGTAGTCGGTATGTGCGCTAATATAATGCTAAGGGAGGTTTTTTACTGCGCTTCCCAGATTGAGAACTTAATGTCTGAGACGTATTTCAAGGCATCCGGTAAGATATATAAGTCAGAAATACGCGCCTTACTTAAGTATATGGCATATCTATATAAGGCGCATTCAACTATATTTAAGTCATTAGCTGCAAGCATATTTTGTAGCTGCAATAAAGCATTAGGAGAGCCTTATAGAGAGTTTAAGGATACTATCGAGCGTATATGTAAGGAGATAGAAAGCGCTAATGATGATTTTGACATCATTAAAGCATTGTATGACATAAAAGATGTTTATAGAGTTCTTGAAAGACAGATATATAACAAGATATACAACAACATTCAGAAGAGTGACGTGATTACTGACTCAATCATGTCATTAATATATAATGATAAGAAGGTTCAAGAAGAGATACTTAGGTTACTAATAAATAATGCATATACCTCAACATAACCTTCAGTTTTCTTCATAATAACTTATATACCCACAAAACACTATAGACATGTTTAAAGAGCTGTATGTCCATGGCGAAAAGTATAAGATATATAAAAATACGTGACCTCAAAGAAGGTATGGAGAACGTGCATGTTCTCGTGCGCGTTCTTCGAACAACCCAGCCTAAAATAGTACATACTAGGAGCGGCCCTAGGACATTGAGTGAGGCTATAGTTGGTGATGAGTCAGGGAGGATTAAGCTAACGTTATGGGGGGATAAGGCAGGTACTGTAGATGAGGATCAAGTAATTGACGTCTCAGGTGCTTGGACAACCTCATTTAGAGGTAATGTCCAGTTAAATGTTGGTAGGAGAAGTATTATTAAGGTAGTTAATGACGAGTTAGTACCTAAAGCTAATGAAATACCTGAGGAGGTGCCTAAAGCCAGAAGACTTAGTAGGGGTCCTCCAGAAAGGAAAGGTTTTAAAGGTAGGAAGGGTAGGAATTGGTGATAAATAATGGCGTATGAAAAAATAATGGATAAGAAACCCCAACGTGTAGGTACTGAATTAGGTAGGGATGAGAGCCAGAACTACATCATAGCTATTGATGAAGAAAAGATATACTCTATATCATTCGTCGCCTATTATGTATGGACCTTATGTGACGGTAGCCAAACCGTTAGGGAGTTAGTGGATAGAATAAGTAAAGAACTTAATGCACCTGTTGATGAGCTTAAGGAGCCTGTATCGTTAATTCTTGAAAAGCTATCCGAAGTAGGGTTAGTTAAGTTCGTTTAAATGACTTAAGCACTAAACGAAAATTAAGTTCTTTTTTAGAAGTAACTAAATATAGTACTAGATGACTAAGGTAAAGAAATAATTAAGTTAATGTTATGCATAATTAATTAGTTTATTCCTCAACCTTCTCTACGGAGATGGACCCTGTTGGGCATGAGTCCTTAGCTGAAACCACATCGCTATATAGTGACTCATCAATTATTCCTTCAGACTTTGTTGGGTCATCAACTGTTCTAAATTGAGGTACTATAGTTGATTTACCGTCCTCACCAGCCTCAAACACTTTAGGACATAATGAGTAACATACGCCGCATGCGATGCATGTCTCCTTATTTACTGTTACCTTGTATTTAACCATAGAACCAACACCATTTCTAGCTCACATCAGAACCTAAAAAGCGTTTCGTCACGATAACTAACTAAGTGGTTACGTTGGGTGCTTACTACATGTTTTTAAATACGTTCTTGATAGGTAATCTAGTATTAATTGGTGTTGAGCATTGAAGTTCCCTAAACGTGGGGTTAACGAGTTAAGTATACTTAGTGAGTTACGGAGTAAGTATTGCCTTGATGCTAAGCATGACTTAGGTGAGGTGCTCGGCTCCATGACGACTAAGCCTCTAGACGTGGCTATCAGGGCGTTTGAGATCTTCTGGAGAAGTAACCTTAATGATCCCTACACATTCCCTGGTTCCTCTATTATTGAGAGGGAGGTTATTGAGGCATTAGCAGACCTATATGAATGTAATGATTGTAGTGGATTAATAACTACAGGAGGAAGTGAGTCTAATCTAACAGCGCTCTACATCATAAGGGAATTAGGATTTAGCACCGTAGGGGTACCTAAGTCAGCTCACTTCTCAGTGTTTAAGGCATGTAAACTACTTAAGTTAAATATCTACGAGCTTGACCTAGATAAGGACTTTAGGGTAAGTATAGGCTCCGTTAAAGAGGCATTAGATAAGGGTGTTAGGGCATTCATATTTACTGCAGGCACTACAGAATTAGGCCTTATAGACCCCATAGACAAGCTAGGTAGGGTAATCAATGAATATAGCGGACTTATTCATGTTGATGCTGCCTATGCGGGGTTTGTAATACCTTTCCTTAAAGAACTAGGTCTTAAAGTACCTAAAGTCTCATTTAGTAATCCAGCAGTTAGGTCACTCTGTGTTGATGGGCATAAGATGGGTCTTACACCAATACCTAATAGCGCCTTAATACTAAGGCCCCCAGAGCTCATTAAGTATGTGGAGTTCCCTGCTAGGTACATGCCTCTAAACATACAGAGAGGGCTACTAGGTACGCGTACTGCTGGTTCTGCTGCAGCCCTATATGCGGTTATTAAGTATTTAGGTATTGAGGGATTTACGGAGGTAGTTAAGTATGTCATGGGATTACTTAAGTACCTTATTAAAAGGTTAAGGGAAGAAGACTTTTCAGTACCTGTAGAGCCTGACGTACCTATAGTATGTATTGAGGTTAAAGATCCAGATAAGTACCTTAAGGAATTAGCTAAGAGGAGATTATTTGTGTATAAATGCTCATTAATTAAGGGCGTTAGGGTTGTCATAATGCCTCACTTAAGTAGGTACGATTTAGATAGGTTTATTGAGGCATTAAAGAATGTAAGAAGGGAGGTAGGTTGATAGTTGTTTCGGGTTCCTTAAACTGCGATATAACATTATTTGTAGATAAAATTGTTGAGCCTAAGACTAAGGTAAGGCGCATTCAGAGGTTCTTAGGGGGCAGTGGTGGTAACATAGTTACTGCAGTAGCTAAGATAGTTCCTGGTAAGGCTATATTCTTAGGTGCCGTAGGTAGCGACGATATAGGTAGGGCACACCTAAATTTCTTGAAGGGTCTGGGGGTAGTTACGGAGTTCGTTAAGGTTGTTGATGGTGAGGTAAGTGGCCAGGCATATGCGGTTGTTGAAAGTAGTGGTAGGGCATTAATATTTAGCTATTCAGGTGCTAATAGATACATAACTAAGGACTTAATAGATAAGTTAGCGTCAAGCCCATATAGCGTTGAGTACGTAATCGTAAGTAATCCACCACTAAACCTCATTGAGTACCTCTTCAAGACTTTTAAGGCTAGGGATGCGGTAACCGCCTGGGATCCTGGAGCTTACGCTAAACTATCTTTAAAGGAGATGGAGGGGGTCGTTAGGTTAACTGACTACTTCCTACCTAATGAGAATGAGCTATTAATGATTACTGGAGAAAGTGACTTACTTAAGGCTGTTAAGGCTGTTCAGTCGGTGAATAGCGATGTAGTACTCATAGTTAAGAAAGGTGCAGAGGGTACTTACCTCATTAGGGGTACTAAAGTTGTGCATACGTCAGCGGTACCGCTTGATAAGTTAGGGTTTAAGGTGGTTAGTACTGTTGGTTGCGGTGATGTATTTACAGGTGTTTTCTTCGCGTTTAAGTACTTAGGTAGTGATGATACTGAAGCCGTGAAGTACGCTACGGTAGCCGCCGCCTATAAGGCCCTATCACCAGACCCTAGGGCTGCCCCAACTATGAGTGAGTTATTAATGTTTTACGATAAAGTTAAGGATAAGGTGTCTCAGAAGGTGTTTAAATTAAGTGAGCTTTCTAAGGGTACTTAGTTCATGATAGCTATAGTTGATTGTTTAGCTGTCGGTGATGTAGGTACACGTATGGCTACCCTGGATGTTGTTGGTGTTGGACCTAGAGCCATAGCTGGTATATTAGAGAGATTTAACGTACCTTACGAACTAAAGTTATGTCATGAGTTATTAGAGAGGGTAGGGCTACTTAGTGATTATGAAGCACTACTAATTAGCGCTATGTCATCAGACTTGAGGTCTGTACTTAAGCTAATACGTAAGTACAGAAGGATCCGTAAGGATGGCTTAATCATTGTTGGTGGGCCTATATTCGTTAATGATGAGGAGTTAATTAGAGGTGGTGCTGACGTAGTTGTTAGGAATGAAGGTGAGTTAACATTAAGTGAGTTGATTAGCCAAGGGCTTCTTGAAGGTAGGAGAGACTTCTTGGACTGTGTTAAAGGAATAACTTACCGTAAAGGTGATGAGATCATTAGGAACTCTGCTAGGGGGTTTCTGTCTAGGCACGTACTTAATAGGTTTAAGCACTCAGTAAATGTCGTTAAGTGCTACAAGAATTTCTGGGCGTTAAGGATTTATGTAGAGGTTGTTAGAGGCTGTAGCAACTTCTTCAGACCTAAGCCAGGGTTAGTTAACTGTATTGAGTGCCATAGATGTAGAGCGGGGCCTCTATCACAAAGAACTGAGTGCCCCGTAGGTATACCTCCTGGATGTGGATACTGTGGCGTTCCTGCACTTTTCGGCCCCGCAAGGAGTAGGAACCCGTACTTAGTCCTTAGTGAGATTGAAGGTCTGGTTAAGCTGGGGGTTCGTAGGGTTGTGCTTAGTGCCCCTGACTTCCTTGATTATGGGCGTGACTTGCTGGTTGAGCCTGAACCATTAACGAATCCTAGAGAGCCACCACCTAATCTTGATTACATACGTAAGCTTCTAGACCTAATAATCGGGTTAGATGAGGTTAGGAGGGGTGAGGTGGTTATCTCTATAGAGAATATAAAGCCTAACTTAGTAAATGAAGAGGTTGCTGAACTACTGGGTGAGTACCTTAGTGGTACAGCAGTCCATATAGGGTTAGAGACTGGCGATGAGGAGCACCACGTAGCTGTAGGCAGGCCCTCACATGTGAATGAGGTGCTTAACGCAATTAAACTACTTAGGAAGTATGGGTTAAGACCCTATGTATACTTAATTCATGGTTTACCAGGACAGAATGAGAGAACTATAAAGAATACCTTAGCAGTAATTGATAGGTTAGCTAAGTTAGGTGTTGAGAAGATAACGCTATATAGGTTCACACCACTAAAGGGAACAGCCTTCGAGAAATACCCTAAACCACCACCGGCTATCGAGGATAAACTCTCTAAGGCCCTATATGAGAAGGTTAGGGAGTTCAATATCAGGGTTAAGGAGAGTATGGTAGGTAAGGTTATGGAGGTTATTGGGGTTAGTAGGAAAGGGGGGTATGTAGTCACTTACCCTATAAAGCACGGGCCCGTAGTCCTTGTTAGGGGTTCGTCAAGACTTATAGGTAAGCTGATTAAGGTAAAGATAACAGAGGTATTGAGCGATAGAGAACTTAAGGGTGAGGTAATCTCATACCGTACGCTAATGAGAATTTAAAAATAAATATAGCCGAATATGCTTAGTAGTTATTGATGATGAGTTACCTCCGGCGTGATTGGTGAAGAAAACTTACCCGCCTGATTATATAACATGAACACATTTATCTATTAAGGACTTAATACCTAGGCCGTCATGAATGATTATATGCTTCTTAAGCATGTTTCTTAATACTCCTTTGCAGGGGTTAAACGTATCTAGCTTAAGAACTATAATATCTGCAGGTAGGGTACGAGGCTTAACGTTGTAAATAAGTTCTTCAGCTTTACTTACATTATCTTTAACGATTACCATCAAATCTAAATCCCTAGGCTCTGATGAGTAAATAGTATCTAAAGACCCTCGACCACCAAAAACTATTACTGTTGCTTCATGACCTAATAGACATACTAATTCATTTAAGAATTTCCTTATTAAATAGGGTCTCTTCCTAAGTGAGTTTGCCCTACTCCTTAAGAAGTTTTTCAAGGTATTTAATGATCTTCTCTGCATAGCTTAAGCACCTTCTAGCGGCTCTCTCATTATATATACTTAATCCGAGTCCGGGATATCTAGCCCTTGTATAATGTTTTTCTAATGCTTCACCCAACGTGTATATCTCTTCAGAGATTTCATAATTAAGACCCTCTATAGCCTCTAATAATTCAACAAGACTATGAGTAAAGGGGTATGAACCAGTGAGCCTAACTAGGAAACCTTTTAAGTAAAGTTCAGTGGCTTGTTGAGCATGAAAGCAAGCTAGCCAATATCTACCCCTACCTATGTCGTCCCTAGCCTCATTGAGGAATTCTTGAGCTTCAATTAACCATTCTTTATATTCCGTCATAGTTCCTTATATTAACTACTTAACTAAGATACTTAAGTATCTCGTTAGGAATTGCTATATATGTATTAACTTACCTGTGCGGTACTTAGCCATTAGGAGTAGCCTCTTAACTCTCTCCTCTGTTGGTGGGTGTGTTGATAGGAATGCGTAGTGCAATCTATCCCATATGCTTAATCTCTTACTTAAGTACTTACGTAGGTCTACATGTATAGCTCTGGGATCTAGACTCCCTAATACACTTAAATCACCCACGCTTAGTGACTTCATTATTTCGTTGATGACCTCCTCATACCTAACTAAAGCCCTGGCTAACTCCTCAGCACCAGCATACATAGCTGCTGTTGCGTCAGCCCTAAACTCTAAGTGCCTGCTAACGGACTTAGATATAAACACCATCACTACATGAATAAGTAGTAACGCTAGGAACGCTAGGGCTACGAAGGGAACAAAGATCCAGCCGATAACGGACTTAATAAGTAACTTAAGTACTGACTTAAGCATGTTTAGTAACTTACCTGAGACCCTATGTGGTAAGGTAATTATGGATAATAAGCACACATCACCATTCTTAATGTGAGCTAACTCATGGGCTATGATGGCTCTTGCTTCATCGAGCGGGAATTTGGCTACTAACGGACCTAACACAATACCGTAGGAGAAGCACCCACATAACCTACACACGAAAGCCGCCAATAAATATCTCGGGGATACATATACGTTTACATAATCACTTATACCCATCTCCATAGCTAGGTGCTTAGTCATAACTGCGTAGTCCTTAAGGACAGTTAGGAAAGGACCTCCTAATGATAAGTAACTTAAGTCATTACTGGCAAGTAGGTCGTGAGCCATAATTAATGAGGTAATGGTGAGTATGAGTATGAGGAACGGTATGTAACCATAAGTAATTGCTAACCAGTGAAGTATTAAGGCACCAACAACAGTCACTAAAGCTATGACAATAATCCCTATGGAGACCACGATCGATGTGGCTATGAACGAATATATTAAGGCTAACACATACTTAAGTACGTCCTTAACCCCCAATACCTACCTTACCCAGTGAAAGGTATGTTTAAGTAGTAATTAAGTAATGAGGTACACTACACTCTGAGTTTCAGAGGTTAAGCATAATATAATACCTAGCATGGGATATGAAGTATTGGTGCTTGCAGTGACTGAAGACATGGCTAGGTTAGCAGACTTCGCTAGAAGGTTGCACATATATATAAGTACGTTAGGCACGGGCTTTACTTTCTTCACTTTCGGTATGGTGGTTATAGCTCTCATACTAATAGCCGATTGTGTCACTTACGGAATGGGTGTTACAGTTAAGAACGTAGCTATAGCGGTGGCGATAGTGACTAGCATAATCATATCCGTATTCGCAGTGTATACTGTAATCCTTAAAGCACGTGGCACTCGTGAGGCTAGTGCAAAGGGCTGGTGGTTCATGGTGACCTTTGGTGCGCCCTTCACCCTAATGTACTCTATAGGTCCGAGGTTATTGCCTAGGTATGTCATGCCTACAATATGGTTTCTATGCTTAGGTATGGCCTTCCTTCTATCTCACTTTATCTGTGAGAGGCCATTAATACGGAAAGGAGTCATGGTAGCTAAGCCCTTCTTAATCTCAGGGATATTTATGCTGGCTTCCTACCCACTAATATTGTATATATCATATATACACATACCTGAAGGTAGGGTAGGACTCGTTGAGAGCTTCGCCTCAGGGATGACTCTACTCGTGTATTATATAGCTGGTGCCTACTCACTATATAAAGCTAATGAACTATTTAAATAATGTGAAGCCTCGCATGAGGTTCGATGATGAGTGCTGGTGAGGACCGCTTAGCTGGCGTTAAGGAGTTAAACCCAGACTTAATGAATCCTAAGAGATTCTTAATAATCACGTTTCTCTACCTATTCGGACCTAAGACTATGGCTGAACTTCAAAGGGCTTTAAGGTTCACATGGGGTGACTTAGATAGTAACCTTAAGAGGCTTAAAGGGAGGGGCTATGTAGAGTTGAAGAAAGTTTTTACATTAAGAGGCCCTAGAACTATGGTCTCTATAACCGAGAAAGGGGTTAAGGAGTACGAGAGACTAGTTGATAAATTAAGAGATATATTGACTAAGGTTAGAACCTCTTAAAACACTTCTAAGCTGTTCTAATTTACTTGGCTAGACTTAACTCTAGCCCTAACGTCGTTTAGTTTTTCATCAACATCGTCAAGACCTAGTGACTTAAGCACATCACTCTTAGGTATCCCAAACTCGTCGTAACCTACGAGCTCATAGTACTTCCTTACACATTCCCTTACCTCATCCCTACTTAATGACTTACCCAAGCATGGGCCTGTAGGTAAAGGCTCATAGAATCTCTCTGGGTTATCGTCATGTATACGTGGGTCCCAATAGATGTCCGGACCGCTAATGAGCAGTAACGCCCTCTGTAGGTGTAGGATCCTTAACCCTAACTCCTTAAACCATCTCTCAGGGGTTAAGCCCGCCCCAGTAACGACGTTGTAGAACTCTATGAGTTTATTGAAGTCTATGAAGTTAAACATACATACGATCGCTGAATCATAAAATACGTCCCTTAATTCACCTTCTTCTATAGGTATTGAGGCTATTGATGTGTGATCACCGCCTTGTACGGAAGTAGCATAAGAGAATGATCTGGGGTAGTCAGAACCGCTTCTCACTCCATGAGCCCCTACAGCAATACCCTTAACATGTACTGCGTACTTAGTTACGTCTACACCCTTGGCCTTAGATAACTTTAATGCAGCCCTATAAGTACCCTCAGCTAATAAATCACCGATACCCTCCCTAAACGTGATCATCTCCATTAACTTAGCGAACGCATCAACATCACCCCACCTTAACTCGAACCCTAAATCATCCTTACTCAAGATACCCTTCTCAAATAACTCAGCTACGAACCCCATTACATTACCTGTATTTATCCCGTCAAGACCTAACTCATCAGCTAATGCTGAGAGGTACGTTAGTCCCTTAACATCGAATACGCCTAGGTTAGTTCCTAAGTAAGCACCCATCTCGTAATCGGGTCCATCAGTAATGAATACCTTACCATCCTTGATCACTTTACTCAACTTCATACACGCTGTGGGGCACCCAAAGTCAGACCAGAACCTCTTAATCCAGACACCACATTCAAAGTTACTAATCATTAACTCTTTACGGTCATGCCATTCCTCTCTCCAGTTCTTAATGGGTTCTGAACTGGTTTCGTAACCGACGTTATATATGCCTGGCGTAGTACCCCACTCTTTAAGTCCTGAACGCCTACTGAGAGTTCTCCATAATTCCTTAAGCTTAATGACTAGTTCATCCTTATTAGCCACTTCAGGTAAAGGTCCTGTACCCTTAACGATAATTGCCTTGAGTTTCTTAGAACCCATGACAGCACCGTAACCACCATACCCCGCAGCGTGAGTTAGTTTCGACATGACTGCGGCAGTTCTGACTAATCTCTCACCCGCTGGGCCTACATATATGTAGCCAGGTACGTTGCAAGGACCTAAATCCTTACGTATCTCGGGATATATCTTATTCATTATGTAGTTAATAGTTTCCCTACTCCCTAGACCCCACATGTCTTTAGCATCCCTTAACTCTACGCGGTCATTAACTATGAGTAAGTATGTTGGTTTATCAGCAGATCCACGTATAATTATACCATCGTAGCCGGCTGTTCTTAACTCAATAGCTAACTCCGTAGAAAGTGTGGAGCCAACGACGCCATTACTTTGCGGGCTCTTACCCGTAACACATACCTTAGCCCCGGGGTAAAAGCCTGTTAAAGGGCCTGTAAGCACTAATAGTAGGTTTTCCGGACCTAAAGGATCTATAACTTCCCAAACCTTACCTAACTCCCTCCATAAAACCCAAACACCTAACCCCCTACCACCAATGAATTTCTTAAGTATGTCTTCATCGAAACTAACAACCTTAACCCTACTTGTTGTTAGGTCAACATCAATAAATTTATTCCAGTAACCATACATGTTAACCACCCATAAGTTTCTCCATCACTAGTTTATGAATTCTCATAGGGTCTATAGCGTATGCTTTAGCTATATCAGCATACTTAGTAACTAGTCTTAAGGCATTAAATCCTAATGTGCTACATACCTCAACACATCTAGGGCTACCACCGCATAGGTCGCATACGATGACCTTCCCCTTAGCAGGATGTAGTTTAAGTGCTTTAGCAGGGCATGATTCAATGCATACCCCACAGCCATTGCATTTGGACTCATCAACTATCACGGCTCCTGTCTTATTATCAACACTTAAAGCATTGGTAGGGCATGACTTGATGCATGGATAATCACTACACTGATCGCAAAGAACCGGTATATTAATCCCTGGGAATAACTCCATCACGCGTATCCTTGATACCTCAGGCCATATTTTACCTTCATGCTTTAAGGAACATACAACCTCACATAACCTACAGCCGCTACACCTACTGAAGTCCCTCAAAATCCAGTAATGTCTAATTTCCTTATCGCTATTCACATAATCACCAAGTAGAAAACTATGATCACAACAATAAATTAATTACGTAAAGGTAGTAACTAATGTTAATTATCGTTAAGCATGAAAATAAGGCTACATACTTTAGGTCATAGTTAAACCATTGAATGCCCTTAATGGAACTTAGCTTACTCCATAAGCCCTCAGTAACTGCTCTAGATCTCTCCCTAGAATGAAGTATCAATACAGCTAGAGACTTCCATACTTTCTCACCCTTAGACCTACATATGCCGTAAGCCATAGTGCCATCCCTAACCAAGGATGGGGTCAACGTAAGGAGCAGAAGGGGGTATAGCTTAAGTGCCTTGAAATTAATACCTAAAAACCTACAGAGTTTACCCATAATGTATGATATCTCAGCTGGGTGTATTAAATTAATGAACAAGATTATGGATAGCGATATTAGTAATGTCTTAGTGAAAACAGTTAATGAATTGATTAACGGGTCTTCCTTAACGAATAGTAATGAAGTTAGAGATAACCAAGCCGATGGTATCAACGAAATTATTAGGGAGTACGTAAAGACCTTAAGCCCAACAGTAACTAGCGAAATAATTATTAGCTCTATTATGGGAAGTAATGATTGATTCAGTACTATTTTCGCAACCAATAATACGTAAGTAATTAACCATAACGCATAGGTCAGTACACCACCATGCTTGTACGACTTATCCTCACAAAGGAATAACGAATTATATATGGCTACTATCAGCTTAAATAACATGTCATTCACCTTAACTCTATGTACCTCATGGAGAACTCCTTAAACATAGGGTCATGAGAAGCTACAACAACAGATCCTCCCTCACTAACCATCTCATGAATAGCTCGAATGACCTCATACTTATTCCTTAAGTCTAGACCTACTGTAGGCTCATCTATGAGTATGAGCTTATAACCCCTAACCATAGCTGAGGCTATAGCAGCCCTCCTCTTTTCACCACTACTTAGCCAGATAATACCTAAGTCCTCCTTACCGACTAAGTTAAACTTTCTTAGGAGCTCATACCCTAATGACTCATTGGGCTTAAGTACCTCATCCCTAACGGTTGGTTCAGTAAAGAATAAGATGGGGTTCTCAGGGATTAGTACGCGCTTACAACCGCATTTAACCCTACCTTTCGTAGGTCTTAATAGACCGGCTATTAACTTAAGTAATGTAGTCTTACCGGACCCTGAAGGACCTATTAATGTTAAAAACTCCCCTTCATAAACACTTACGCTTAGGTTTTTAATCACGTAGTTATCGCCTAGGTACTTAAAATATATGTTAATAAGCTCGCATAATTTCGTATCCTTAGATACGTTACGGGTTAGGGACTTACTTAACGCCCAGCTTAAGTCCTTCTTGAGCCTCTCATATTTACTGAGTAATTCCGAGCATGGGGTTTCACTTAAGACCCCATTGTCTATGTAAAAGCACCTATCAACAATCCCAAGCCAGAGCTCTAGGTCGTGATCTATGATAATTGATGTACCGCCCCTAGATTTAATTATCTTAATAGCCTCCATAACCTGGATCTTATTTTTCATATCTAAGTGGCTTATAGGTTCATCAAATAGGAATACCTTAGAACCCCTCACAAAGGCCGTTAATGCGTTCAACCTTTGTGCTTCACCAGCGCTTAATGTATAAGTAAGTCTACGCTCATACCCACCTAGCCCCATACCCTTTAAGTAATCATGTACTTCATTAAGTGACTTAACACCTAAGACAGCTAGTTCAGTCCATACATAAGGGGTCACTATAGAGTCCCAAGGTTCTTGGGGTACATACGTAACTAGCGTAGTTAAGGACTTAACGTCCCGCTTACTTAAAGGGCTATACCCGTAGATACTTACTTTACCATCTACGTAAGCCTCCATTAGGTGAGGTATAACGCCTATTAATGACCTAAGTAATGTGGTCTTACCTGAACCTGAGGGACCAGTTATTAATACAGTCTCGCCCTCCTTAATACTGAAGGAAACATTCTTCAAAACGCATACATCATTAAAACATACGGTTAGGTCATCAACCTCTATAGCTACCTTACCTCCTTGAGGCCCTCTCAATAAACTCCACCAGTGGTAGGGCTATGATTATACCCATAACCATCTGAGAAATATTTCCAGGAACCTCAGCTAATGCCGCTATAGGCTCCCTACCGGTTAGTGGGTTTGATATGAAGAACTCATAGAGGAAATAGCCAAGAACCATTAAACTACCTCCACAGATCATGGAGATTACCTTAACGTTCCTTAACCCACGCTCCATGCAGGATATGGCAAGTATTAAGAGGAATATTAGGAACGCTATAATAACCCATACTACCGGCTGAAACGATATGCTAATAATATAGTCTCCATAACCTAATGTGATCTCTATACCTAATAGACCTACGTATATAGATACTAAGGAGAGTGCCGTAGCTAAGGCAAGCCCAGCAATAAACGAGAACTTCCTTAGCTTACTTAACTTACTGAATAATAACCCAACGACTAGACCCTCAATAAACTTAATCACTAAAGTCCCTGGAGCGAATATAGAGTAACCAGTAACTACGTCAGCTAACGAAGCACCAACACCACCAGCAATCCCAGCAACTAGTGGTGGGGAGAGTATGGCTGCAACGTAAATCATTGACTCACCTAAGTTTAGGTAGCCCCCAGTAGCTGGGGTCTGTATCTGGATTATGATTGTAGCCACAAACACCAGTACCGTATATATGACGCAATCAACAAGCACCCTCAATTCCTTATGGATCATGACAGCACCTAAACACATCTAATAGAAATAACCTTAAATCTTAACTCCATATGAATAATCACAATACAGTACAGATACATAAAGTAATGCGTACCCACCTTTAATTATAATTTAAATTTATGTTTGTGAATTATTATAGGGTATTACCTATGGCGTTTAGTAATCCTTTAATGGAGAAGAACATTATCGAAATAGATGTTCGCGTTGTTAAGGTCGTTACATTTAAAGTTCCTAAGGATCTTTATGAGGAGGTTGAAAGAGCTGTAATGGAACACGGGTTCTATAATATTAGTGAGTTCATTAAGAGGGCATTGGATGAATACATAAACTATTTAGAGAATAGTAACTTAACGCCTAAGCTTTAGCAGAACCAACACACATATGAATATAATTATTAAAGCCAAGATTAGGTATGTCAGTATAGGTTTAGCGCCTTCCTCAGTAGGTATAGGGGTCTTTATTTTAGGGGTACTTGGGTAAGTATATGTTGTTGGTGTTGACGTTACTGAGGGAACGGTTGTTACTTCGCTTGTTGTGGTTGTTTTCTTGGTTGGTACTGAGGTTTCTGACTTCGTTGTACCTGTTTCTGGCGTGGTTGTTATCGTTGTCTCTGTTCTTGTAGTTAATGATGTAGTTGTGGTTGTAGTGAGGGTTGTTACTGTTGGCTGTGTAGTTGTTGATGTAGTTGTTTGTGATACTGCAGTAGTTGTGGTTACCGGGGCTTCTGTTGTTGAGGGGAGTACTGTATATTCAAGTAAGGCTTGTTTGGTATTCATAAACGTTATGACATAACTGTTATTCCTAATAGCTAACATATAAGGTTCAGGTTCGATATTCAGTATCACATGGTCTAGTGGCATAGTGATTGTTAAGTTACTTATCGTTGTAGGATAGGTAATGTTTATTACGTAATAAAGTCCTTCAGTGACTTCACTACTGGCTAAGTATTTTATATTAGCAATTATTGGGTAATCCGTAGTTAATACCTCAATAACACCTTCATCAATATTAAATATAACTAAAGTTACATTGGTCGTATTCGTTAAGTACACAACATCAGATATGAAGTAACCTATTAAAGGCATCTTAACGTATACGTCATTAATGTAAGCATTAAGCTCTACTAAAGTGTAGTTAGCATATATCACATCAATAATTAGGGAATTAACTACGTAATTAGTAGTACTTTGTGTTAAAGCAATAAGTGAGGACGTAATTACTAAGATTATTGCCAAAGCTACCACGGTAGCTCTAATGTCCATGGTCATATCCTTACCCCTCATAATTATCTTAACCTAAGTTATAAGAACTATAGCTACTTACTACTAGCACTTACCTCTTTAAACATCCTTATGAACTCATTAATCACTTTCTCCTCGTTAAAATTCATCATTGCGTACTTCCTGCAGTAATCAGTTAATTTCAAGTATTTATCTTCATTACTAGTTCTTAACTCATATAACGCTAATATGTGATTTATGTACTCAGTAGTTGTAGCCGCATACTTAACGCATTCTTTGGGATGACCTTGGTGCGTGGGTATGTCGCTAGTCACTACAGGTGTTCCTGTAGCTAACGACTCAATAATTACTAAGCTAAATACGTCAGTTCTTGATGGGTATATTACTACTGAAGCCCTACCGTACATCTCTATAAGCTCCTCCTCACTAAGGAAGTCATAGGTAATTACGTTTTTGAAAGGTAGTTTCTCAGGTATGGCGAACTTTATGTTAGGGTTCTTAGTTTCCATGACCCTAACTACTTTCCTCACTACATCAATACCTTTCTCCCAGCTTAACCTACCTACATAGAGAACTATGAACTCCTCGTCTTTAATGACCTCACTCTTAAAGTATGAGTCGTCAACCCAGTTAGGTATGTTATACTCAGGTACACCTAACTTAAGCTCTATATTAGGGTTAGGTATGTGTATAGCGTTAAATCTCTTAATATCATATTCACCAAAGTACTTAAACGTCTTGTACGCTAAGTACTGCTTAAAACCTAGGTAGTTGATGAAATCTATGAAGTCAAGCCTATGTAAGTCCGGATGTTGGTACTGAGGTATTAGTACTGCCCCATGGATACCGGCTATCTTAGGTGCTTTAATCCCCAATAACTGTAACCTCCATATTAGTGGGGCGTAATTAACGTAAACAACGTCGTAATCCTCATCTCTACATACCCAACACTCACTATATGGTATGTCACCTAGTAACTCACGAACAACTCCTTCCTTACCGCGATCTCTATTCAATGGTAGAGCAGCTACCTCAACATCAACACCCATACGTCTTAAACCTCTACCTAACCTAACGATGAACTTCTCAGCGCCACTCATGTGGGTTAAGCTCTCATGATTTACTAGCAATACCTTCATTAATCACCCTCCACACAACGTAGTTAGTCCATTATTAAGTTAAAGCTAACTACTAAATACTGAACCTCACAATGTTATTTAGTGAATACCGGTGGGTGGCTTGAACACCTTCATACGCATATACGTCTTCCTAAGCTGCCTTGCTTTCCTGCTCGTGCTCAATATACATATATCCTTAATAATAGCTCTATTAGCGTCCTTAATCCTATGTGTGTATAGTTTTACTGAAAAGAAGATATATTTAGGGGTCATTCACTTAATAACATTTACTTCCGTGATACTGGCCTTAGTACTTTCAATGAGTAAGATAGCTCAACTGTCATTAGCTAAGGACTTAAACACAGAGGTCTACTGGATTATTAATGAGAGCGTCATTGAGTTATTAGCAGCTTTAGCATTCTTTTCACTAATAACAACACTAACAGTGGCTAAGGAACTTAAAAAGCACTTAACAATTAAGGAACTTAAGTTACTACTGTTCTTTAACTTATTAATTGTAGGTGGGGTTATTGTGTATGCGTTACTTATAGATATGAAGGTATTTAAGCCCTTAATTAATTCATTAATAACTCAAGATATTGCTAAATCATTAATTACGCAACTCTTCATAATACTTCACTTAGTTCCGCAAATAGATCTATTCTTAATAGGGTGTTGCGGTTATGGATTAGCCTTATTCTTACTAGCTATTAAGGTATTTAAGGAAATCGAGTATGCTCAGTCATTATGAAGTCAATTTACTAATATCTTCTAGCTCAAGAATAAGTTGGGTGCCTTCACTTACTATCTCTAGTTTTACTGGCAGTAGTGTAGATTCCTCAAACCATTCGGTAAGGATTACGCTTTCATTACTCTTAGGCTTAATTACGTATTTAAGGCATTTTAACTCACCTAACTTCCCTAATTTAATTACATCCTTTGAAGTACTGACTATAGATAAGTTCTTTGGGTCTAGCTTAAACAGTATATCCGTGAAGTTCCCTATCGTGTCATACCCTCTGAAACCTAACGTCATTAGGTAATCACCTAAGAGGCTATTAGAGGTATACGCCCTAATTTCTATCTTTAGGCTGACTATGTCTGATTTGAATGCCGTGTACGTTCTACTGCCGGTCTCTACATCGTAATTAGATATGTTATATCTTACTTCAGTAGTCATATTCTTAAATTCGAGAATGGCGTATAGGGCGTCATATATACCGTACGAAGTATCATTGATCATTAATGTTCCCTTAACTCTATACGTTAAGATAATCCTAGAACCTAGGTGTATCTCCCCTAACCTACTTAATGGGTTTACCTCATGGGTTATCTTAGTTAACGTTATTATAGCCCCATAAGCCACGGTCAAGATAATCGCGCATACAAGTACAGCAATTATTAACTCCTTCCTAGGCCTTAATGAGATGCCTCTATACTTACGCTTCTTCACTAACTTACCGATCTCTTTACGCTCCCTACGTACCTTCTTAGCTGTCTTACCCTTCTTCTTAACCAAGTACTACACCTAGGAAAATACTATGGTCTAAACTTAAAAACGTAAGTGTCCTAATGTCTTACTTAACAATCTTAAGGTCATAAAGTAATTAATACTTAAAACGCTATTAAGATGTGGTCATACATATTGAGGTACGTAGTAAAGAAGTCAATGATTGCCTTAACGCTATTATCGCTGGTAGTATTAGCGTTAATCATTACTCAAGCACAAGCAGTAAGTAATGAAGTAGTGGAAACATCTATTGTACTTCAGGACGATGAGTTTGTGGTCATATTAATATTTAGGGAGCCACCACCGACCCTTAAGTCATTAAACATTAAGTTAATACTTAACTTAAGTAGTAATGAGGGTCATTTAAGGTTTAAAGCCCTTAGAGCCTTAGGTAAGGCTTACCTAACTATACAGGAGTTCTCAATAAACACAACTAAATCCTTAAGTAGCGGGGTCTATAGGGAGACTTCATTAATTAAGTATAAGTTAGGTCGTGAGGTATTAATTAACTTAACCATGAGTATTAATGTTAATGTGGAGGAAGGCTACGTAGGTAAGGGTTACTTAGTAGGTACGTTAAGTAAGTTATTCAATGCTTCAGATGTTTTAAAGACCGTTAAGTATCTAGATTACTGTGCTGAGCTTAAATCAGGGGAGGTTCGTGAAGTGGATGACTATATATACATCAATTATAGTATAGTACTTAAGAAGGAGTGTTTATTGAAGATAACTAAATACCCAGCACTTGGTGTTGAGTATATTAATGAGTCATTAAGGCAGAGGGTAGTCATTGAGAAGGACATACTAAGTGATGACGTAATTACGGAGTTCGTTGGTAGAGACTTCATTAATTACGTGAACTTATTGTTAAGGGACTTAAGTAGTGTTACGGGTATATCGGGGCGTGAAACCTCGCTAGCCATTAATGCAAGCGCATCGGTAGGGTTAGCTGACATCATAGATGTAGAGCTTAATTATGGGGGTGGAAATGGATCATTAATTAATAAAATAGTCATTCATAAGTTCATAGGTGAGAACTTAAGTAGTTCATGGAATTCGTTAAGGGATGATATAATTAGGTTCTTTAAGAAGCTAGGTGTTGAGGTATTTAACGTTACTGACTTAATAATTAGATCTAGAGAGGGTTATAGGTTAATGCATGATAATAAGTATTATGAATCACTTAGCTTTACTAACTTAACGCTCAGTCAATTATATGACTTAATAAGCAGTATTGATGTGGTTAAACCACCTAAGACCACGACCACAAGCATAACTACGTCAACGACAACACCAACAATAGCACCAAAACCCATGGATATATGGAGTAGGCTGAAGATACTCATACTTATAGCCCTCATAATAACTCTATTAGTGGTTGTGTACTTAACGATAATAATGCGTAGGGAGTGATTATGGAGGAAAGAACAATTAGGGAGAGAATTATTGAGTTATTAATCAGTACTAAGGAGCCTCTAGATGTTAGGGACATAGCTACGTATCTAGGTCTAGACTTACGCGAGGCTGACATCATTTACGACCATCTAAGACATGCGGCTAAAACCATCAGGAGGCTATCTGAAGGTAGGTTACAGTTGGTTATGCAGCCACCATACTGCCTTAACTGTGGTTACGTGTTTAAAGACTTAGATAGGCCTAGGAAACCGTCAAAGTGTCCTAAATGTAAGTCACAGAGGATAGCACCGCCTAGGTTTAAAATAATTGAGGTTTAGCTCTCAAAAGGTAATATACCTACGTACTTACCCACGCCCGGCTTACCGACAAGTTCTCTATCAAGAACAATGGGTTCACCACAAACGAATACGTGAAGAGGCCAGCCACACATCTCAATACCTTCAAACGGGCACCAATCAACCTTATGATGAAGTTCGGAAGCCTTTACTTTCCTACAAGTATTGACATCTAGAACTACTAAATCAGCATCACTTCCAGGACGTTCTGAGCCTTTCTGCGGATATATGTGCATGGACTTAGCAGGCCCTGCTGAGATTACCTCAACAAATCTCTTAAAGTCTATATAACCCCTCTTAACGCCGAATGTATACATAAACGGTATTATTAGTTCAATAACAGGTATACCTCCCCAAGCCTCCCAAACACCGACCTCCTTCTCCTCTCTAGGTGCTGGTGCGTGATCTGAGGCTATTGCATCTATTGTACCGTCCTTAACGGCCTCCCATAATGCCCTAACATCATCCTTATTCTTTAGTGACGGTGTTATTTTTAAGTAATTACCGAATCTAACAACATCATCTCTACTGAAGTAAAGGTATTGAGGGCACGTCTCTGCAGTCACGTTAATCTTAAGGGACTTAGCAACCCTAATCATCTCAGCCCCTAAACCAGACGATACGTGAGCTATATGTACATGAACACCCACATTCTTACCGAACATGATTACTCTATTAATAGCTACTGCCTCAGCGACATCTGACCTAGCCTCATGATGGGCTAAAGGATCAGACCTACCCTTAACAGCTTCTAAACCTAAGTCAATCAGTAGATCATCCTCGGCATGGACGAAAGCAACCCTATTAAACCTCTTTAACTCCTCCATAATCCTTATAATACCTTCATCACTTGATTTGAAGGGCTTACACGTAAATATCTTAAATCCTATAACCCCCTTATAAGCGAGTTTCTCGATATTAAACCAGTTCTTCTCATTCATCATACCTGCATGGATACCAAAGTTAACCAGTGAATTCCTTAATCCCTCCTTAAGCTTAATATCAAACTTACTTGGATCATCAACATACATCCTTAAAGGCATATCGAAAACAGTAGTTATACCTCCGAAAGCTGCTGCCGTTGTTCCTGTAATGAAGTCTTCATGATGGATGTAGTCAGGGTCATATATATGTGCATGAATATCTATACCTCCAGGTATTAATGGTAATCCTTTAGCGTCGAAGACTTTATCAGCTTTACCTACGTACTTAATCTCATCCTTAGTTAACGCCTTAATAATCCTTCCCTCAATAACTATAGAGCCTTCAATAAATTCACCACCAATAAATAACTTAGCATTCTTAATTACATACAATAACCTCACCATAACTGACTTAGCAGATAAGAATTATATCTTAATTGTTCAGAAACCCACTATGGACGTATTATTAAATTAATTACGTCTTAAGGTATTACCTCAATAACTGTGTCTACTAACTTAGCATTCATAACGTCTACAAGCCCCTTATCAGTAATTCTTAATTCAGGGATTACTGGTAACGCTATGAGTCCTAATGTAAGGAATGAGTTACTGAAGTCTATACCTACAGTCTTAAACGCCTTCTCAATATCCTTAACCTCTTCATAGACACGCTCGGCTTTTTTATCACTCATTAAGCCAGCTATAGGTAGGACCACCTTACCAATTACCCTACCTTTAGAAACAACTACGATACCGCCACCTGACCTCTTTATTTCATTAATTGCCTTAAGCATGTCATGAGGGTCTGTACCCATGACTATTAAGTTATGTGTGTCATGAGCTATTGTTTGCGCTATAGCCCCTTCCTTAATCTTAAACCCCTTAACGAATCCTTTACCAATATTACCTGTATGATGATGCCTCTCAATAACGCATATGTGTACTATGTCCTTACTTAAGTCACTAGATAAGTAACCGTTAACTATAGGTACTGTATCCCTACCCCACTTAGTTAATGCTTTCCCCGGAATTACCTCAATAATGTTAACAACGGCTTTAGAACCTTCAGCCTTAATCAGTAAGTCCTCGACTTTCTCTATGGGTTTAAACTTTACAGTCTCGTAAGCCTTCCTCGGATATTTGAACTTGCTTTCAGCCTTATGGACGTACTTACCATCCTTAACTATTAACTTACCATCAACAAATACGTGACTAACGCTTACTGATTTCATATCCCTTAATAATACTATATCAGCTAACCTTCCAGGAGCTATAATGCCTAGCCTATCATCGAGTCTTAAGTGTTCTGCAGCGTTTATGGTTACCATTTGTATAGCCTTAATGGGGTCGACCCCCTCCTCAATAGCTGACCTAACTATGTAGTCCATGTAGCCCCTCTCAATAAGGTCCCTAACTTCAGTATCATCACTGATCAGTAAGACCCTCCTAGTATCTACATCCCTCTTGGTAACTACCTTAATAACCTCCTTCAAATCCTTCCAAGCACTACCCTCCCTAACCATTAGATACATACCCTTCCTTAACTTCCTAAGTCCCTCCTCTTCAAACACACTCTCATGGCATGATGAAATGCCGGCTAATATATAGGCGTCTAGTTGCTCATCATTTAATAATGGTGCGTGCCCGTCGATCACCTTACCGATTATCCTTGACGCCACGATCTTCCTAAGTATGTCTTCACTGGCATTAAGTACAGAAATAAAGTCCATGACCTCCCCTAAGCCTATGATCGAAGGCTCTTCAAGAAGCTTGCTAACTACTTCATGGTTAAGAACATGGCCTGGGGTTTCTAGATTTAATGATGGGTCTGTAGCTGGAACACAGGATGGGACCTCAAAAAACACGCGAAGAGGAACATACTTAGCCTCCTCAATAAATAGCTTAATCCCCTCATAACCTAAGACATTAGCTATTTCGTGGGGATCAGCAACAACTGATGTAGTTCCATGCATAAGTGCTAGCTTACTAAATTCAGTTACTGTCAACATACTTGACTCTATATGTACGTGGGCATCTATAAAGCCAGGGACCGCGTAATATCCCTTACCGTCAATTATGAAGGTCTTCTCAGATACATACCTAGATAGGTCCCTAATATTACCGACCCTAACTATGTACTTCCCCATAACAACTATGGCTGAGTTCCCAATAACTTCACCAGTAACAACGTTAACCCAATTAACGTTCTTAATAATTATATCGGGCTTAATCCTCCCTTGAGCAGCTAAAATAAGTGTTGCTAAATCACCCCAACCAAGTTCTTGAATCTTATGAGACACTCCTAGAACACCTTGTTGTGGTTGCTTGGCTTAGACATCTTATTTTAAACTAATAAATCTGAAATTTAAATATTTAACGTAAAAAACTTCATAGGGTGTTATGGAGTGTGCGACATATATATTAGGGGTGGTTGGGTTTTAACATTGAATTCTCAAAGAAAAATCATTAAGGAAGGCGCTATAGCTATTGAGGACGGGGAGATAGTTGCTGTAGGTAAGAGAGATATTCTTGATAAGGACTACAGGTACCACAGTAAGGTAGTCATAGATGCCTCCAGAAAAATCATCATGCCAGGACTCATAAACACTCACGTCCATATGATGCAAGCACTCCTAAGGAGCTGTGCTGAGTACCTTTCACTAATTTCATGGTTAAGGGACCGTATATGGCCCTTACAAGGTAACTACAAGCCTGAGGAAGCATTAGTTAGTTCTGAGCTAGCCATGCTTGAAATGATTAAGTCAGGAGTAACTACCTTCTTAGAGACTGGCTTAGTGGGTAGGTACGGTCCCGACAACATCGCTGAGGCTGTGTTAAGGATAGGTATGAGGGCTGCCTTAGCTAGGCACGTCATGGACATACCTGGGTATGCACTAGAGGAGAACATAATTCATGAGGGACTCATAGAGTCCGGTGATGAAAGCTTCAACGATACTGTAAGGCTTTACAAGAAGTATCACGGTAAGGAGGGTAGGTTATGGATATGGTTTGGACCAAGAACGCCTGGTGCGGTTACTGTCGAACTTTATAGGAAGATAGCCGAGGCAGCTAAGGAGTTGAGGACAGGTATAACGATGCATTTAGCCGAGGTCAGAGAGGATGTAGAGTACACCACTAAGATGTTCAATAAGAGACCAGTAGAATTCGCTCATTGGGTAGGGATTACAGGGTCTAACGTTGTGTTAGTCCATGTCGTTTGGGTTACTGATGAAGAGATAAAGTTACTAGCCAAGACAGGTACCCACGTAAGTCATAATCCATCATCAAATATGAAGCTAGGTTCAGGTGCTGCTAGAGTCGCTGATATGCTTAAGGCCGGCGTTAACGTTACCTTAGGTACTGATGGTGGGCCATCAAACAATACTTACGATATGGTTAGGGAGATGAAGATAGCGGCTTTATTACAGCCAGTAATTAAGTTAGACCCTAAGGCATTAAGTGCTGAAGAAGTTATTGAGATGGCGACTATTAGGGGTGCTAAGGCGTTAGGTATAGACCACTTAGTAGGGTCTTTAGAAGTAGGTAAGAGGGCCGACATAATAACCATCAACTACTGGCAACCACACCTTCAACCACTAAACAACCCCGTAGCCCACATAGTATTCGCTGCTTCAGGACATGACGTGAGTGACGTAATAATCGATGGTAAGTTAATAATGCTCGATAGAAAGGTACTAACTATTGATGAAGAGGAGGTACTTAGGAAGGCTGAGAAAGCTTCTAGGTCATTATTTGAGAGGGCAGGTCTATGCCTAGAACCCGATACTAAGTGGGTTATCGAGTGATACTACGTACCTAAAAGCAACTCCTTTTTACTACCCTATGATTCCTTACCTTAGTGGGGGTAGGTGGTTAAGTATTAAGGTTTACGTACTTAGGCTTGGTCATAGACCTGAAAGGGATAAGAGAGTAACTACTCATGTGGGGTTGGTTGCCAGGGCTTTTGGTGCTTCAGGACTTATACTAGCTGACGTAGTTGATGAGAAGGTTAGGGAGAGTTTACTTAAGGTTATTGAGAGGTGGGGTGGTAGGGGGTTCGTTATAGAGATGGGTGTTAAGTATAGGGAGTACATTAAGGAGTGGAAGAGGATGGGAGGTATAGTTGTCCACCTAACCATGTACGGCATACACGTTGATGAAGTTATTGATAAGATAAGAGGTGAGGGTAAGGATGTTCTTGTAGTTGTTGGTGCTGAGAAGGTACCTAGGGATGTGTATGAGTTAGCTGACTACAACGTAGCTATAGGTCACCAACCACATTCGGAGGTTGCTGCGTTAGCAATTTTCCTAGATAGGCTCTTTAAGGGAAAGGAATTAAGGACTGAATTCCCTGACGCTAAGTTAAAGATAGTGCCTCAAGAGAAGGGTAAGAAAGTTATTCAGTTAAATTAAATGGGTTGTTCCTAACTTTAGTTAGTAAACCCTATTAGGATTCCCCTCCATTGTTTAAATGTTATAGGTGTGTGTTATGAAGCACTTAGTTACTGAATTATCGGGTAAGGATCTTATCTCAACACTTGATTGGAGTGTTGATGAGATAAGGATCGCTATAGAGTTAGCTAAGGAGTTAAAGAAGATGTACCATTACTTCGGTATTGAGTACATACCTAAGGTACTTGAGAGGAAAACATTCTTCATGTTATTCTATGCGCCATCCACAAGGACTAGGGCGGCCTTCGAGGCTGCTATGACAATGCTTGGGGGCCATGCACAATACATTGAGGCTAGAATGACTAGGATCATAGGTGGTGAGGCAGCTAAGGACGTCGCGGTAATGTATGAGAGGTATGGCCACGGCATAGGCGTTAGAATACTTGATAAGGCCATAGACTATGTATACGGTAGGGGTCACGCAGTCATCCAGGAATTCGCTAAGGCAGCTAAGGTACCAGTAATTAACATGGCCGACGATAGATTTCACCCAACACAAGGTTTAGCTGACCTAATGACTTTCGAGGAGATCCACGGTAATATTAGAGGCAAGAAGTACGTAGTTATGTGGGCTTACGCCCCAGAAATTAGGGGTTGGTGCAGTATTCAGGAGGACATAATCCTATTCACTAGGTTCGGTGTTGATGTAGTTGTTGCTAGACCTCCAGGCTTCGACCTAGACCCTAAGCTTATGGAGATGGCCAAGAAGAACGCTAAGGAGTCCGGTGGCTCCTTAGAATTCACGGATAATCTTAAGGAGGCTTTAGAGGGTGCTCACGCAGTGTTCCCGAGGAACTGGGCGTCACCTAAGCTAGTTGAGTTAGGTCTCAGTAAGTTCGGTGAAGAAGAGAGGAGGATACATGATAAGTACAAGGACTGGAAGCTAACTAAGGAGCTGATGGACTTAATGAATAAGAGCGGTGTATTGATGCACGTACTACCAATATTTAGGGGCTTCGAGGCTGATAATGAGGTAATCGACAGTCCCAGATCAGTAATTTATGAGCAGGCTGAGAATGGTTTATGGACTAAGGCGGCAGTATTAGCATTAACACTTTACGGAGTTAAGTAAAAATTTCCTTGCAAAATGATTAAGGGGTTAACCAATACTTAAATCATGGCTTTTTTAAACTATTTAGAGTATTAAAGCATTAAGTAAGAAAAGCTTTTAAGTATCCTCCATTATTTTTATACGTAAATAAGATAAAAAGTCATAAGGTGAGTTATTTGAGTAAGCCCTGGTATGTTGGTTGCATGAAGGGTAAGCACTTCCTAAACACACAGGACTTTACGCGTGAGGAGATAGAAAAGATTCTTGAGGCCGCTAAGGACTTAAAGCAGAAGTTTAGAAAGAGGGAGCCTACGCCTTACTTAGTCGGTAAGACATTATTCATGATATTCTACAATAGGTCACTTAGGACTAGAAATAGCTTTGAGGCAGGGATCTTCCAGTTGGGTGGTCACGCACACTTCATTAGCCCACAGGACGTTTATACCCCAACGCTACCTGAGGACATGATCCCATACCAGACTGAAGCTATCAGTGATGTTGCTAGGGTATTGAGTAGGTATGGTGACGCCATAGCGATCAGAATCTACGGGGATGCTGCTAAGTGGATTATTGGCAGGGGACATAGAGTTATTAAGGAGTTCGCTAAGTGGTCCTCAATACCGGTACTCAACATGGAGGACGACCTATACCACCCATTCCAAGCTCTAGCAGATATCTTAGCGGCTTTAGAGGTCGTACCTAACCTTAAAGGTAAGAAATTCGTAGTATCATATGCATACTCAGGTGGTCTTAAGCCCTTAGCGGTACCTCAGAGCGAGATCCTAATCGCTACAATGTTCGGCGCTGACGTAGTGTTAGCGCATCCACCAGGCTTTGAGCTTCAGGATGAGGTTATAAAGATGGCTAAGGAGAATGCGGATAGGTATGGAGGTAGCTTCACGATAGTCCATGACATGAAGGAAGCCTTTGAGGGTGCCGACTTCGTATATCCGAAGGCGTGGAGTCCAAGAGGGTTCTTCCCACCATACAATAATGTAGTTGATAAGGAGGGCGCTAAAGCATATCAGAGTAAGTTCAAGAACTGGATAGTTACTATGGACCTACTTGAGGAGTCAGGTAAGCCGTACTATATGCATTGTGGACCTGCTGACAGAGGTCAAGAAGTAACCGATGAGGTACTAGACAGCTACGAGAAGTCACTATACTTCGAGCAGGCTGAAAATAGACTCCACGTACAGAAGGCGGTTATGGCTATGGTAATGGGTGATCGAGAGTAACACCTTACTTTTTGGTGGTCTATTATGAGAGACGATAAATACATCCTAATCGCTCTAGGGGGTAACGCGTTCCAAACTAAAGGTGAGAAGGGAACACCAGAGAACTACTGGAAGAACGCGTATAGGGCTGCTAAGGCTATAGTTAAGATAATTAAGGAGGGCTATAAGGTAGTGTTAACCCACGGTAACGGCCCCCAAGTAGGTGTGATATCTGAGTGGATGGAGGCTGGTAAGCATAAAGCACCACCTATGTCCCTAGACATAGCTGGCGCTATGACCCAAGGATGGTTAGGTTACCTGATAATGCAGTCATTAAGGAACGAACTAGCTAAGGAAGGACTACTAGGTAAGGAGATTAAGGGTGTGGTAGCTGTAGTAAACCAAGTATTAGTTGATAAAAATGACCCAGCATTCCAGAACCCAACAAAGTACATAGGCCCATGGTACGATGAGGAAACAGCCAAGAAGTTAGCGGCTGAGAAAGGTTGGGTAGTTAAGCCTGATCCAAGAGGTGGTTGGAGGAGGGTAGTACCATCACCTGATCCTAAGGACAACATAGAAAAGGAGGCCGTTAAGGCATTAGTTGATGCAGGCTTCATAGTAGTGGCATCAGGTGGTGGGGGTATACCAGTAATCTATGAGGATGATGAGTTAAAGGGCGTTGAGGCAGTGATTGACAAGGATCTAGCTGGTGAGAGATTAGCATCAGCATTAGGTGTGGGTACCTTCATGATATTAACGGACGTTGATAAGGTATACTTAAACTATGGAACGCCGCAGGCTAAGCCTATAGATGTAATGACTGTCTCTGAAGCGGAGAAGTACTATAAGGAAGGGCACTTCAAGCCAGGAAGCATGGGTCCGAAGGTATTGGCAGCCATAAGGTTCATAAGACACGGAGGTAAGCAAGCAATAATAGCCCACCTATTCCAAGGTTATGAGGCAATACTAGGTAAGACAGGTACAAGAATAATACCAGATTAACAGTAATTCACATAAAACATCATTAAACACTCTCATTTTTCTAAGGCCTTAAATATCAATTAGTTAATTATGACTCTTTACTTAAATCTTTATTAACATTTAATCAGTTATTATTGATTGAAGGTGTGTTTCTGTGTCTGAGAAGGTTTCATTGTTAATAAAGAATGGTTTAGTTGTGACTATGGATTCTAAACGTAGGGTTCTTAGTGAAGGTTACGTAGCTATCGATGATAATAAAATAGTTGATGTTGGTAAAGGTGATCCTGGAGGTAAGTACTCTGCTGAGGAAGTCATTGATGCTAGGGGTTGTGTAGTTACTCCAGGCTTTATATGCGCTCATACACATCTCTATGGTGCATTACTTAGAGCGTCAACGTGGTTCGCCGTTATTGATCCACCAACAGACTTCCAGCAGAACCTACAGAGGATTTGGTGGCCTATGGATGAAGCTATGAATTATGAGGATGCTTACGCCAGTGCCTTAATAGCCTCCTTAGAATTCGCTAGGACAGGAACCACGCTATTTAAGGACACTTTCTCAGGACCTAACGCCATTGAGGGAGTTCTTGACCATATAGCTAAGGCCGTTAGAGAGGTAGGTATTAGGGGTTTCATAGCTTTCGAGGCTACTGAGAGACATAGCAGGGAGGAGGGTCTTAGAGGGTTAAAGGAGAATGAGAGATTCATAGCTAAACACAACGCAGACCCTAACGCCTTGGTTAAGGGGGTATTCTCACTTCACGCGTCATTCACCGTTAGCGATGAGTTAATGAGGAAAACTAGAGAGCTAGCTAATAAATATAAGGCCAGAATAACTATTCACACAGCTGAGGGTCTTATAGATGTTTACCATAATATTGAGAGGTATGGTAAGAGACCTATAGAGAGGTTTAGGGATGTAGGTCTCCTAGGTCCCGACTTAATAGTTGTTCATGCAGTTCACTTAATCGATGATGAGATTAAGCTAATTAAGGAGTACGATGCTAAGGTAGCTCATAATCCAATGAGTAATATGTTAAACGCCGTAGGCGTGCCTAAGATACCTTACATGATTGAATTAGGGATAACTGTTGGTTTAGGTAATGACGGCTATATCTTCGACGTATTTGAAAACATGAGGGCTGCCTATCTACTCCATAAGGTCAACTTAAGGGACCCACGTGTTATGCCACCACTTAAAGTTATTGAGATGGCCACGGTTGACGCAGCTAAACTACTAGGTGTTGAGGACGAAGTAGGGTCTTTAGAGCCTGGTAAGAAGGCTGATGTGGTCATAATAAAGCCTGAATACACACCAACACCTGTTAATGAGAATACAGTATATGGTCACTTAGTCAATACGTTCAACGGTAGGGATGTCTGGGCAGTGATAGTTAACGGTAAGATAATTGTTAAGGAGAGGAAAGTACTAACAGTTGATTTCGAGAAGGCTATGGAGTACGTACATAAAGTAGCCGAGAAATTATGGGATAGAATGATAACGAAGAAAGAATATCAAGTTGAATACTTAAGGCTTTAAACACAAAACATTTTTACCTACCCCCCTTAACCATAATCACGTAACTTAACGATTAGTTATTCATTCATCATCGAAAGGTATTTAGCTTTTCCATAACTATTATTTAACATGAAGTATTTTCGTAGGTGATTGTATGGGTGTTGATTTAAGTGTTGAGATTGCTGGTTTAAGGTTTAAGAACCCCATACTCAATGCGGCATGCCCTATATCTAGGGATGGTAAGGCTATGGAGAAACTTGCTGAAGGGGGTGCTGGTGGTCTAGTAGCTAAGACCTTCAGTGTTACCGCAGCTAAGGTTCCAAGACCCCACATGGGTGTTGTTAATAGGGGTGTCATAGGTGTCGTAATACCTACGTATAAGGAAGGTAAGTTAGTTACTAAGATATCCTACATTCGCGGAGCGTTCTACGCATTCTTAAATGCTGAGTTATGGAGTGACTTACCTCCAGAGCAGTGGTTAAATAAAGAATTACCCTATGCTAGGAAAGTAGCTGATAAGTACGGTATACCACTAATAGCTAGTATAGGGTATAAAGCCCATGAGTTAAGAGAGTTAGGTCCTAAAGCCGTTAAGGCAGGTGCTCACGCAATAGAGTTCTCTACCCACTACCTAGGCTTCGACTATAGACCCGTCATTGAGTCTGCTAAGGCTTTAAGGGAGGCTGTTAACGTACCTATATTCCCTAAGTTAAGCCCACACATCTACGGACTAAAGGAGCTCGTTAAGGAGCTTGAGAAGGTAGGTGTTGATGGTATAGTAGCTATCAATACCTTAGGACCTACACTACATATCGATATAGAGACTGGTAAGCCCATCATGGGTGGACCTTACGGTCATGGATGGCTCTCAGGCCCTGCGCTAAAGCCTTTAGGTATCGCTATAGTTGCTGAAATAGCTAAGGTAACTAAGCTACCGATAATAGGTGTTGGAGGTGTATCTCAGCCTGAGGACGTTATTGAGTACATAATGGCTGGTGCTTCAGCAGTCCAGGTATGTACTGCAGTTATTGTTGAGGGGCCGCAGGTATTTAAGAGATTAGCTGAAGGTGTAGCTAAGTGGTTGAAAGACCATGGCTACTCATCTATTGAGGATATTAGGGGTATGGCGCTTAAGTACCTAACAGAACAGCCAGGATGGTTTGAGGTTAGACCACCAGTAGTTGATGAGGATAAGTGTATTGCGTGTGGACTCTGTGAGCAAGTGTGCAATTATGACGCAGCACATCTCATAGAGAAGAACGGTAAGAGAGTAGCTACAGTAAATCCCGAAGCATGCTATGGTTGCGGTTTATGTACCACCGTATGTCCGACTAGGGCAATGCACTTCAAATGAATTAATTCCCAAGTAATAATTAACTAAGTTATTTTTACATAAGCACATCAATTAATCATTCTTAAATAGCTTTAACTCAGTTAAGTATGATAAAAAAGATTAAGTATCTTTAGGCTTATATCCCTCCTAACCTAGACTTCTTGGGCAGCAACCATGAAGGTCGCTAAAACACCCTTAGACCTGATAGGGTCTACACCGATAGTTAGGTTAAGTAAGGTCGTACCGGAGGACATTAAGGCTGAAATATGGGCTAAGGCAGAGTTCATGAACTTAACAGGGTCTGTTAAGGATAGGATGGCTTTATACATGGTTAGAAAAGCAGAGAAGGAGGGTAGGTTAAAGCCTGGTATGACGATTGTGGTAGCAACCACAGGGAATACAGGAATAGCTTTTGCAGCCATAGGTGCTTTCTTAGGTTATAAAGTACTGATAGTCATCCCTGAAGAAATGAGTGAGGAGAGGTTTAACTTAATGAAGCTCTACGGTGCTGATTTCATAACAACCCCAGGTGGAGAGTCTGAGGTGGGTAAGTCCCTTGAGTATGCACGTGAGTTAGTTAAGAGGAACCCAGATAAGTATGTCTTACTAGATCAGTGGGATGATGAGGCTAACGTTCAAGCTCACTACGAAACCACAGGTAGGGAGATTATTGAGCAGTTAGGTAAGGTCGACGCTTTCATAGCTGGTATAGGGACTGGTGGTACGTTAATAGGAGTTGCTAAGAGGCTTAAGGAGCATAACCCAAGTACTATCATAGTCGGTATGGAGCCTGCTGAATGCCCAACCATATTTGAGGGTAGGTGGGGTAGGCATGAGATTGAGGGTATAGGTGATGGTTTCGTACCTAACATCATAAGGAGGTATAGGCACTTAATCGATGATTACGTACTCGTAAGCAGTGATGAAGCTATAGAGATGGCTAGGAAATTAGCCAGATATGAGGGTCTAGCCGTAGGTATCTCTTCGGGAGCCAACGTGGCTGCCGCTATTAAAGTAGCTAGGAGGTATAACCTACCTGAAGGTGCTAAGGTAGTTACAGTGCTGCCTGACTATGCAGCTAGGTACTTCAGTACTAGGTTATTTGGTGTTAGGAAGTCGTTACTTAAGAAGAGGCCTTAAGTCCTTTAGTCACTCCAAACCTAAAACTACTTATGTGTTTTTTACTAAATTAATACCTAGGGATAGTTCCATGCCATTTGTTAAGTACCTTAAGTGTTCTAGATGCGGAGCTAGGTATTACCTCAAGGATAAGCCTATAATGTGTGCTAAGGGTGATTTAGGTAGGCTAGATATATTTTACGATTATGAAGCAATTAAGAATGCTGTTTCTAAGGACACGCTAAGGATGAGACCCTTCTACATGTGGAGGTATTTCGAGTTCTTACCTGTCTCTTCATGGAAGAGCGTTGTTTCGTTAGGTGAGGGCGGTACCCCACTAATTAAGGCGCGTAGGCTAGGTGAGGTATTAGGTCTTAAGAACCTGTACCTAAAGGACGAGACCAGGAACCCTACGGGGTCATTTAAGGATAGGGCTATGTCAGTAGCTGTTAGTATGGCTGTTGAGTTCGGGTATAAGATAACGGCAACAGCATCAAGCGGTAATGCAGCAGCGGCTTTAGCAGCCTATAGTGCTAAAGCAGGTCTTGAGACTTACGCCTTCGTCCTTGAAATGGCTGGTTATGGTAAGGTGGCTCAGTTACTATTCTATGGGGCTAAGGTATTTAGGGTTAAGGGGTTAGGGCGTGAAGACCCGACAGTAAAGATGTTGAGGATAGTTGTTGAGAAATATGGCTTCTACCCAGCACCCAGCTTCGGTCCCTTTAACCCGTACCAGATTGAGGGACCCAAAACAATATCCTACGAGATTATTGAGCAATTTAATTGGTCAATACCTCACTATGTGTTCGTACCTGTAGGTGCCGCTGCCTTACTCACTGGTGTTTGGAAAGGATTTAAGGACTTTAAGAACGTTGGCTTCATAAATGAGTTACCTAAGTTAGTAGCTATACAGTCTACGGGTAATGCTCCCTTCGTAAGGGCTTTTAGGGAAGGTCAAGACCCCCACAACATTAGGCCTTGGGAGAACCCTAACACAATAGCTTCAGGGCTTTCAGATCCGTATCCATGGGATGGTGATGGAGGTTTACAAGCGCTTAAGGAGACTTCAGGCTATGCTGATGACGTTACTGACGAAGAGATATTGGAGGCTATGAAGTTACTCGCTAAGACTGAAGGCATATTTGCTGAGCCATCAGGCGCTACAGGGTTAGCCGGATTAATTAAGGCTGTAAGGGAGGGTAAGGTGGGTAAGGACGATATAATTGTAGTTCTAATAACCGGCCATGGACTTAAGGACCCCGACATAGTTAAGAAGGTTAGCGGTGATGCACCAACAATAGAGCCTAAGCCCGAAGAATTTGAGAAGGTTCTTAAGGAAGTATATAAGGTCTCGTTAAGCAAGGAAGAAGAAAGTAGAGAGCAACCTAAGACATAATATTTTCTCCCCCCAGTCCTTACTTAGGAGGTATTCATGAGTAATTACCCTAAGGTTGTTAATTACTGTATGGAGTTAGTTAAGACTCCGAGCTTATCAGGTAGTGAGGGAGATGTAGCTAAGCTAATTAAGGAGTTCTTAAGTGCTGAAGGTATTGATGAAGTATTCATAGATGATGTAGGTAACGTCATAGGCGTGTTGAGAGGGCGTGATGACTTCACAGTAGTTTTCGAGGGGCATATGGATCACGTACCACCAGGCAACTTAAACCTATGGAAATACCCACCCTATGAGGCTAAGATTATTGAGGGAGTAATCGTCGGTAGAGGCACTGTAGATATGAAGGGCGCTATAGCATCTATGATAGCGTCAGTAAGCTATGTAAGTAAGTTAAAGGACTTACCAACAACATATTACATTTTCGTACCGCATGAAGAGATAGCTGAAGGTATAGCTTTTAAGTATGCCATAGAGGAGACCCTCAAGACCCGTCCTAACCTCGTCATACTAGGTGAAGCAACAAACTTGAATTTAAGTATTGGGCAAAGAGGTCGTGCTGTTGTTGAGGTTAAGTTATTAGGCAGGTCGTCCCATGCGTCAATGCCTTCAGAAGGCATCAATGCCCTAGTAGCTACCGCTTGGTTAGTGGGTAAGGTCGTTGAATTAAGTAAGAAACTACCTAAGCATGAGTTATTAGGTAAGAGCACTATAGCCCCAACAGTAATTGAGTGTAGCCCTAAGACTCCACCAATGATTCCTGATAAGTGTAGGTTGGTTATTGATAGAAGATTCATTTTAGGTGAGGATGAGGACTCCATTGTTAGTGAAATTAGATGTTTAACTGATCAATTAGTGAAGAAAGGCTTAGCTATTGAGGCGCATGTAGGTATTATTGATGAGGAGTTAACCACGTGGACAGGGTATAAGTTACTAGCACACCATTACTTTCCTGCATGGCTTACAGAGCTTAAGGGATACGTACTTAAGGTTAAGGAGGCGTTGCTGGAAGTTATTAAGGAGGCTAAAGTGATTACCTGGAGATTCAGTACTGACGGTGTTTACTCGGCAGGCATAGTAAATATACCTACGGTAGGCATAGGTCCAGGAGATGAGTCATTAGCGCATAAACCTAACGAGAACGTACCCATAAAGCATCTAGAGAAATGCGTTAAGGTATACTTCAACATAATGAAATCTTTAGGTGGATTCATAAGTAAAAATTAAATAAACTAGTCCTTAACAATTACCATGCTACGACACCCTACTCTAAAATATCCCTATCCATAACAATCAGTAGTGTGGGTGCTTTGAGTCTAGCTAATCTCCGCCCAGATACTAGCGAGCACTCAAGATTGCTAAATATATATAGGTCTATATCACTTGAAAGCATAATTAGATTTATATCCTTTATCCATGAATTTGAATTACTTGATGAGAGTTTAGCTAGGTGCCTTATTGAATTACCTCACCCAAGAAAACCTTATGAACTACTTAAAATGCCAACAATAATTAAGAAGTACATTAGTGGGACATCACTAATTATAGAACTAAGTAATATGGCTGATGACTACCTAAACGAGGACCTAAGCACGATCATGGAAATAGGTTATGTAAATATAAAGATAATCATGAGCGTAAAGGGCAATGCGGTATGTCTTCAAGAGAAACTTAACTGTAAGAGTAAGGACTTATGTGATTACTTAGGTAACGAATTTTTAAGGGCTTTATCAACGATAACCGAGTATAAGTTAGAGAGTTCTTTCATGGGTTAAGCACCGTCAAATACTTTTACATTTGGCCTACCCTGTCTCTTGAGTGTCTCGTGAGTTCCCGGAGTTATTTACTTAACTAATTCATGAAGAGATCTTTATTGGTGGTAAGCGTGTTAGGTAGGGCCTTAGGCATACTTCTATTGGTCGTGGTTTTAGGGGGTGCTATATCTTCAGCTATGTTTAATGCTGGATGGGGTGAGGATGCCGTAAAGAACTTCATAAATACTGTTGAGTACATAGTTAATACCTTAGCATCTAGGGGGGTTAATGTTACAGTAGCTTTAGAGTATCTCAATGAAGCTAAGTCAGCTCTTGATGAGGGTGATTTAGTTAAGGCTAGGGTACTGGCTATGGAGGCGTTAAGGACTGCTGGACATGAGGCTAAGGTACAGCTCAACGTGACTATCCCGAGTCCTATAGGCGTCGTGAAGCTAGTATCTGTTTTAGAGGGTGTTATTGAGGGCTTAAAGAGTAAAGTGAATAAGACCGATGTCCTTGAGGCCTTAGAGTCTAAGTTAAGTAAGGCTAAGGAGTTATTGAGTAAAGGTAACGTTAGTGGAGCCATTAAGCTAGTAATAAACGTGAGTAGGTCGCTAAGGCAAATATCTATTGAGGAACACATAAAGCATATGGAGAAGCTAGGGCTTAAGTTAATGCATAAGTATAGGGAGATGATTAGAGAGCACGTAAGGAGGTTTGTGAATCAAAGTTTGATTAATATAAAGCATGTAGGTGAGGCCAAGCACTTAATTAGGAAGCACATGCCAGACTTAGGGAATATCTTTATGCGTGGAGCCTTAAATGGCGTACTTAGGGTTCTGATAAAAATAAACATGACCTTAGATACGGTAATCATGCCTGACGAAATCAGGATGTCGTTAAAAAAGGCTGTTAGCCTATCCGTAGAAGCTATTGACCTTATAGAAGAAGGAATTGCTAGCTTAACCAACGCTGATTTTGAGATAGCTAGTAAGTACCTTAGCAAGGCTGAGGAACTAGTTAATGAATCAATAAATATAGTTAAGGAGGTTAAGTTATCGGGACCTTACGCATGGATACCTGAGTTACTTGAGAAGTGTAACTTAATGCTCCTAGACATAATAAGTAAAGTTAGTGAATTAAAAGCTGAGATACCTGGATTACCCGAACTACCTAAGCCTGGTGAGGTAGTATCTTTTGAAGGTGTTGTTCTTAAGGTTGATGGTGATGAGGCATTAGTGTTAAGTTTTGAGAAAGTTGTCTGTATAATGGTTGTTGGTTATAAGTGCCCACCGGCTATATGGAGGTTATGGAAGGTAGACTTCTCGGAAGTTAACGTTAAGTTAATGCCGGGCATGAAGATATATGTGGAGGGCGTGTTAGTAGGGTTTGATGAGCTAACTAAGATACCTATAGTGAAGGCCACGGAGGTGAAGATACTCAGTAAGGGCGTGACCATACTGCCCAAACACTTAACACCCTAACACGTTTAAAGCATAACCTATTTTTCTTACTAGGGTCTTGTTATTGTTTATTGAGGTATGTAGGGTTGGTGCCTTAAGCATTAAGGTAAGGGAAGACTATTACTTCTCATTCATTAACAGCCCTTACTACTCTCATAGGGAATTAGCAGCTATAGATATTTACCCTAAAGGAGACGTGGTTCTAAGCCCATTTCGTGGTAAGTTAGTTTTCTTTAAGAAGTTATTCGGTGAGTACATAGTAGGTTTCAAATCAGATGGTTATTATATCAGGGTTCTTCATTTAGATCCGCATGTGGGTATAGGTCATGAGGTTGATGTTGGTGATGTTCTCGGAGTACCCGTCAAGAGCCCTACATTCTGCTGGTGGACGGAGAATCACGTACATATAGAGGTTAGGTCAAGACCTGAATTCATTAAGGCTAGGGGTTCATTAGGTTTAAAGCTAGGTAATTACCTAATCAGCAAGATTAATGAGTTATGTCGATTACGTGAGCGCACCTTTAACGTGCTTGGAACCTTAGGTTCTGTTAAAGGTTACGTTACTGAAGTAATGGATAATGGGTGCTTATTAGTAAAACCTTTAGGATTGATCAAGAACGTGCTATCACCCTTCTACATTACATTTAAGAAACAGTATGTAGGTTTCATTGAAGGCGGAATCCCTCATTATGGTCATGTGCTTTTAATGACTAGGCAAGAGGTAATCGATGAGTTCGTAAAGACCCTACATAATTCCGGTTTAATTACTAACGTAGTCATCCTTAATAATTCGTATGCAGTAGCTGAATTAAGCGATATTAAGGTATTTGTTAATGGTGAGTTAGTAAAGGGCATTAGCATATTCATTAATAATGGGTTAATTAAAATTATACCTCCTAAGGAAGGGTACAGGCTAGGTATCAAACCAGGTGATTACGTAGAAGTAATTATTTATTAAGAGCTAATTATTCCTCAAAAGCTTTACCAGTTCTCCTCCTAAACCTTTCCTCTAACTTGCGCTCAATTACTTCTGTACGTATTAAAGCCCAAGAACCATTCCATAAGTCAAAGTTACTCCATGGTAATGTAAATGATTTTGCACCAACATAAGTACATACGTGTATATCGAAGTCATTAAAACCAATGTTAGTGAGGAATTCACTTAAGAAAGGTAAGTCACGATAGTAGATATTCATCTGCGCGATTAATGCGTCATTGCAGATTAAGGCCATAACGAGATATGGGGTCTTAATCATCACATCTAAGAACGCCCTAATTAACTTTATGTCCCTGCTATAGATAAGGTCTAAAACAAGGGCGCTAGCCTCAGGGTCCATAAAAGCGAATTTAGGTCTTATGGTTACTACGGCGTTATTAACGTGATTCACGAAATGCTTTCTTACGCTTGCCTTCCTATATCCTAATATCTTTGATAAACCATCAATGCCTATGAAGGCATTTTTCTCTAACTCTTTCATTATTAGTAAGTCAAGCCAGTCCTTAGGTGTACTTACTTGAGGTCTGAAACTCAGCAAGCTATCTATGGGGCTTTTCGATAGGTCATAGCTCTTCTTTATATCAACTAATAAGCGGTCAGCAACCCGGTTTAACGGTTTTATACCGGGTATTTTCCAATCAAAAAATAGGTTAAATCTAGGGGTCTGCGCTACGCTCTTAAAACTAACAAAAAACTCGACATTTTCATCAAACGCTGAGAGGAGGGTGTTTAAGTCAGCATTCCATGGATAGTAGTAAGTTAAGAACGTGCCTCGGGGTGAGATAGATCTAGTAAGTCCTCTTAACCACGGTCTTAAGGGTACTTTACTTACGTCATTAATTTCTTTACCAGGCACAAATATAACTACTTTCCTTAAGCCTATGAGGTTAGTATCTATTAGGGCACTAAACCTTAAATTATAGTTCCTCAACTTTCTCAATAGTTCTTTAAACTTAGATGGCTGAATACCAAGTTGCTCCTCAGCAACACACTTAAAGCAGTAAAGTTTAGGCTTCCTAAGACTAACGAATCTATTAAGTAAGTCAAAATGGTATATCTCAAGCTTAGCGAACGTTATAAATTGTTCATACGTATACTTAAGATACTTGAACTTCTCATCCGTTAGCATTAATCTCAGTTTTAATTAACGTAAGCCAGCATAAAAGCGTTATTATAGTTTTATGGCAAAATATGAATTTAGAAAAATAAATTCTTATAGGTTATGATATTTTAAATTACTGCTGGGTCTTCTGGGTCTTCGTCGCCGCCGTTTGGTTCAATAACACCTGAAGCTGATAGTATTATTAGAGCTATTGGTACTGCTAGCCTAGCTAACTTTAATGCTTTGATTAGCTTCTGCTTCTTGACGGGATCCACTTTATCCACCAAGTTAATACTATTATAAGCATATTCATCACTATATATATACTTGGGTCATTGATTGCGTGATCTTAACTAATCAATTATAACCTTCTTGGGTAAATTTAGTGGTGATACGTTGGTGCTGTGTATTACATATATTTTTGTTATGTAAAAATAATGTGTTTTGTCTTCTGGTTATTTTCTCCTTATTAACATGACTATTCCTGCTCCTATAATTAGACCTAGTATTGCTGCTATCGCTGTGTACATAGGGTCTGCGTAACCTACTTCTTTGGTTGTTGTGGATACTTCAGTCTTCGTTACTGTTGCTGTCTTGGTTAGGGTCTCAGTAACTGTTGCTGTAGTTGTCTCTGTGGCTGTCTTTTCTAACGTGGTAGTCTCTGTTACTGTCTTAACCATAGTCTCAGTCTTAGTGACCTCCTTAACTTCAGTTGCTGTTGTTGTAGTTACTAATACCGTAGTTACCATCTTGGTTATTGTCGTTGTCTTTACTAATGGCTTAACTATAGGTAATGCTATGCCTACTGAGTCTTTAGGTGGATCAATACCCAGTAACGTAGCTACCGTTGGGGCGATATCCGTTGATCTAATGATACCTAACTTACCATGGACTATGTTAGCACCTACGGCACCGAAGATAGCATGTAACTCCTTGTAGTATGGTAGGTCACCATGCCAACCAATAGCCGTCTTTAGAGGTATAGCATCCTCAAATATTACTACTTCACCATCAACTATCTTTGGAGCACCTCCTGAAGCTGCGTAACCAGGTCTTAGGCTAAATATGACATCACCAGCACGCTCTCCTGAGAGTCCTAGGCCATAACCTTCCTCTCTATCGATAACTAACGAAAATACTGGCTCACCTGTCTCGGGGTCGACAACCTCGGTTAGAGCTCTCTTGATTGCGTAAACAACATCCCAATACTCTTCAGGAGGTACTACGCCACCCTCCTCTCTACCCTGTAGGTTAACAAATATCTGGTTATAACCTACGTACCAGGCCTTAGTCTGGTTCCAAATGACGTTACCCTCCTCATCAATAGCTATTAGACCTGCTATGTACAGTATCGAGTTTATCTTCACATACTTCTTAACACTCCACTGCCCGTGGTCCGATATCACTATAACTACGGTCTTATCTAAGTCTACATTATTGAGTATTGTCTGGACTATCTCATCAGCCCATATATGTGCCTGCTCTATGTATGTCCAGTACTTCTCTATGGTTTCATTGTCAGTATACGGCATTTCAGGATCTATAAGCCCTAAGAACTGATGGTAGACGTTATCGATTATTGGTGTGTAGGACATCAGTAAGTCCCAGTCAGTGTGCTTCAGTAAATACTCCGTGAATTTCTTGAAGAATTCGTTAGTAAAGTGTACTGTCTCCATGTATGTCTCTTCATCTATCCATCCATGGGTTAATGCCCACCAATCACCATCAGTTATCATACCTACCTCAACAACAACATTATTCCATACCTCACGAGCTAGTTCCTCATCGCTATACCACGCCTTAGGACTATTTAACGGCCTCATTAATGACCTATATAACCTAAAGTCATCAACATCTATCTTAATAGCCTTAAACCTCGGCGCTATAACATAGGTGACGTTCTGATACGTTATTGTAGTGTTTAATGGTGGTGACCACTGACCTTCAGAAAGTACAGCTAATGCCTTACTAGCATCTTTCTCTAGAGGCACTATAGCTACCTTATCAACCAAGTTATCACCGTTTGAATCATATACTAGTAGCCACCATGTATCGTCACCTAACTTAATTGAGGCTTCATAAGCTACGTAAACACTCCCTAAAGACTCTAAGTTACTCCAATTAACTGCCTGTGTTAGCTCTATATAAGTGGCTGCAGGTATTGACGCGTTTGTTGTGTATAGTGTTGAGTATGATATAGGCCATATGAATGAGTCATACGGGTTGAAGAGTACTGAGTTATTGATTACGTCCTTCCAAGCTGTTGGTGTACTCTGCGGGAAAGCAGCTACAACAGCCTTAAGTCCCTGCCTATCAGCAGCTATCCATAGTGGTTCAGCCTTTAAGTAACTACCGTCAAACCCTGCTACTGACTTATATACTGGCATTCCGAGCAAGTGTATTTTGTTGCCTGTAATTCCTGTAATCATTGGTGGTGCTCCAGTAGATATGACTGCGTGTGATACTGCTGTTGCTGATGGGAATGAAACTATCATACCCTCAGCATAAACACCCTCATCCATAATTCTCTTAAAGCCAGGCAACTTGCCCTCACTAGCTAACTCATAGGTAATATCTGCTCTAGCGGCATCTATGCTTAGGATAACTACTTTCTCAGCATACTTAACTTCCTTCTCAACAGGTATTAGTGAGTTAACTGTTAACCCTAGGAATATGAGTGTTGCTAAGAGCAACAAAGGTAGTGTCTTTATAACCTTAGCCCTACCCAATAGAATCACCTCCGTCAAGAAATAATTATTGTATAACTGGATTAAATACATTCATTACTTAAACTAGGTTAATGCGTCTTAAGCCGATACACATCAACACTTAAATCATACCTTATAATAATGTGTTAATGGCTCCATGCTGAGGTAGTGATGAAGACTGGGTACTTGATTAGATGAGGTTCTTCTCATAACCTTATAATGGTCAATTACTGTAAGGTATTATAGAGTGTCTAACATGAGGGTATGGAGACCTATAGCCTTATTATTAATCACAACATTAGTACTAACTAATTTAGGTAACATACCTAACCATTCATTAAGTGGTAAGCCATACAATATCTACTGGATTAATGACCTAATGCTCGTGCTCCCTAAGGGCTTTGAAATAATTAATTACTACCCGCTAAACATCCGTGATACTGCAAAAGGATTGAATTCGCTAAGGTTTAGTGACCTATATAGTTTTCTAAGTAAGTTTAAGGTTAGTTACGACGTACCTAACTATATGAAGGTCTTAGGTAAATACATACCTTTAACAACTATGTATGATGTTGTTAACTTCCTTAACATAAGTAACGTGACTTCGTTGATAGGTGTTGAGGGCGAGGACGTCGTTGTTGGAATTATAGATACTGGCGTTGATTTCGCATCACCATCCTTAGGTCTAGACGCTGTGGCTAGAGATGAGTACGGCAGACCTCTAACGTTGGATGCTGATGAGTTAGGGCTTGTAATAACTCCTTTAGAGGTTGAGGTGTCTAATGGTGAGTTACAGACCGCAGGTAAGTCCGTATGGGTTTACGTACCTTTCTACGGTCTTGTTGAGGTTAAGATGTATCAGAATGTTGGAGCACCTAGTGTTGTGAGTAAGAGCGGTAAGTATAGGTTTGGGTTAGCAGTTGTTTACTTCCCACTAAGTAATTACCTCCTAGATTTCGATGGTTTAAACATAGGATTAGGGATCCCCTTAGTACTAGTTGATAGTTCCGCCGAAGGTTTTTATGACACTGTGGTTGCTGACTTAAGTACTGCATGGTTCTTACTTAACGCCTTACTTTACGGTTTTGGGGTGTTAGCATCACCACCTCCACCTTACTTCTTTGATTTAAGCTTAGCAGATGAGGTCGTAGCTAGGCCTGGTAATGAATTAATAGCTAGGGACTTTACTGGTGACGGCGTCTACGATATATCTATAGGTATAATATCTGGTTACGTATATGACGCTTTAGGCATATTAAAGGCTATTGAGTTAGCTACCGAGTTAAGTGATTGGAGTAAGGCTTGGGAATTTGTTGGGTCAGGCATATATGTAGGTCTAGACCCTAAGGGTAAGTACGTTGATATACTTTACGACCCCTTCGGGCATGGTACTGCAGTAGCTAACATTATTGTAGGGGAAGCATTTAATTACACCATTAAATCTACTTATGGCGTATTTAACTACACGCATAGGGGCATAGCTCCCAAGGCTAAGTTAGCTGTTGCAACAGCGCTCTACCTAGGCGACGTGGTTGTCTCAATGCTATGGCTTTCAGGGCATGACTATCAGTATCCATGGAGATGGAGCTATATGGGTAAGCCTAGAGTAGACATAATAAGCAATTCATGGGGTGTGGTCCTCTGGGATTCTATACTCATTTTTGGCGATAAGTACTTCCCGCCTGGTTATGACCCTATAACGGCTTTCGAGGAGTATGTGGCTGAGTTAGGGGTTATAGTTATTCACGCAGCAGGTAATTCAGGTCCGTCAACATCGACGATCCTGCCGCCAGCAATAGCGCCCTCAGTAATTTCGGTTGGTGCTACCACGGTGTTCGTTAAGCCAATAGTGAACTTCCGTGGTGAGGTAGTTATCCGTGAAGGGCGTAGTAACGTAGTTATCTCATGGAGCTCTAGAGGTCCGCACCCCCTAAACGTTAAGCCAGATGTAGTGGCTCCAGGCGCTTACGCGGTAGCACCTACCGTAGTTACTTGCGGTTTAGGTGATGGTACTAGAGCCATAGACACGTTTGGAGGTACTAGCATGGCTACACCTATAGTTGCAGGTATTGCAGCCCTACTGATGTCATACGCCAAGAAAATAGGTTTAGATAAGGATTTAATACCTAGCTTAGTTAGGAACGCTATATTGTATGGTGCTAAACCCCTCAATTTTAATACATTTAGTGAAGGTTGGGGGTTAGTAGAGCTAAATAGCTCAGTAAGGTTAATTGAGAGCTTTACTTCATTACCTAGACTAATTAATCAAGAAGAACTCAAGACTGGTAAGTTATTTGAAATAAATAACCTCGCATTCAGCGGTAAGTACGTAAGTAATGTTATTAGGGTTAAGCACGGTGAGGTAACTAAAGTGGGCTTTGTTGAAGTAGGTAAGGTAAGTAGCTACGAACTACTTACCTTAGTCAAGGATAAGACCACTTATTTAGGCTCAACTATTGCTAAACCAAGAGACTATACATACATAATCGTTGATAGGAAAGAGCTTAAAGGGGACTACGTTGAGTTCTTAATCACTTACCCACTAAGTGATTTAGACCCTTACCTAATTAAGGGTAAGTATGAACCTAAACGCCTCATAATGCCAGTGATTTATGACTGGATAGACCGCAATAACGATAGCGTTGTTGATGGTGATGAAATTTACTTAGTTAACCACGGTATAAGCGGGTCTAGTACTGAGGTCATAGGGATTAACCCATCAGTTATTAAGGGTAAACCAGTCATAGCCGTAAAGAGCTTAGGTAATTACACGGTCATGGTTAAGGCATACATAACTAACTACGTACGGAGTAAATCTACATGGGTAAAGCCAGTTCTTGAGGATGGTATCATATATCTAAAGATTAATGCCTCAGTACCTCCAGGGGTTTACGGATTTAAATTACGTATAAGGCGTGGTAAGAATGTGTTCACTATACCATTAATGGTTGAGGTTTATGATGAAGTAAGTAAGCCTAAGCTTGCCTACATTCATAGATTTACAACGCCCTCAAGCTATACCTCAGTAGCCCCTGGGGAAACCCATGTCATACCTTTACTGATTAAGGATAAGGATGTAGTAGGTGTTATAGTTGAGTTAATGCCTGCATCTAGATCGTCCCTCTCCATAATGGCTATTAGTGTTGGTAATGAGTCATTAATCAATGCCTACTTAAGCGGCTTACCCCCAAGAATTACAGGGCTTGTAGATGGGTGGTTAAGGCCCTTCCCATCACTAGGTAAGTACGTAGTTTACGTACCTAAGACTTCAGATAAGATATACGTCTATATAACTAGTGAAATACTTACACAAGAGTTGGGTACTAAGGTAAACATAACGATATACCCGGTTTACATAAGAACTGAGGAGGGAGTGACTACACTGTACTGTGAGTATCCATTAGGGCTTTTAGTAGTTAATGATGAACCCATCAAATATAGCGGTGGATCGTTAAGGCTTGAAACACCACATGAGTACTTACATATTGAGCTAAGGGACATACCAACCATTAAGGTATCTAGCTATATTTACGGTAAGGAAGTTAAGCTTCTTGAGACTAGCGGTATTATAAAGGTTTGGTTAAGGAAGCCGTCGCTTACACAATTTATTGAGGTGTTTAAGTTCATTAATAATGAGTTAAGGTTCGGTAATAGAGTTACGGTGGATGTGTATGTTAAGCTATTTCTTGAGCTCTTTAAGCATTCTAAGTAACTTACTAACAGCATCTAGAGCGTCACGACCGAAGACATTTATCATGGGTTCCTTACCCCAATCACCTAGATGATAGATAATATCGGGGGCTTCGTAGTTTATTCTCCTTAACGCTACCTCAATACCCCAAGGTATCGTAGCGCCCTCAACCCTCTTTACCTCCTCAGGCTCTTCACGACGGTCATAAAATGATACCTTATAACCTAACCTCTTAGCTACCTCAATAACCTCCTCACTATAGCGTATGTTTACCGCAGCCCTGACCTCCGGGTGATACTCCATTAACTTAAGAACAGCCTTAGCTAAATGTCTTGAGGCACCAAACGTGGGTGGGCCTACAGCCTTTATCCTATCACCATACCTAACAATCCTGCCTAGGACCCCAGCAACATCCTTTAAGTCTTTAGCATACTTCTTAGGCAGTGCCATCACTAAATTCATTTGAACCTCAGGTACGTAATTAAGTACTAAATCACTATTAGATTCAAGTAACTCAATAGCCTTCCTCAAATCCTCTAGAACCTTGTATTTCTGTGCTGGTATCTCTAACCATGCTATTGGATTTACAGGACAGTAACCCTTACCTAGCTTAACCCCCCACTCTATGGCCTTAGTCACGAATTCCTTAGCCTTAATTATAGCCCTAATAACTCCCTCACCCTTAGCTAACTCAGCAGTTATAGCTGCTGAGAAAACACAGCCAGTACCGTGAGTACACCCACTAATCTTAGGTGTCTTAACCTCCTTAAACACTCCATCATAGTAGATCACATCGATAGCGTAATCACCACCTAAATGTCCACCTTTAATTACTGCAGCCTTAGCCCCTAACACATCAACTAAGTACTTAGCCGCTTCCTTCATATCATCAACGCCCCTTATGTCTATGGAGGTAAGTCTCTCTGCCTCATTGATATTAGGGGTTACTACCGTAGCTAGAGGTATTAAGTACTTTCTTAAGTCATCAATAGCTGTAGGTCTCAGTAACTCAACACCACTTTTAGCCCTTAAAACGGGGTCAACGACTAGGGGGAATGAATACCTCTTAACCACATCAGTAACTACCTTAATGATTTCCGAGTTACTTAACATACCTGTCTTAGCGGCATCTACACCCATATCGTCAACAACAGCCTCTATCTGCTTACGAACTATGTCTGGCGGGATATCATGGATAGCTCTAATCTCGTAGGTATTCTGAGCAGTTACTGACGTTATAGCAACAACGCCATACACGCCCAGTGTAGCAAAGGTCTTTAAATCAGCCTCAACACCAGCACCACCACCTGAATCACTTCCAGCTATGGTTAAGGCTATGGGCACGTACTTACCCAAACAAACCCCTATCAATTGATGTTCGCGAAACGTTAAATATTTCAATAAAGGTAAGCAATAAGAAGTAAGGTGCTAAAGCATTCTTACCGCCTCACGTGTGATTGAATCAGGAATTATATATCTACGGTCCTCCTTAGTTATTAACCCCATCTTAATTAGTGATGTTAAGATGTTAAAGAGCCGGCTATCAGATATGGATCTCCCTTCATATTTCTCAACATACCGCACTTCATGTATCACAACCCTTAACTATGGCCTTCAACACTAACCCGTATCTCTTGTAGGCTAAACCGTTTGTCCCTACCGCAAACACACTATGCTACAGTTTTAAACAAAATGAAGCGGTAGAGACTTCCACCTCACCCTTAGGGACTTGTTTATCCCTATGGGGTCATGGGTGGCTGTCGAGCCCAACGGCATGAGGCTCTCATCTATGTTTAACCCTATGGGGCTTGGAGCTTTGCTCCCACCACCCCCCAGGGCTTTACTCCAAAACAAAAGAAACAATTTAAAATATCAAAAGGTTTCTACCCCCTCCTACATAATAAGTTCTTAATCTTCTGCTGTGTTAGTTTTACAGCCTCAGTAAGTACTTGATTTACTAACAGGTTCTGAAGTTAGGTTTCTATACGATGTTGTTGGGGTTAATGACCCTAATCACCCAATAACTTATTTAGTTCTTCATCACGATTAAACAGATCCTCTCTCCTATCCTTAGGCTTCTCATCAAAATGCATAACTTCCGCTCCGGTAGTCTTTAATTTTTATTTCCCAACTATAAAGCAATATTACAAGACCATTACAAGACCTTAAATATGGATGCCCCTACCCTCTACCTTACTCATTGCATTCAATGATCTCTTGTTTTGTTATATCGCTATTGGTTCCTTAGTCTTACGGGCTGGTTTGAAGTTACTGCATGTATGTACTATTAATGTGAAGGACGTAACTCCTAGCTTCCTTAATACATCATTAATTATGCGCATACATTTCTCTCTATTCTTACATATGCTACAGATGTCACTACCTAACGTAGCTTCACTAATGAAGTAACTCTTAAACCTAGGTAGGCGAATTTCCCTACTTAGTCTAGGCTCCATAATTAACCATATAATAAATCATTCTTCAGAGGTTTTATACCTTTAATACAGAGATTTACATGGAGATTATGGTCTCAAGAAGAAAATTCCTTAAGTACCTAATCGGTGGGTTAGCTGCTCTAGTTACCGGCTCGGTATTATCTAAGCTATTAAGCACTCAGGATGTTTCTGAGGGAACTGAAAAACCTACCGAAAAGTCTCAGGAGGTAATGACAACCTATCAATCACAAGCAACATCAACCACGATCCAAACAACATCAACGATGGGGACTACGGTAACGAGTAAGGTACTTAGTGTTAAGGTAGGTGACATAATAAAGTTACCACCACCTGACATTAAGTCAGGAATGCTTGTTGAGGAAAGTATAGCTAGACGTAGATCTATTAGGGAGTACTTAAGGAAGCCGTTAAACCTAAAGATGGTTTCTCAACTCCTTTGGGCGGCTCAAGGAATCACTGAGCCAAGGCTTAAGTTTAGGGCGGCCCCATCAGCAGGAGCTACATACCCTCTAGAGGTCTACGTGGCCTCTAAGGAGGGTGGTATTGAGGAGTTACCTGCTGGCATATATAAGTATGACCCCTACACACACAGCATTAAGGTGGTTAAGCTAGGTGATTTTAGTGTGAGACTCTATGAGGCAGCACTTAAGCAGAGATGGGTTCTTGAGGCACCAATAAACATAGTGATCACAGCGGTTTACGAGAGAACTACTAGGATTTATGGTGAGAGAGGTATTAGGTATGTACATATGGAGGTAGGTCACGTAGGTGAGAACATATATCTTCAAGCAATTGCCTTAGGGTTAGGTACTGTAGCCATAGGTGCCTTCTTTGATGATAAGGTATGGGAGATACTTGGCAACCCGCCCAATGAGCATCCATTATACATAATGCCCGTAGGGTATAGGGTTAGGAAGTAATCTAATGAATTAAGAATTAAGTACTAACATATTTAGGTCTCCTTATCCATGAAGACACGGCTACAGCAACTATGGTAAATACAGTTAGGTAAAGTATGAAGGACTTAACGCTAGGTACATGACTGCACCACCACATGCAGATCAATACTGCTATTAAGGTTACGTATAGTAAGGTAACTAAGGTTTTTTTGAAGGATATTTGAAAGGCTAAGGCGCTACCTAAAGCACCGTAGATAAGTATCACTAGGTACCTATAACCTTCACTGACGCTTAAGTAGGTGATCATGAAGGCTAAGACCCATACAAAAGCTAATGCCCTAGCTATCTTAACGTCCATAATAAACACTCAATGTATTTAAGGTATTTTAAGGTAATAAATCATAACTAACCTTAGACGTTAGTAAGTTCCAGAGGCACATGAAGGATTAAGCATTTATAGGTTGATTAAATATTCATTTCTGGCTTAAACTTGTGTGGCCCGTTGAGGTGGTAGCATGTTCGAAGTCCCGCTAGCTACTCAAACAATACTTCAACCACCTAGGGATGTACAGTTAAGTGCAGGTATGGTCCTAGCCGCACTAGCCATAATAGTTTCATTCCTAGTGTTAGGTATACTGACTATATCCATAAAGTTGATGTCCATGGGTGTCCTCAAATACTTAAGTAGGCGTGAAAAGAAAGTTAAAGGTCCTCCAACACCAGTAACCGAGATTAAGGTACCCGAAATCAGGGTTGAGGCAGCACCTGAGGTAACCCCTGAGGAAGTAGCTGCCGCAGTAACTGCTGTTCATAGATTCATAGCTGAGAGGTTAAGACCTGCAGTACCAGCACCCACGGCCAGACCTGTTAATTACTGGGTAATGACTTGGAGAAGAGATATATGCATCAATTTAAATGAGTATATCTACGTGTTAAGGTCTAGGAAGTTCCAAAAATATAAGAGGCACCTCATATAATCTAAAACTTGTGTTTAGGGGTGAGGTCATGGATCCAGTTGGGGCTATAGATTCATTCCTCTTAAAGACAGGCTTTGCTGGAATGACCCCTTTACACGCTATATTCATAGGTATAGGTTTATTACTTATCTACTTAGCTGTAGCTAAAAAGATAGAGCCCTTACTATTGATAGGGATGGGGACGGGTATGGTACTAGCTAATATACCATTTGCTCATCTAGCCTATCCGGGTGATCCAGAAGCAGGTATCCCTCCTGGGCCTTTATTCATTATCTATGAGTTATTTGTTGGGAACGCGTTAATACCCTTACTAATATTCCTAGGTTTAGGTGCATTAACGGACTTCAGACCGTTAATTGCCCAACCATACACGTTCTTACTAGGTGCTGCTGCACAGCTGGGTGTATTCATGACTATGTTAGGCGCTCTATATATGGGCTTTAACCTAAATGAGGCCGCCACCATAGGTATCATAGGAGGTGCTGTTGGGCCAGCAACAATTTATACAGCCACTCAGTTAGCTCCCTACATACTGGGTCCTGTAGCTCTAGCCGCATATATGTACATGGCTTTAGTACCTATAATTCAGCCACCAATAATTAGGTTACTACCTAAGAAGCATAGGGCTACTAAGATGAGGCCACCTAGGCAAGTGCATCAGCTTGAGGCTCTACTATTCCCAATAGTGCTACTGGTTATTACTTCATTACTTGTCCCTAAAGCAGCCCCAATCATAGGTATGATAGCTTTAGGAAACCTATTTCGTGAGAGTGGAATTACTGAAGTAGTTGAAAGGCTCTCTAAAACAGCAGCTAATGAGCTAATGAATATACTCACAATACTCCTCACAGTAACCGTTGGCTCGACCATGAGTGTTGATATGGTGACTTACTACTCGAGAATATCAGGCATGCCACCTACCGAGCTCCTATATAAGTTCGCACTAATATTTATTTGGGGATTGCTAGCGTTTATTATATCTACAATTGGCGGTGTCGCGCTAGGTGAGATAATGTACTTCATAACTAAGGGTAAGGTAAACCCAATAATAGGGGCTGCAGGCGTCCCAGCAGTACCTATGTCTGCTAGAGTGTGCCAAAAGGAGGCGCAAAGAGTTGACCCAACTAACTACATAATAATGAATGCTATGGGGCCAAACGTAGCTGGCGTAATAAGCACAGCTGTAGTTACGGGTGTCTACATAGAGTACGTATTGACATTCTACCAGAAACAACTAGGAATGATACCGTGGAGGTCCAGATAGATCTGATATCGTGTATCAACTTTAATTATAGTTTATTAACCATATAAAAAAGACAGGCTGCTTAGTGTTACACTTAAGCATAACCTTGTCAGGAAGCTCTAAATATATAAGGGTAACTAATGAGGAGTATATATGAGGACGCGTCTATGAAAGTATATGTAGTCTTACTTGTAGCGTTGTTATCATTTATGACAGCATTACCGACATTAGCTATGTCATTTCCTGAATCACTTACGGCTAATAGCTTCGTTAAGGAAATATACGTTATAGTTAAACATGAAGATGGTAAGGTAGCATCTTCAGTTGATGTATATCTATTCCTATTAGCTAAAGAAGGTATTAAATTACTTTCAAAAGTTCCTACTAATGGTTACGGTATAGCTAGGTTTTACCCTACATTGCCACTGAAATGCTTTATTCACTATTGCACATTAGTTAATTTAATGGCTGTTGCTGTCAGCAAAAACTATTTAGGTGTTTATACGTTCTCCGTGGATCCTACTTATGAACTTTATGGACCTAAAGTGGTTAACATAGAGCTTCATAGATACATCTCTAAATCTAATAAGGGAGAGAACTCTGATATTGGTATTCTATGGGAGCAGATAATAGATGAAAAATACAAGTTCACACCAGTTCTTAGGTTTGCTACTTATGATGGCATTTTAGCTAAGTGGATATTCCCTGCAGGAAGTAAAGTAAGAGCGCAATCAAAATGTAGATGACCTCCAGGAAGTGATTATCCATGGTATGACTGCGGTTATGTGGATGTGACTGTAGATATACCTATCATACATGAAAGGTACGAAAATGGGCGATATTTAAGGACCATCAGATTTAATCTTAAGTACAGGTACTCCATAATACGTTTAGGTACGATATCCTTTGAGAAGGTATATGCTGTTGATGAAGACAATGACCCAGTAAGTTACGATTATTTATTTAGCTATTGGGGCGGATACCCGGTTAATGGGCCTGATTATTTCGATATAGTTCTAGGAGATACTAGAGCAATTAACGTAACAGGCGGAGAGGTTTGGGACTTCTCAATAGCCATATCATTTGCTTACAAATGGTCCGTGGCTTTATCATTAGGTATAGATAAAAAACCAGCACCTAAGGCGTATGTCTATTATAAGGCCTTAGAGGGTTATGGAGATATAGCAAGGATAGTATCATTAAGAGACAGTGATCATTTAGACATTAGGGTTTACTGGGTAAATCAATAATCTAAACCTAAACCCTAACTCATTTCTTTTCCTTTCATATACACTTAATTATTTTTAATTATCTTAGATTATCTTAAATTATTCTATTATTGCTAATACATCACCTACGTTAACTGAGTCTCCAGGCTTTACTCTTACCTCCTTGACAACTCCTTCCTTATGTGGGTATATGTCTATGCCCATCTTCATTGACTCAATAACCATTATTACGGTATTCTTAGTTACTCTATCACCGGGCTTTACAAGTACCTTAAGTACCTTACCAGGTATTTGTGCTGTGAGAGCGTTGGCTGCGGGTGGGGCTGCGGTAACCTCAGTAGGTGGTGCTGCAGGCGCTTCAGCCTTAGGTGCCTCCGTAGCTACCTCCTTACGTTCCTCCCTAACTTCTTTCTTCCCCTCCTCAAGTTTCGGTGGGGATGGCGGTGTTGGGGTGGGTGCGGGAGTTGGTGTAGGTGCTGCAGGCATTGGGTAGGGCACTGGTACTGTAGGTGCCTCAACCTCTATCGGCTTACCATTAACTAGCACCTTAAACCTGTTCCCAACAACTTCTTTAATCTCTACTTCAAAAGACTTACTACCTACCTTAACTACGTACTTAACCCTTAAACTCATTTAGCACACCTCACGCATGGTTTAGACCTAGCTTAGTGTAACAGCTATCTTTATGTGTTAACTCTAATTAATTTAACTGGTGAATTGCTTAAAACCGTTTCCCTTAAGTTTATATAGGTTACGTAATGATTGATTTTGGGTTCAAGATTGCTAACATTCCAGAAGGCAATTGCCCTAGTAGCCCTCATAGGTATGGTTGCCGCAATAGCCTCTGAGAGAGTTAAGCGGTGGGTAGCTGCCTTAGTAGCTGCCTTAATAGTCGTATCGTTAGGGGTCATTCACCCGGTTATAGCATTAAGTTACGTGGATTTTGACTTACTGGGTTTGATAGTAGGTATAGGCATACTTAGTTACCATTTGAAAAGATCTAATGTGGTTGAGTGGTTAAGTATTAAGTTAGTCATGAAGTTTAAAGGGAATATTAAACCTATATTCTTCTTCATATGCTTAATCGCAGGTATTGTAAGTATAGCGCTCGAGAATGTTTCTGTGGTGTTACTGATAGCGCCGATTATTTACTCATTAGGGCGTAGACTAGGCTTTAACCCCGTAACCCTACTTATAGCTATGGCGCTATCATCGAATATAGCTGGTTCAGCAACAATGATTGGTGACCCGCCAGCAATAATAACTGCATCAGAGTATGGGTTAGCCTTCATGGACTTCATATTCTATGAAGGTAGACCTTCGATGTTCTTCATAACTGTAATACCTATGTTAATAGCTATATCGTTGACTACAGCCATATATGCAAGGTCAGCAATTACAAAGCCAGTTAGTGATTTAAGTAAGGAGGTCAGGTTAGATAAGGTCTACGTAACTGAGGTCCTAGTGTTTCTGGCTATTAAGATAGCTTTACTTAGCTTACGTAACGTACTTCACATACCCCTATCGTTAAGTGCCGCTGTAGGTGCTGGTGGTTTAATAATCACTAGGTTAGCACACAAGGACTTAGAGGGTATTAAGGAGGGAGTTAAGGAGGGTTTTGATTGGGAGTTATTACTGTTTCTTGTGGGTGTGTTCATAGTTTCAGGAGCCTTTAATGAGTCCGGATTAGCACGTGATTTCGCTTACTCAATAATGTCCTTAGGTAATAACGCTTTCCTAATAACCTCAGCGCTAATCTGGATTTCAGTAGCTTTATCAGCGTTCATAGATAACGTCCCTTACGTAGCGACCATGATCCCCGTAATAAACGTTATTAGTGATGCTACAGGGATTGGTAGAATAACCTTAGCTTGGGCATTACTAACGGGCGCTACGTTAGGTGGAAACATAACATATATAGGTGCTTCAGCAAACGCAACGGCAATCAGACTAGCTGAGAAATGGGGATATCGGGTAAGGTTTATTGACTTCATAAAGATAGGGTTAGTATTTACAATGTCATCAATACTTAGTGGTTGGGCACTCTACATAATGTTCTGGTTGTTATGAGGTTAGGATTTCTTTAACTTCTCCTCAGTTAGTCTCTTACTAAATAACTCATCCCATTCCCAATCACTTAACTTCCTATATTCGTTGATAAGCACATCCCTCTCTTCCTTATGTTTCTTAAAGAAATAGATTGCGTAACTACATACGGGCTTCATCCTCAGCCCCTTCTCCCTAGCGTACTTAATCGCTTCCTTAACCATTAAGGCGGCGATACCCTTACCACGGAACTCAGGTGGTGTGTATGTCTCGATAAGCTCCATGACTTTACCGACAATCCTGTAAGTTAAGAACGCCTTTTCTTTACTTGGTAGTCTCACGAAGAATACTGTAGGGGTTTTCTCTACTTTAAACTTCATGATAGTAACACCTTAAAGTATCTCATATGTAATGACTAAATACCTTTTGTTAAAAAGATTAAAGCTACTTTATCATACTTTCTTAACTGGATAAAGTTGCTAAATCCATATGAAATTAGAAAGGATTTTCCTATATTTGAGAGGAGGATTAGAGGCAGACCATTAGTTTATTTAGATAGTACAGCGACCTCACAGAGACCTAGGCAGGTTATTGAGGCGGTTAATGAGTTCTATAGGAAGTACAACGCTAATGTACATAGGGGTCTTCATGAGTTAAGCCAGGAGGCTAGTGAGGCTTATGAGAGAGCCCATGAAGTTATAGCTAAGTTCATTAACGCATATAGCTGGGAAGAGGTGGTGTTTGTTAGGAACGCCACCGAAGCCCTCAACCTAGTTGCATATGCTTGGGGTATGAAGAATCTTGGTGAAGGTGATGAGGTAGTAACCACAATTATGGAGCACCACAGTAACTTACTCCCTTGGTGGTTTATTTGTAGATTAAAGAAATGTAAGCTTAAATTAGTTAAGATAACCAGTGATTACAAGTTAAACTATAAGGAACTTGAGGAGTCAATAACTGAAAGGACTAAAGTCGTTGCTGTAACACATATGAGCAATGTATTGGGTACGATAAATGATGTTAAGAGGATTGTTAAGGTTGCTAAGGAGGTCGACGCTATAGTTGTTCTTGATGGCGCTCAATCAGTACCCCACATGCCTATTAATGTGCGTGACTTAGGTGTTGATTTCTTAGCGGCTAGCGGACATAAAATGCTTGGGCCAACAGGTATAGGCTTCTTATGGGGTAGGAAGGAGTTACTTGAGGGGATGAATCCGTTCCTACTTGGTGGGGATATGATTAAGGAGGTTAGATACATAGGCGGTAAGATACACCCTAAGTGGAATAGGTTACCATGGAAGTTTGAGGCGGGTACACCAAATATAGCTGGAGGTGTAGGTCTTGCCGTAGCTGCTGAGTACTTGATGAGGTTGGGTATGGAGAATGTTAGGGCCCATGAGGTAGAGATAGTTAGATACCTGTTCAAGAGAGTTGAAGAAGAGGAATTATTAAGTACTTACTTAAGGCATTACGGACCTATAGATCTTAAGTGGAAGGGAGGTGTCTTTGCCTTCTTACTAGGTGACTTAGACCCTAACCATACGGCATTCTTATTAAACCTTGAAGGTATAGCCATAAGGTCAGGACATCACTGTGCACAACCACTACATGATTACTTAGGGTTAACTAAAGGTACCGCAAGAGCTAGTTTCTACATATACACCACTAATGAGGATATAGATGTCTTCATTAATGCGTTAGTAAAAATAGTTAAAGCAGAGATAATTAATAGATAGCTCTTTACAACGTGGTTAAGTATAGTTAACTAAAAGAGTATTAAACCGCACCTACTTAATCTTTTGTTGAGCGTGGTTTTTATGGATGTAGACAGGGTTATCAAGAAGGGACTTAAGTTAGGTGCTTCGTACGTAGATGTTAGATACCAAGAATATAGGCATGAGTTGGTAGTAGCTGAGAATAAGGTACTTAAGGAGTTCTCTAAGCAGAGTTCTAAAGGCGTAGGTATTAGGGTAATAGTTAATGGGGGTTTAGGCTTCTCATCAACCAATGATTTATCACCAGAGAGTATCGAGAGGTGCTTAAGGAGAGCTATAGTCATAGCTAAGGTAATGTCTAATTACAGGAGGGTGAGTCTAGCTAAAGTGAAGACTATTAAGGACAGGGTAATGTCTAGGTTTAAGTTAAAACCCGAAGATGTTGATGATGAACTTAAGGTTAAGGTGGTTCTTGAGGCTAATAAGGAGTCATTCATAGCGCCTGAGATAAAGTCTGCATCTACGTACTTAGGGTTACGTTATGATAGGAGGGTCTTCATGTCATCAGAGGGTACCGAGGTTGAGGTAACTACGTTAATGTCCGGTATCCATCACTTAAGTGTAGCTAAGGTGGGTGAAGTTCTTGAGAGAGTACCTTACCATAAGTCAGCAGTCACTGGATGGGAGTTTATTGAGAAGGAAGATTGGGTAGGGTTTACCCAATGGCTTTCTAAACTAGCTATTGAAGCCGTTAAGTCTAAGACTCCACCACCAGGCACGTATAAAGCAGTCATAGACTCCAACATAATTGGCTTACTACTCCATGAGGCGTTTGGGCATGCTAGTGAGGGTGATGAGGTTATTGCTGGAGCTTCCGTGCTTAAGGGTAAAGTAGGAACTAAGGTAGCTTCAGAACTCGTTACGATAGTTGATGACGGGTTAGTTAAGGGCGGTTACTTCGTTCCTTACGATGATGAGGGAGTACCTAAGAAGAGAACAGTCATAGTTAAAAACGGTGTCCTTAAACATTACTTAACATCTAGAGCCGTAGCTCACGAGCTCGGCATGGAGCCTACAGGAAATGGTAGGGCGCAAGACTTCGAGAACTTACCCTTAGTACGTCAAACTAATTACTTCATGCTACCCGGTGATTATTCCTTAGAGGAGCTTATTGAGGACATAGACTTCGGCATATATATAAAGGGAGTTGGAGCTACAGGAGGTGAAGTTGACCCAGGGGTAGGCACTTTTACCTTCGGTGCAGGTCCCTCATACATCATAAGGAATGGTAGGTTAGCTGAGATGGTTCGCGGTGTAGCCATATCTGGTGAGATATTAAGTATTCTTAAGGAGATAGATGCGGTCGGTAAGGACTTAATGATAAGGACATCAGTATTTGGTGGATGTGGTAAGGAGGGTCAGGTGGTTAAGGTAGGTGCTGGAGGCCCACCAGTTAAGGTTAGGAAAATAACTATAGGTGGTAGGTGATAGGCATGATTCGGGACATAGCTGATTACGTATTAAAGCGTTTAGAGAGAGTTAACGTTACTGAGGCCGAGGTTTATGTAGTTAAGACCGTTAGGAGTTCACTTAAGCTATCAGAGATTATTGAGAGTTTAAGAACGTCAGAAAACATAGGTGTTGGTGTTAGGGTCATAATAGGTAAGAAAGTAGGTATCTACGGTACCAACGACGTAACTAAAGAGGGTTTAGATAAGGTTATTGATGATGTAGTATCTATAGCTAAGTCAAATCCTGAGGATCCCTACTGGGTCTCTTTAGCTAAGGGGTTAGGTAAAAGTAGCGTTAATGAGATCTTTGATAAAAAGCTAGTTGATGCTGACCCTTCATTACTGACGGATAAGGTGTCATTAATGATTGATTCAATAAAGTCTGTAAGTCCTAACGCAAGGCCTGCTAGGGGTTCATTAAGAATCGACGTTAGTGAGGTTGTTGTTGGTAATTCTCATGGTGAGTTAGTGAGTAGGAAGGAGACTGCCGTAAGTACGTGGATTCAAGTAAAGGCTGAGGAAGAGGGTAAGTCAGTTACGTATACCGAGCTTGATACGTCAAGGGTCATTGACGATATAGATTTTGAGGGTTTAGGCAAAGTAGCGGCTAGTAAGGCTATGGAATTCCTTAAGGCTACTAAAGTAGAAACTATGAAGACGGATGTCATTTTCGATGCTAAGGAATTCGCCCACTTACTCTCAGTAATGCTTTCAGGGCCCATATCGGCTGAGTGGGTTCAGAAGAGTAGGTCACCTCTCGCTGGTAAGGTAGGTATGGAGATATTCTCGAAGGAAGTAACCATACTTGATGACGGTACGTACCCAAGGATGGTAGGGAGTAGAGAGTTTGATGATGAGGGCATACCCACAAGGAAGACCGTAATTGTCGATGGTGGTGTATTAAGAGGGTTCATATACGACACTTATACAGCCAATAAGGAAGGTAAGAAATCAACGGGTAACGCCCATAGAACAATATCGACAGCACCTACACCACAGCCTAATAACTTAGTTATGAAGTCAGGCACTACGTCACTAGATGAAGTAATTAAGGATACTAAACGCGGTATCTACGTCCTAGCAACGATAGGTATGTGGTTATCTAACCCGGTAAGTGGTAACATAAATGCTACAGTAACTCATGGATACCTAATAGAGAATGGAGAGTTAAGTAAGCCCATAAAGGGTTTCATTATAAGCGGGGACTTCTACGAGTTAATGAAGAGTAAGTTAGTAGCGATAACTAAAGAGACAAGCAGGTTCTTCAACGTAATAGCCCCTTACGTAAAGTTTAGTGACGTACAGATATCTGCTTAACAAAATTTTTATGTTGATGTGTAGTTACCTAACCTCTCCTCAATCTCGATTAGCCTCTCCTTTATACCCTCAAGTACTGAGATCAACTCCTCAACCTGCTTCCTAAGCTCCTTAACCTCCTCAACTAATGACTTCCCCTCCTTAGGTAATTCCTCGATAGTCTCCTTAGTTAGTGACTTTAATAGGTCTAAGTAGTTCATCTCCTTACCAGGCTTAAATGAGAATACCCTAGATGTCTTCGCATTAACTAGGTCTACAGATATGAGTCCTCTACCATCAACAGTTGTTAGCGTAACCTTCCAGTATAGTGTGCCATTTATTATTGATGGCATAGGTTCCTCAATAGTTACTTGAGACCAATCAAACATTGGGTGGTGTTGCTTTATATATGACTCAACCTTAGATATACCTACCATGGGTTCAGGGAGTTCATAGATGTATAAGTGAGGCTCTAACTTACTTGCGTTGACGTAAAATATGTATTTAGCCGCGTAGGTCTCCCCAGGGGGTTCGGCGATGAATACCCACCATAAGTTGCCATCATTATCAACTAGTAGGTATGGTTGCGGGTTGGTCCCCACATCCCTAACTACGTAGGTATTATGATATAGGATTACGTTCCATATACCGACGTAGTACCTATATATGTCTACCCAAGCCCTAGCTATGACCTCAGGAACTAGCGGGACGCCCTTGAATCTTGGGTCATTAAGCACTTCCTCAGGCTTAAGGAACTCGAAATTACCTTCCTCATCAATTGCTACGTAACCGTAAAGTACCGGTATTGAGGTTGTTAACCCTCTTAACCAAGTCATTATGGGTACTAGTATGTAAACCTTACCATTATGAACCACCTCAATATTATCCGCAAGTAAGGGTAACTTACTTAAACCTACGAAAGCCCTTAACTCCCTATCTAACGAGCTTATATAGAACGGTGTTACTCTTAATGTATGTAGCCCCCAGCTTAATTCCCTATCTATCGTAGTGACCTTAGGTGGGTACTTACTGGCGTCAACAAAAACAACACCTAATGCAGGCTTACTAATCTGGTTCCAGAACCCTTCAGGCTCTATGATCCAGTTGTAGAGTATAGTCCCGTTCCTAAAGTACACGTAGCAGTCCTCAAGCACTATCCTATGTGTCGGTATTTGTATCCTGTCCGTGGCGTAAGCATAAGCTGTCTTTATAGGTATGAATCTCTGAAGACCTATAACAGTTATTGGTCTATCTAAGTGCTTAACCTCTATAACGCCTGACGTCCACTCAAGACTATATTGGTGAGTTATGAATGCCCCGAATATGAGGAGTATCATTAAAGCTGTTACACCTAAGAAAAACATTCCTCTCCTAAGACCTCCATATCTTCTCCTTTTCATAGACGCTACTATGAGCGCTAAAAATGCTAGGAACGCTAGGAACTCGCAGATGATGACTACTACAGGTGTTGATGCTAACCATGTCAGTAGAGGTGATAATATATATACAAACCCACCGCTAATGAATGAAACTATATACAGCACTATTACGGCTATTATGAAGAGCCCCGGACTAGCTCTAACCATTCCCTACACCGTTACGAGTTTGTTAGTTGTGTGGTTATTAAGCCTTCACTCTAATCACATCGCTTTTAAGTGCTTAATCAGTATTATAGTCTTGGATGATGAAGAGTCCCATCAATGATTGGTGATTAAGGAGGTTTCGACTGATTTCTACAGTGTTATAAGGTTAAACTCCATGTTATTAGAGGTGGTTAACTAGTGCGTATACTTGTCTCTATGGACTTGGAGGGTATGCCCGGCATATCTTCAGTGGCGCAATTAGCTCCTAAGAGAGCTCTTTATGAGGATGCTAGGAGGATAATGACTAAAATAGCTAGCTTTGTCGGTAATGTACTTAAGGATTTAGGCGTTGATGAAGTAGTAATAGCCGATGCGCATGGCTACATGGTTAACGTCATATATGATGAGTTACCACCCGGAATAACCTTAGTTAGTGGATTCCCTAGACCTTTAAGCATGGTCGCACCCATAGATAAGTATCGTTTTGATGGGGCAATATTCCTCGGTTATCACAATGCCGTAGGGACGCCTTACGCTATATTTGACCATACGTATAGTGGGAGAGTGTTTAGATCCGTAAAAATTAATGGTTACGAGGTAGCTGAGTATGAGGTAAATACATACATACTTGGTGAGTTCGACGTACCTGTTATCTTGGTTAGTGGTGACAGTACGTTGAGAGATAGAGTCGGTAGGTTAACTCCATGGGCAGTATTCATATCTTTTAAAGAGTCCTTAAGTAGATATTCAGCAGTAAGTAAGCCACTCAATAAGATTCTTGATGAGTTAAAGAGGGGTATCGAGGAATCAATAAATAGACTCCGTAATGGCGATGTTAAGGTTGTTAAGATTAAGAAGCCCATAGAGTTAGAACTAACTTTCTCTGAGAGTTCATTCGCTGATCTCGCATCACTGGTACCAGGCGCTAAAAGGATTTCTGGGGTTACCGTCAAGTATAGGTTAAGTAAAGCCATTGACATATGGAAGGTGCTGGACCTAACACTATTCGCTAGCTTAGGTCTTGACTACATAAATCAAGCGTTAAGGTAAGAAATAAAAAGTTATTTATTTTATAGGTTAATCAAAAGAAAGATATTTCATTAGCCCTTAGGTACGGGCTCTACTAAGCCCCAGACGAACCAGTCGATACTCCATAGTAGGTCGTGGTCAGCTACCTCACCAGGACCTAACCTGACATTGCCTTCCTGATCAACAATACCTTCCTTACCAGTTAACTCCTTGAACACCGGTATCCAGAAGTCGCCCATCCACGGATCCCAATACCTCTCCTTCATCTGCTTGGCCCTTAGGAGTACTAGGTCTAGTGCCCAGTCAGGAACTCCCTTCTTACTTAATTCAGTCTTGAAGTCACCCCACTTATCTAGCCAGAAGAAGGTAGCACCCCTACCCTTCCTCCAGCCCTCATAGACGTCCGCACCATCACCCATTAACCACCATAGATCCATACTCCTTGGGACACCAGCTAAGTAGTAGGCTAGTATGTACTCATACATTAAGCCCCAATCAACTAACTGACCTATTAGGTGGGCTGTTGGACCGTAGTCCCTCATGTCGCTGTAGTGGCTATAGCTCCATACTTTCTTACCCATCTTCTGGTACTCCTCAGCAACTTGAAGGACTGCTGGTGAGTCCTCAGTGAATGCTAATACGTCAGCATCGTACTGCTCAACTAAGGTCTTAGCGGCTTCAGTAGCCTTTGGTGGGTCATACCATGAGTATAGCCATCTTACGTGTACCTCAACCTTCTTTAAGTCATCCAGGCTTAACTCTCCTCTCTTATACCTATGCCATAGGCCTTCCCAAATACCTAGTACCCAGCTATTGATGTGCCTAACGACCTCAGGTATCGGGTAAGCAGCTACGTAACCGAACTTCAACGTCTTAGATATGGCGCCAGCTAGCATACCACATAGGTAGTACGGCTGGTATAGCTCGGCGAAGTAAGTACCCATATTCTCCCATCTCTTATAGCCTGAGCAGTGCCAGAACCATATGTCGGGGTGCTTCTTAGCAGCCTCTAGAGTTGGGTCCATGAAGCCGAAGCTTGTAGTGAAAATAATTTTACAACCTTGATCAATAAGGTTCTCAATCTGAGGTAGGGCTTGGGCCTCAGGCACTGACTCTACGTAAACCGTCTCGATAACGTGACCCAGCACCTTCTCAATATAGAGCCTACCGGAATTGTGAGCGTATGTCCAGCCATAATCACCTATAGGACCTACATAGATCCAACCAGCCTTTATCTTCTCTTTGGCTGGTGTTACTGTTTTAGTGACTGTCTGGGTTACTGTGGTTGTAGCCGCTGGGGCGGCTCCGCCAACCGTCGTTGTCACCGTCCTAGTAACGGTCTCAGTAACTCTCTCGGCTGGCTTAGCTGCCCAACCACCAGCAAATCCTACGATTAAACCAGCGATCCCGGCTCCAACAACTTTTAAAAAGTCCCTACGATTAACTTTTTCTTCACCCAAAGTAAACACCAATCAATATTAATAACTATCTTTACTTTTATAAGCTTTTTTATAATTAGGGGTCACGATCTGCGTTGGAAATTGATTTATATGGGTTGATGAGTTATTTTAGAAAAACTCTATATTGGGCCTATACTTAAATCACTCTCTTGAGTACGGAACGCCTAAGGCTGCTGGGGCACCTATTCTCTTTCTTAGTGCCTCTATAGACATCAAGGTTAGTAATATTATGGCTGCTGTATGTGGTATGGCTACTAATAGCGGTATGTAGCTTCTTAAGGCAGGTATTGACTGTAGCCAGTAGTAAGCTACTTCAAGACCACCGAATAAATAAGCTCCGAGTAAAGCCCTCAATGGGTTCCAGAATGAGAATATGACTAAAGCTATAGCTATCCAACCCCTACCAAGGATTATTGGGGCACCCATAACCTGTGCTGTATGCCCTAACATTAAGTAAGCACCTGCTAAACCAGCGAACCCCCCACCTATGATTACACATAGGTACCTAACTCTATAGACATTAATGCCTGCAGCATCTGCGGCCGCAGGGTTCTCACCTACTGACCTTATGCTTAACCCCATACTAGTCTTGAAGAGTATGAACCACATGATCACCGCCATAACGATAGCTATGTAGACCATCACGTTAACGTTGAAGAACGCCCCTATGACGGGTATATCACTAAGCCCTGGTACCCTAATGGGGTATAACCTAACTTTAGATATCTTTAGTAGTAGGTGAGCGTAAGCACTCCTAGCGCACTCCCTTACCGTTATGGCTATACCTAACCCAAATATGTAGATGGCTAAGCCGCTAGCGAACTGATTTAACTTAAGGGTTACTGAAGTGAATGCATGTATGGCCGCTATGATTGCGGCTATGACGAATGCGGATGAGAAGCCTAGTAAGGCGTTCTCAGTTAGTAGGGCAACCAATATACCTACAGTAGCGCCTATCTCCATAAGGCCCTCAACACCTAAGTTAACAACACCGCTTCTCTCAGCAAGTATCTCACCTAGGGTTGCTATTAGATATATGGTGCCTACGGTAAGTGTGCTTACCAGTATTTTATTTATGATCATTAACTCAACCATGTGACTCACCTCTTGATTATCCTTACCCTATAGTGGAGTAGGAAATCACCCATCACTAAGAACAGGAATATAAGACCCTCAAAACCTACTGAGACGTAGTGAGATATCCTTAATTCCTGCTGCATTATCGAACCCGCCTGTGTTAACGCACCGAAGAATATTGAGACAAATAGGCATGCTATAGGATTAAGCCTAGCTAACCATGCAGCTATTATGCCTGTATAGCCGTAACCTGCTGTTGAGATCTCTGGCATAAGCTTAAGTAGGTATGTTGATAAGCTAACGAAACCTGCTAGACCAGCCAATGCGCCACTAATGAACATGGTCACTAACGCCATCCTCATGTAGTTAACACCTGCATACTTAGACGCTAACTCACTCTCACCAACAACCTTAATCTCATAACCTAAGACAGTTCTAGTACCTAGGAAGTAAATTATGGTTGCAGCAACCACTGCCAAGACAAGAGCGGATACTGAGTCTATCCTAGCGAATTCGGGTATTACTGGTGTGCCCTTAAATCCGGGGATTAACGTTACGCCCTGAGTCTTAAGGTACTCTAAGTATCTCTCCTTAAATGCTGGGTTAGCCTCATTCCACGGACCTCCAGGGGAGACCAAGTACCATATGAACTGTAACGCCACGAAATTAAGCATTAGTGAAGTTAGTATTTCATTGACCCTCCACTTAGCCCTTAAGTAAGCCGGGATTAAGCCCCAGAGACCTCCAAACAATATAGCTAGAATAATCATTAAGGGGACGTAAAGTGGTTGTGGTAAATCAACACCGCTCCAGTAGAGTATTACTGGTATCATAGCCCCTATAGCACCCATGTAGAGTTGTCCTTCGGCACCGATGTTGAAGAAGTTCATTCTGAATGGGAGGGTTAGTGCTATTGACGTAAACATTATCGGTATAGCTACTCTAACTGCTAAGAAGAATGTCTTGGCATCTGTAAATACCCTACCAACACGTGAGTAAGCATCTATAGGCGAGTACCCTAAGGCTAAGAAGAAAAGACCACCAACTAATACACCTATGATTGCTGAAACTATTGATATTAATGCTGGTAGCTCCCTCTTAATAACGAGTCTCCTCTCAACCTTAATCTTATACCTACCTATGGTGAGTGCCATAACCACCACCCCTACTTCTTTAATGCCCCACCCATCATTAGACCTATCTCCTCAATAGTTGTCTCTTCAGGTCTTACGATACCCATAATCTCACCATTATGTATGACAGCTATTCTATCACTTAGTTGTAAGATCTCATCAAGCTCTTCAGATATCAGCAGTACTGCTGCGCCCCTATCACGCTCTCTAAGCAGTACCTTCCTTACGTACTCAGTAGCACCAACATCAAGTCCCCTAGTTGGGTAAACAGCTATTATTAGATCAGGCTCACCAGTTAACTCCCTAGCAAGTATCATTCTCTGTAAATTACCGCCAGATAAGGTTCTAACAGGTACAAATATATTTACAGCCATAATATCATACTCCTTCTTCCTCTCTTGAGCGAACTTAAATATCTCCCTGAAATTCAGTAATAGTTTCTTCTTAACTAGCGGTTCATACCTATGCCTCCTAAGTATGAGATTCTCCCATAGTGATAGGTTGGGTAGTGAACCAACCCTAATCCTGTCCTCAGGTATGTAAGCTACCTTAAGCTCGAAGATTTCCTTGGGTGATGCCCTAGTTACGTCCTTACCCTTAATGATTATCTTACCACTAATCGGCTTCCTAAGACCCGCTATAGCTTCAGCTAGCTCTTCCTGACCACTGCCGGCAATACCGGCAATACCTAAGATCTCGCCTGGATAGATTTCAAATGATATGTTCTTGACGGCTAAAATACCCTTATCACTAAGTACGTTCAAGTTCTTAACAATTAGGATAGGACCCTTGTTTTTAGGTAATTCTTTCTTAGTCTTAGATATTCTGAAGAGTACTTCTCTACCAACCATCATCTTAGCCAAATCAACCTTAGTTACCTTATCTGGGGTTACGGTACCGACCTTCCTACCTTTCCTTAAGACAGTAATCCTATCACAGAGGCTTAGTGCTTCATCGAGCTTATGGGTAATGAATATTATTGACTTACCCTCTTCCTTCATTCTCCTTAAGACCTTAAATAACTGCTCAGATTCTTGAGGTGTTAGTACTGTTGTTGGTTCATCAAGAATTAATATATCTACATTACGTAATAAAGCCTTAATAATCTCAACGTACTGCCTCTCACCCATACTTAATTGCCATATCTTAGCCCTCGGGTTTATCCTGAACTTATATCTATCAGCTAACTCCTTAATCTTCTTCTCAGCTTCCTTCATTCTGATTATGAAACCGTACTCCCTTAGACCTAAAATGACGTTCTCAGCAACAGTATGTACCTCTACTAACTTAAAGTGCTGAGGTACAAGTCCAACACCGTACCTTATGGCGTCCTTGGGTGAGTGCAACTTCACTTTCCTACCTTTGATATATATATCTCCAGAGTCAGGCTTGTAAAGCCCGTAAAGTATGTTCATGAGTGTTGTCTTACCTGCGCCATTCTCACCTAATAACCCATGTATCTCGCCATACCTTAAGTCAAATGTTATGTGGTTATTAGCTACTACACCGCCAGGGAATGTTTTAACTATATCAACCATTAGAACAGCGTACTTACTGGGGTCAAGCCCTTCACTAGAAGTTTTTGTTTCTGGTTTTACCTGTCTAGCTTGAGCCTCAGAAATACTCATGGAAACTCAACCGATAAAACATTATCAAAAAGGGGTTTATTTATTATAATGAAATTAATTTTTAATACAAACAAATCAATAACTTGCTAAACTGATTAATGCCTCCCACTTACTGCATGCTTTAACATAGTTCTTTGAATATTTAAATATTGTGTTTAATTAAGTTCTTTAGGTGTTGAGTACTGATTAAAGCGTTATCGGAGCTTGAAGTTAAGGTACTTAAAGCTTTATGGAAGTTAGGTAAGAAAGTTAGTGCTGATGTCTTAGCCCATGAGGCCGGCTTACCTGTAAGTTCTGTTATGTCTGCTATAGAGCTACTTAAGTCTAAGGGGTTAGTGAGGGTTGAGGATATTGTTTGGAAAAGTGTTAGGGTAAGTGATGAGGGTGTTAAGTACATTAATGAATTACCTGAAGAGAAGTTAATTAGGGTTCTTGATGAATGTGGTGGTTCAGCTCATATTAAGGAACTACTTAAAGTGTTTGATAGGAAGGAGCTAAACATAGCCATTAACTGGGCTAGAAGGAGGGGTTGGATTCAGATTGTTGGTGGTGTTGTTAGGTTAGTTAAGAAGGGTGTTGCTTACGCTGAGAGGGATATTCTTAGGCGTGCTTTAGCGGGACTTAGGGTTAGTGTTAGTGAGCCTAACTACGAAATTGTTAGAGGGCTGGCTAGGAGGGGCTTAGTCCTGGTTTCTGACGTTATTGAGAGGTATGTTGAGTTGACTGATGAGGGGTTGAAGCTAGCATCAACATTACCTAAGGTTACGGTCATATCTAGGTTAAGTAGTGACGTACTTAAGAGAGGTATCTGGAGGTCTGCTATAATAAGGCCCTACAACGTTAGTGCTGAACCGCCACTCGCGTATCCAGGAAGAAAACATTACTATGTTGAGTTTCTTGAGATGTTCCGTGAGATTATGAGGGACCTAGGTTTTGAGGAAATAGATGGTGATTACGTTGAGTTAGAATTCTGGAATTTTGATGCTTTGTTCCAAGCTCAAGACCACCCAGCTAGAGATATCCATGATACATTACAGGTACTTAACCCGCAGCTAGGTTCACTAAAAGGTATTGAAGATCTTGTAAGTAGAGTTAAGGAGGTACATGAGAATGGTGGTTCATGTGGTAGTAGAGGGTGGGGTTATAGGTGGTCATTAGATATTGCTAGGAGGGTCATTCTTAGAACACACACAACCGCACTAACAATCAAGTACTTAGCTTACCATAAGGAACCACCGATTAGGGTTTTCACCATTGGTAGGGTATTCCGCGCCGAATCCATAGACTATAAGCACCTACCCGAGTTCTATCAGCTTGACGGTATAATAATGGAGAAAGGCTTCACATTTAGGAAGCTTTTAGGGCTACTTAAGGAGGTTGCTTACAGAATAGGTGTTAAGGAACTTAAGTTTAAGCCTGGGTACTTCCCATTCACAGAACCATCTGTTGAGGGTTACGTTAAGCTTGAAGGTATAGGGTGGGTTGAGGTATTTGGTGCTGGGCTCTTTAGACCTGAAATACTCCACGCACTAGGTGTTAAGTACCCAGTCGGTGCTTGGGGTTTAGGTCTCGAGAGGTTCGCCATGGCTGTACTAGGCTTTAACGACATACGTGACCTCTTTTCATACGATGTGAGTAAGTTAAGGAACTACGTAATTAGGTGGTGACCATGCCTACATTCAAGGTCAGGGTAAGTAGGTTAATGAGGTTAATAGGTGTTAGGTTAAGTCTTGATGAGCTCATAGATGTACTGTTTAAGTTAAAAGCCGAAGCTGAAATAGAGAATGACTACCTAGTTGTTGAGGTAGGTCCTGATAGGCTAGACATGATGAGCTCCATAAAGCTTGCCAAAGCCATTAGGTGGTTCTTAGGTATTGAAAAGCCATCACCTAACTACGTTACTGAGTCTAGCGATGTGGTTGTTGAGGTTAAGGAGGTACCCTCAAGACCTTATATTGTAGCTGCGGTTGTTGAAGGCGTAGTTATTGATGAAGACCTACTCGAGGAGCTGATCCAGCTTCAAGAGAAACTCCACATAACTTACGGTAGGGGTAGGAGGAAGGTCGCTATAGGTCTTCACGATCTAAGTAAGCTACCATGTCGTAAGATAAGGTATGAGGAAGTTAATTTAAGCACTAAGATGATACCCCTCTTCGTAGGTAAGGAAATGACTGTTAAGGAAGTTCTTGAGGTTACTGAGCAGGGACAGAAGTACGGTAAGATATCGTTAAGAGGTAATAAGCACCCAGCAGTCATAGCATGTAATGACATTATAGCCCTACCACCAGTAATTAACTCTGAAATCACTAGGCTTGAGGTGGGTAGTAAGGGATTATTCATAGACGTGACAGGTACAGACTGGAAAGCAATTAATGATGTACTTAATATCTTAACAACTACATTAGCTGATGAGGGCGGTAAAGTAAGAGCTGTAAGGCTTACTGGCGTAATTAATGCTAAAGTACCTAACCTTAAATGTCAGGAAATAAGTTTAAGCCCTAATTACGTTAATGAAGTTTTAGGGACTTCGCTCACTATTAATGATGTAGCTAAAGCATTAATGAGGTTAGGTCATGGTGTTGAAATAGGCAGTACTGACTTAATCGTTAAGATACCTCCATATAGGCTAGACATACTCCATCCTATAGATTTAGTTGAAGACGTGGCTGTAGGTATAGGCTATGATGAGTTAGGAATTGAGGAGTTAAGCATAGGTAAACCCACAGAGCTTTCGAGAAGGGGTAAATTGATTAAGAACCTAAGGGAGCTCTTGGTAGGTCACGGATTTATTGAGGTACATACATTTACATTAACTGATGAGGAAGTACTTAAGCTACTTGGTTATGAGAGAGACAGTTACGTGAAGTTAAAGAACCCTGTATCTATGGAGCTTAATGCCTTAAAGAATACCCATTTAGCCACGCTTCTCCTAGTTCTTCGTAAATCCCAGCATGCCGCATTACCTGTGAAAATTTTCGAAATAGGTAACGTAGTTGTTAAGAAAGAGGGACCTACTGGTTGGGGTAATGAACTAAGGTTAGGTATGGCGCTCATGGATAGTGAGGTAAGTTTTGAGGAGTTACAAGCACCCCTTTTTAGTGTCATGAGGTTACTGGGCTTTGAAATAAAGACTAAACCCTCTAAACACCCAGCATTAATAGATGGTAGGTGTGCTAAGGTAATAATTAACGGGAAGAACGCAGGATATATAGGTGAGGTAAAGCCTGAAGTACTGACTAAGTTAGGAATTGAATATCCGGTGGTTGTGTCCGAGGTCTCCATAGATAAGTTACTTATTTAAAATCTCCTTAAGTAAATCCTTAGTTGTTCTCCTCACAGCCTCATAAGACGTTAACTTCGGACTCCATCCTAAGGACTTTAACTTACTTATGTCTAACAACATGAATTTAACATCGCCTTTCCAACCTCTACCATCAGGTGTTGCTGGTTTATATACGAACTCAACGTTTTTTAGACCCATCTCATTAACCACTATCTTAGCTATTTCATTAACGGTTATCCAATCATCATTACCTACGTTAAATACTTCATAATCACTCACAGCACCCTTAACTAGATAGTCGAATAGGAAGTACGTAGCTGATATAGCATCACTTATATATAAGTAAGATTTCCTTTGTGTTCCATCACCAAGTATTTCTAACTGATGCGGGTTTCTCCTTAGCTTATTTATAAAGTCATAGATCACACCATGGTTTAATCTAGGACCTATTATGTTGGCGTATCTTAAGATTAATGTCCTAATACCGTACAGCCTACTGTATGTAATGGCTAAGTACTCACAACTTAGTTTAGCCGCCCCATATACCGATATAGGTTCTAAAGGTGCGTAATCCTCGGGTGTCGGTAACTTCTCAGCATCGCCATAAATAGTTGATGAGCTAGCAAATACTAGGTACCTTACGTTGTTTAACCTACATGCCTCAAGGACGTTAAATGTTGCTAATATGTTTTCATTAAAATGTATACGTGGTTCAGTAACTGAAACCCTAACCTCTGGATTAGCCGCGAGGTGGAAAACAGCATCGCAATCCTTAAACTCCTTAACCCAGTTACTGCCGAAGTTCTTTAAGTCGTCCTTGACTAATTTAAAGTCGGGGTTATCCATATGGTGCTTTATGTTGTTCAATGAGCCACTACTTAAGTTATCAACGACTATTATTTCATGACCCTCCTTGATGAGTTCATCAACGAGGTGAGACCCTATGAAACCAGCGCCGCCAGTAACCACTATCCTCAAATTAATTACCCAAGTAAGGTTTACATACGGGAAAATAAGCTTAAGATCTAGAGCCAATCACTCCACATACTCCGAGAGAAGAGCTATAACAGAGAGTAATGTAGCTATGTAAAGCCATATAGCAAGTAAGTAAGTCCCACCAAAGAAACTTGAGATAATAGTCATGATGGGTGTTCCTAAGCCTATGAACATTATTAGTCTCTTAAACGCCTCACTCTTCTTGTAGCTAAAGGTTATCCTAAGTATGAATCTAAGGAAGTAGTTTCTCTTAAACTTCCTATATTCATGGAATTTACTTAACTCCTTCAGCCCTACCTGTGTTAACCTGTAATATACACGATTATTGTTGTTTCTTCCAAAGGTCCCCTTTCCCCTCTTCACGATCTTCCTAAAGAGCTTTAGATCTCTTTCCTTGGCGTTAGCGAATATATCTAAATAATCCTTTACTCTCTCAGCACTTATGCCCAGTAACGTTGATAACTTATTGATAGATATCTCATTCTTCCTTGAGACCCCCATGGTTAATAATGACTCATAGACGTATTTAGCAATTATTAAGTTATTTATCAGTGATTTAAGTTCACGTAACTTCCTTCTACTTAACTCGTAATGGCTAAGTTCACCAGTAAATAACCTATATAAATTAGTTACAAACTCCCTCCCTCTACTCGATATTACATAGCCAGTACCTTCCCTCTTAACTAAGCCCTTCGTAAGTAACTTAGCCATAGCATCGTAAGCAGACTTAACCCTTAACCTAAGCTCTCTAGCGACCTCAGAAACACTTACTGGCGAGTCCTTAGTACCTAAATATAAGAGTACCTCAAGCTGTATGGTAGACTTAGAGAAATCTATCATGGAGTCTAGGGTCTTGAGAATCATGAGTCTATCAGTAAGCGCTACCCCCAAGAACATGATCACCCGCTACGATTACGTTGAAACAACACGTAACACAGGATATAAGAGTGCGGTACCGAGAGCTTGACCATGCCAAGGATACCCGCAATTTATTCACGACCCTTCACCTACTATACGTTTTTTATAACAGCTTTGTTAATCAGCTCATTCACCCTAATAGAAAAAATCGAAAGGTATGTTATGAGCGTTGGTAAAGCATTTTTAATGTAAAGCAATACCTTCCTAAATCTCATTACTAAGTAGGTGTTCTTAATTGACACACCCATGTAAATATAATCAAAACCTTTGCTATAGAGAAGTATTACCGTACCTGGCTTCCCTTTAGAGGGTATGTAAGTAGCTACCTCTTTAATCTCCTTAGTAAGTACGTTCCTAGGCCAGTAAGCTACTACAGTACCATCCCTAAGTATGTAGACAGCGTTAACTAACTTGCCATCAACAACTATGCTTAAGACCTCAGCGATCTCTGTCATCACATACCCGTACCTAGTCTCAACACCTCTCTTCTTAAATAGCGAGCACTCCCTCCGCCGGTCTGCAGTAAACCCACGAACCACTGATGCCTCTTCAGAAACCCAGAGATTTACTGCGGTCCGCGGTATACCCTAGTGCGTTCTTAAAAATAACCCTTCAGTGACCTTGAATGAAGGTGACGGGTGGGGTCATGAGGCGTAGGAGGTTTAAGAGGGGTATAACTGGTATTGAGGCTGCCATCGTGATGATAGCCTTCGTCATCGTTGCCGCCGCCCTCGCCTTCGTGACGCTAAACATGGGTATGTTCACGACACAGAGGACTAGAGAGGTAATTCACAGAGGGTTAGGTGAGGCTAGTAGTGCCTTAGAAGTTGATGGCTCAATAACAGCATTAACCGACAGCGATAGCGAAGTTTATGTAGTTAGCATACCAATAAAGCTAGCCCCTGGTAGGGAAGTTGTTGATTTAAGAAATGAGAAAGTAACCATAAGCCTCAAATTACCGGATGTCTTCTTCGAAGACATACATAAAGGAGTCAAACACCTTGACGACCTAGGTTTAAGCGATACTAATACCTCAGCCATAGTATCAGCTATATGGGCCACAGCCCCGACAGCACCTGAAGCGTATATAGTATTCATCAAGGATAACGTAAAGGACACGGTACTTGAGTTTGGCGAAAAGGCAATAATACTAATTCACTTAGGTTCAAATACCCTTGACGCCTATAATGAAGTTAAGGTTGAGGTAAGGCCTCCTGAGGGGGCTCCACTAACTGTAGCTAGGTCAATGCCAGCCATACTACCTCCAGAGACGGCGGTAGACCTGGGCTAAGGTGATAAATATGAGTAAAACCCTAAACCAAAACAATTATTTTTTAAATAGACTACATTATGCCTATATATCTATCCTAATAATCAGCGTCCTCCTTATCTACCTATTCCCCATATATATCTATCATAACTTAGTGGTTACTAAACGCCACATGAGCCTACCAGTAATAGGTGTTTTAGGTGCCTTAATGGTGATAGGTCTTCACTGGTTTATTATTTGCTTTAGGTTAATGACCTCTAAAAAGGTGAGGAGTCATTGAGGAGCCCTGGCCATGTAACTGCCCGGTCTGTAGGGTCACGATCAAGCCCTTACTCAAGGTTTTTTTACGTAAAGAAAAAGGTGAGGTGCCTTACATGAGTGAAACACCTAAGGAAGTAACCCCCCAGGCAGGGCCGGGGGAGGCGGGTGAGATAAAGGAGCTTGTATCAGCCTTAAAGGATGCGTTAGTAGACCTAAGAACAGCAATCTCAGAGATAACTAACCCACTAAACATAATGAGGAGGTATGGTGAAGTAGAGGAATTACAGAAAATAATGAAATCTACAGGCAAGGGAGGTAGCCTACCTAATTTACCAACCCCTATCTCAGCATCAAGGGAAGTTGCTGAGGTCCCACCTACAGCGATGCCTCAGCAACCACCAACTACTAAAGTCCAAGTCATAGAGCCTAAGACTAAGCAAGAAGAGCAGGCTCCTGAAGGTATCAAGAGATCAAGTAGAGAGTTTATGGGGAGGCATGAAAAAGAAGAGAAAAGTAAATCCTTAGAAAGAGAGGTTAGCAGACCTCATAGACCTAGAGTCCTCGTTGGTAACATGCCTAAGCTAATCAAGTTAATTAAGACCATATATATGCTTAGGGAGAAATTGCCTAGTGATATCTTAGGCAAGTATGTTGATTTACTCTCATCAATGGGTTTTGTACCTAAGGAGGAAGGTGACGTCGTTAAGAAGCTCTTTGAGGTTATTGATGAAGGTATGAATAAGGGCTTATCTATAGAGGATCAGCTAATAGTGCTTCACATACTGACTAGGTCCTTAGATATTGAAAGCGAGGAACTTGAGGAGGAGGTTCTAAAGATACTCTCCTCTATGATAAGGAAACATGGTAAGGTTGGGGAATCGTGAATGGGCGAGTCAACTACTATAGTCCATGCGCTACTGACTATTGCGGCGCTCCTACTTGCGGCTATATTCGCTGTTACGGTATTAGGGAGACTAGGGTTTCTTCAGAGTACATTAAGTGACTTGATAAGGTCTAAAACAGAAATCATACAAACAAACGTTAAGATAGTGTCAGGATTTTACAATGAATCCGAAGATGCCTACGTAATATACGTTAAGAACATAGGGAATAGGCCAGTAACCCAGCAAATGCTCAACAATACTGACATCTACCTGGGTACCTATGGTGCTGAAGTGAAGCTGTATAAGTATGGTGATGGTAGTGTAGGTACCTGGACAGCTACTGACATTAATGGTGATGGTATATGGGGTTCAGGTGAGACCTTAATCATAAAGGTCCATACGGGCGGCGAAGTTCAAAGCCCTGTCTATGTCAAGATAGTACTGCCAACAGGGTTCATTAATGAGGAAATAATCGTGGGGTGATAACACGGGGTTTAGCACGGTAACTGCATCAATAATATCTACGGCACTACTAATCATAGTGATCTCAACCCTACTTTACTTAATGCTTGACGGAACTTTAGAAATGACACTAACTGTCTTAGCCTCATTAGATAAGTTGAAGGAGAGTAAGCTGACGTTACTAGCTGTTGAGAATGGGGTAATTGTAAATCCAAGTACTATTAAGATAAACATAACTATACTTCACGGCGAAATTATTCCATTAATCAATGAATCTGAGGTCTTTGTTAAGTACTTAGATAACCTAACAAACATACATGTAACATACAGGCTTAACTATGGCAAGATTCCTGGATGGTTCGTAAATAGGGTGATTATCGGTAACATTACATACAGCGTTAATGAACACCCGCATTTGGCTCCGGGTGAGGTGGCTGAATTAATTATTTACTTACCCACTAACGCCTCACGTAGCGAACCTGTAGTGGTAGTTATTGCTTCTAAAGGAGGGGCTTCAGCAACATACGCCTTAGGGTGGTGATTATGGGCATACATAAGCTCATACCTACAGGTAATGAGGAGTTAGACCTTAAGTTAGGGGGTGGCTACCCATTTCCTTCATTAATTCTTATTGAGGGTGAGCACGGTACTGGTAAAACCGCCCTAGTCTACCAGTTTATTTATGGAGCGTTAACTAAGGGGCTTAAAGTGCTTGTCTTCACTACCGAATTAACTGTTAAGGAGTTTCTTTACTCAATGAAGGAACTTAATCTAGACCCCATCCGCATGTTCATTAAGGGACTACTTAGGATCTACTCCATACAGATGGCTGGTATTAAGTGGATAGAGAAGTATGCTGCACTACTCCTGCCTCTCGTTGGTTCATACATATCCGTCGAGGAGGGCAAGTATGATATAGCTGTCGTAGACTCCTTAACCCACCTAGGTATATATGCAACACCTAGCTCAGTCCTTAACTTCATAAGTAAAGTTAGGGTATTAGTTAGTCGTGGTAAAGGGGTCATATTAACCCTACATCCTAAAAGCCTTAGAGAAGATTTGGCAATAAGATTAAGGGCTGTTTGCGATGGCTACATAGTCCTTAAGAATGAAGCTGTTGGTGGTAGGTTAGTTAAGTTAATGAATATAGTCAAGATGCGTGGGTTACCCCCAGGAGCTGAGACATCAGTAATTTTTGATATAGACCCCGCTTTTGGGATTAAAATAATACCCTTAAAGCTGGCTAAGGCGTAGGTGGTTACCATGGCATTGAAATTATTTCTTAAGAAAAGAGAGAAAGAGCCCAAGAGGAAGTTAGAGAAGGTTAAGCTACCTTTTACAGATGAAGAAAGGCCTTGGTACCTTGAGGAGTACGTAGCTAAGGTACGTAAGGACTACGGTGAGCCGTTAATAGTTGATAAGATACCCCATGAGTACAAGTTCAAGAAGCAGTTTAACTTAATATACCCGGTAGGTAACGGCATATTCATCCATGTAGTTAGTGATGGTAAGGGTTCAGGATTTAATAAGTACATAGTTGTTGAGCCCCCAAGACCCCCACAGAATATACTCAGGGCTATCGAGGAATTAATAGCCTACAGAATAACCGATGAATACATGGGTAAATCCCCTGAGGAACGTATCAGTGTATTAGTTAATCTCGTTAAGGATGTTGTCAATATAAGTGAAGTTAGGAAGGGTAAGCCACCAAGATTTAAACCTAAACTTCTTGGTGGGAGAGTAACTCTAAGTAAGCGTGATTTTGATTTAGTTATTTACCACTTAATAAGGGATAAAGTCGGTGTTGGTGTTCTTGAACCATTCCTTCGCGATCCGTACCTTGAAGATATATCATGTAGCGGTATAGGACCTATATATGTTGTTCATAAGATCTTCGGAACCTTAGAAACTAGTATTAGTTTTAAGGATGAGGAATCACTTAATAAATTCATAATAACTTTAGCCGAGAAGATAGGTAAGCCATTATCTCATGCTAGACCTATAGTTGACGCTACATTACCTGATGGCTCTAGAATTAACATAGTCTTTGGTAGTGATGTTAGCTTAAGAGGCTCTAACTTCACTATTAGAAGGGTCTCTAAAGTACCTTTAAGTGTTACTCAGCTCATTGCTTGGGGCACTTTTGACACTAGGATAGCTGCCTATATGTGGATGCTACTTAGTGAGGGTATGAGTGTATTCATATGTGGCGAAACAGCTAGTGGTAAAACAACTTCGTTGACTGCATTAATGGTTTTCATAAGACCTACAGCTAAGATAGTCTCCATCGAGGATACAGCTGAAGTCGTAGTCCCGCACCCTAACTGGACTAGGGAGTTGACGAGGGATACAGGTAAGCGTGAGAGTAGTGTAACGATGTTCGACCTGCTAAAGGCAGCTCTTAGGCAGAGACCTAACTACATCATTGTTGGTGAGATAAGAGGTGCTGAAGGCAACATAGCATTTCAGGCTATGCAGAGCGTCACTAGGGATACACCGATACTTATTAAGGATGGTGAGACAGGTGAGGTAAGGCTCGTAAGCATAGGCGGCTTCGTAAACAGCTTCTATGAGGCTGGTGAGGAAGGTAAGCCTAAGTATATTGAGGGCTATTATACATTATCACTTAATGAGAAAGGAAGGCTTGTATGGGCACCTATAAGGTATGTACTTAGGCATGTGGTGAGGGATGATGTATTTAGGGTTACCTATGAGGGTGGGTGGGTAAATGTTACGGGTTCGCATAGCGTATTCGTTCTTGACCCTGAAACGCTTGAGATAAAGCCTAAAGCGGTTCGTGAACTAAAGCCCGGTGACTTACTCATAACGCCCATAGCTAGAGCTTCAGATATCCTAGGTCTTAGGGAATTACCTTATGATACTATGAGTAATACAGATAGATACGGTACGCTTGGAGCATTCTTCGGGCCCCTAACATCCAGTGTCAAGATATATAAGACGAGAATATTCAAGTTAGCGTGCCAGTTGGCATGGTTCAGTAGGATTAGGGGTTACCTAAGTGAGGTCTCAAAAAGGAATGGTGGTGGTTACCCACTTTATTACGTTACCATAGACCTATCACCTAAGGCGTCACTAAGGTTAAGGAACTTTAGAATACCTGTAGGTGTCTTCACTAAACTACTGAGGAATCTTGAGTTAAGGAAGAGACTACATGAATTATCTACTTTAGTTAGTACTACCCTTAAAAGGTCATCAGATTTCATTTCCAAGGCGGCCGCCTTAGAACTCATGAAGATAATACGTTCACAAGTAAGTAGTAATGAGGTTGAGGTACTTCATAATAGATTAAATACGTTGGTTAATAGTGATGTTGCCTTAGTTAAGGTAATCAATGTTAGGAGGATTAATTATGAGGGTTACGTATATGACATTTCAGTACCCGGTACTGAGTTATTCTTTGGTGGTTCAACTCCCATAGCTCTCCACAATACAGGACACCCGGTCATGTCTACGTTTCACGCGGCAGATATAGATAGGTTAATACAGAGGCTAACTAGTCACCCGATTAACGTACCTAAAACACATATGGACGCGCTCAATGTTGCTTGGTTCCAGAGTGCCGTATACACTAAAGCAGGGTTTTTAGCCAGGAGAGTCATTAGGATATATGAAATATTGGGTTACGACCCATCAACAGATAACATACTCGTAATGCCCGTATTTAGTTGGGACCCAATAAATGATAGGTTCTTATTCAGTGGTAGGGGCTCAAGCTACCTACTTGAAGAGAAAATAGCTGTGATGAGGGGGATATCTAGGAAGGAATTGAATACTATTTATGAAGAGTTAGACCTAAGAAGTAGGTTCATTGAATTAATGATTAAAAAGAAAATATTTAACTATTATGATGTATGGAAGGCTGTTGTTAAGGCTCATCACTTAGGTATTGAGGAGGCTTATAAGAGGTTACTAAGGGATGAGTTAATATGATGCTTAAGGTAAGTAAAGAGATCTTACTTAGGTTTCTGATAGCTTCAAGCTTCATCATCCTAGCTATAGTCTTCAATAAGCTATTTCCAGGGGTATTCTCCTTCATTCTCTCTATAGCTGTAATCGTCTTAGCATTCATATATTTATTCATTTTGCCATCACTCAAGAAACATTTCGGTCCCTCAGAACCGGACTTAGACTTCATATTCCTCCTCGCGCATATGCTCTCACTAAGTACAGGCAAACCCCCGCATACGGATCTTATAAAAGCAGTTAGTGACGTGAGTCTATACAGGAATTATGGGAGGTACTTCAAGAGAATATACACCTTAAGTAAGGAGTATGGGTATGACTTACCTGATGCGTGCATACTTATATCTAAGAAAGTTAGAGAGAAATACCTTAAGGAATTTTTAGAGAGACTTGCTTCAGTAATCTCTGTTGGTGAGGATGTTGAAAAGTTCTTAGAGACTGAGTTCAGAAACAACCTAAACATGTATGAGTATATTTACGGTAGAATCATAGACACACTAAGGATCCTGCTAGGTAGTTACGCGGCTGTATTCGCCTCAGCTATATTCATATTAATGAACTTCATGATACTATCATTCTTCTTTGGTGGTGACATATCTTTACTTCAAGTGGCTTTCATAGCTGTATTTACGAGTATGTCATCACTTGTTTACTTAATATATAAGGTACTTCCCAAGGACATACTGGTTAATTGCGAGGGCGTCAACGTTAGGTACTTCAAGATACTAAGGGTTACCTTACCTGCCATGGTGGCGTCAGCGTTAGCGCTAACGATATTCGTAGTACTGACTAAGTCTGAGGTCCTCAGTGATCATCTAATATATGCCGCCATAGGGTTACTACTATTTCCTGCTGGTTTCCTAGCTAAGAGGGTTGAAGCATTCATATATGATGTTGATAGAGACTTCCCGATATTCACTAGGATGTACGGTTCGCACCTATCTATAATCCCTAGCTTACTCAATGCTCTTGAACCACTACTGAAGACCGAGTTAGGTAAGTTAAGTAAGGTTATGAAAATGCTGCACGTTAGGTTGCTTAATAGGATTTCACCTGACATTAGCTTTAGGTTATTCTCACTCGAAACAGGAAGTGAGTTAATACGTAAAGGTACTAGAATTCTCCATGATTCGATGATCTATGGTGCTGATATGGTTAAGGCTGGTAGCTACATTTCTGAGGTGAGTACTATGTTAATGAGGACTCGTAGGTTAAGAAATCAAGTCTTTAAAGCTTTTGAAACTTCAGTAATAATGCTTCATGTATCAGCCATAGTCCTGATTGCTTTCTCAGCAAACTTACTTAACCTCTTCGCCCAGTTCCTAGCCAAGATACCCACCATAATACCGTTTACGTACTTCGGACCTGAGATTATGTCGTTTTTGACTGTAGTAATGATCGTGTTCTTCACGGTAATAAATTCATTGGCGTTAACAATAGCTAATAAAGGACTTAAGCATACATTCATATACTACCTTAGCATATTACTCATAGTGAGCGGTTTAACCATGTACATAGCCCAGCAGATAATCAATTACCTCATAGGCTCAGTATACGTAAGTGCAGCAGAAGTACTTTCTGAATTACCTACTTACTAAATTCTTTACATTATCTAAGTAAATTAGTGGGTTCTTCACGCGTATCCTTGGTATATGGATGGTCAAGAAACCTCCTTAATATTAATTTAGTTTACGTAGGTTCTTTTGGTGATTAATTGGTAGGTCCTAAGGGTGTGAAACTCCCACTAATACTGTTTCCGGGGCCTCATACGGATAACTTAATAAGGATATTTAAGGAGAATCCTAATTACCCCTTATTTAAGAAACCTTACGGTCCTGTGGCTACTTACCTATGGAGTTACATACTATCATGTATGAGTAAGAGAAGCAAGAACGTTAAGTTACTTAAGGATAGTATTGAGTTTAAGGCTGGGTCATTACTTCACGACTTACTCTTCGGTGAGTTAGATAGGATAACGGATTCTGAAGTTCTTAAATTCATAAACGCATTAAGTATAGAGCTTGTTAAGAAATATGCCAACTCCCCATTGATGTACGTAATAGATAGTGAGACTATTTTTGACGTGAAGAGAAGGTTTAGTAAGCGTAAACCTAAGAAGAAAGGACTCCTCAAGGTGGTTAAGGGAGTATTCAGTATTAGGTGATATTAAGGGTATTTATGTATGGCTATATTACCACTATTCCTAAGTACCGGCAAACATGATAGTGACCTCCATCTAGTAGCTGTTGGAGTACATGATATTAATGAGTTATGTGAGGTCATAAGGGCCATTAGGCAAAGTAATCTTAAGTTAATAGCCATTCAAGGACCACTAGAAACAAGGCCTGGGGGTGCATCATTATTTTTCTTAATAGCTCTTAAGGCTAATGGTGAAGACCTAGCTGAGTTCTTAAGATTGGTCTATAAGTATAGAGTGATTACAGACGAGAATGAATTAATTGATATGGTGTACCCATTAATGGCTTTGGATGATGATATTTTAGTCTTAAGTAAGAGGTTAGTAAGAATGTTCATAGTTAGCTTATATACTGACTTTAAGGAGGCTGGTTTAGAAAACATTTTCTCTTTCTCAAAATCTTGGGGTAAGACTTTAGCTCGTACACTTATTAATGAAGTAGGTAATGATTTAAGGAAATTACTTAATAACTTAAGAGATGTTCTTAAGAGGTCTGGTTTAGCTGATATCGACTTAGTAAGTATCGATAGAGAAATAGGTAAAACAGTTATTAGGGTTAGAAAGAATTTTGAGTGTATGATCCTTAAGGAATTAGGTATCGAATCGGGCTCACATATACTTAGGGGTTTATTATGTGGTTTTATTGAGGAGGTTCTTGATGTTCCTATGTTGTTTATTAAAGAGGTTAAGTGCTTAAGTAGGGGGGACCCCTATTGTGAGTTCGTTATTGAGCCTGTATATGATTTCGACGTGTACATATAGCTAAGTTACCTACATCTACCTTAACTATGTTGTAGCCTGAGGCTTTCCTAAGTCTATTCATTATCGTAAGCCCTAAGCCCCTCTCCTCAAACCCCTCAGCAACTATTATGTCCACTCCTTCCTCATCGAAAGCCCTCAATGTCTTAAATAAGTTCTTAGCTATTATGAACTGATTGGATCTAGGACCGAGGCTTAAACTTAACGCCCTTATGTCTTTATAGTGGCTAATGGTTTCATCGCTACAAAGTATACCCACTCTCAAACCCTCATTAACGTACATCAAGGCAAGCTCACGAACTTTCATTATGAGTGGTCTTAGGTCTTCATAACTACTTAACTCCACAAGTACCATCCTAGCTTTAGGCGCGTAATGCCTATACTTAACACCCGGTGAAAGTGCTTTATCAGACTCCATTAACCCCCTAGCGAACGGAGGTATAACCACCTCCCCCCCAAGAACCCTCTCAACCTCCTCTATAGTTAGTGGTCCAGGCCTTAGGAGCCTTGGTGGATCATGAGTCATGTCTATTATGGTTGATTCAACACCGAATAAGGTTTCACCACCGTCTATAATGACGTCTATAAGCCCCATTAAGTCATTGATTACGTGTTGAGGTGTTGTTGGTGAAGGCCTGCCAGATAGATTAGCACTTGGTGCCGCTATTGGTGTTGAGGAATACTCGATTAGCTTAAGGGCTATCGGGTGAGCAGGCATCCTAATAGCTACGGTAGGTAATGAAGCTGTCACCTCATTAATAACCCTACTAGACTTCCTCAAAATAACTGTTAAAGGTCCCGGCCAAAACTTCTTAACTATCGATATAACCCTGTCGGGAACCTCCATAGCTAACTCATAAAGTTGGTTAAACCTACATATATGAATAATTAATGGATTATCTGGGGGTCTTCCCTTTACCTTAAATATCTTAAGGACTGCTAGCCTATTGAATGCGTCAGCACCTAAGCCATACACGGTCTCTGTTGGGAAGGCTACTAACCCGCCTCTCTTAATGACTTCAGCCGCTTCCCTAATTAACTTCTCATTAGGTCTTGATGGATCTATCTTAATTACTTTAGTCATGACCATTATAAGATATAGCTTAAGAATTAATAAGGGATCCTACTTACTAATGTACTCAGCCACTATCTCATTAGCCACCTTCAGTGCGTTATCGAGTTTGGCCTCAGCAGGGTTTCTAAAGTTGATTATACTTACATTCCTCCTTACACTATAGGTTATACTAGGTATTCTAGCACTCACCTTTCTAAGTAAGGACGCTAAACTTACCTGTGGATTAAGTGTGTATACGTACATAGTGTGTATGCCTGCCTCCTCCCTAATTACCACGACTAATGGGTGCTTCCTCTCTAAGTCATAAGCTATCTCATTAGCAACAACCTTTAGATACTCGTAATTTTCCTTAATGAAATCATTATCATAAGCCTTGGAAATAACCACTATGGGGACCTCATTAGCTAGTATGTAAGGTGCCTTACTTATGTACTCCTTCCTTAACTCTAACGCTTTCTCAAAGTTCTTGGCTCCCTCAATGATTGTCGGTGTTAACTTAACTGTTCTCTTAGTTATTATTGACATGGCGAAGTTAAGCATCTCAGTCCTAAATTCTTGGTTATGAATGAACCACCTATAAGCGCCGTACATAGCCCTACCTAACCTAGTGAGTCTACTCGGTTTACCCATGTCTATATAAGCAACATCCTTAATGATTTCTTTAGGTAAATCAACGTAAACGTTTAGGGTCCTGGCGTATTCTAAAGCAACATCTAGAGCACTTTTAGCACCTATTATCTGAAGGGTTATTGATCTCCTTCCATTCTCATCGAATTTAGCTACGTAACCCCCCCTAATTCTGGGATCGTGATGGTCAATAAGTACTGAGTTCCTTAACTCGGCGCCCATGTATGGCGTTATTTCTACTGAGTATGCGTTATTGATCACCAACCCTCTCCTACTTTGAGGTGGTGGGAACTCTATGAAGACCTTAGCTCCGCGGCTTGTTAATGCGTAGTTTAGTACTGCTGTTGCGAATACCCCGTCCCAATCCCCATCGGCATATATGGTTACTGAACTCAAACAGACACCTACGATTAATGTACTTTAACCGATGTAATTACCCCGAGTTAGGCTTATTAAACTTATTGCGTAATGCTTAATAAAATGTTGTGTGGAGGAAATCAGATGTTCTTAACACTTGATTGGAGAGATATCGAGCTATATACTTTCAAAGTGGCTAAGAAAATATTAAGTAACGGATTTAGACCTGAGGTTATCATTGGGATCATGAGAGGGGGGTATATAGTTGCTAGGATACTTAGTGATTATCTAGACATACCCGGTATAGGCGCTATCGAGATTAAGTTCTATAAGTCCATAGGTGAACACGGTGAAAGACCTATCCTTACACAGCCATTAACTATTAACGTCCGTGATAAGAGAGTGCTCATAGCTGATGACGTAGCTGACTCAGGTAGGACTCTTCAAGTAGCTGTTGACTTAATAAAGCTCTATGGGGCTAAGGAAGTTAGGACAGCCGTACTTTTTGTTAAGCCTAGATCAATATTCGTTCCTGACTTCTATGCAGAACTAACCGATAAGTGGGTAGTTTTTCCATGGGAGTATGGTGAGGTTATTAGAGAGCTCATGAGGTCTAGAGATATTCCGCTAAGTAAGGATAAGTTAATGAAACTAGCCAAAGACATAGGGATATCTAAGGATAAGGAAGTACTTGATGAGTTAATAAACTTAGTAATAAAGACAAAAGTTAGGAAGTGAACGGTAGGTGTTTAGCAAGTAATGATGTATTTAGTTAGGTTATGCGGTGAGATAGCGCTTAAATCTAGGAGGACAAGGTGGAGATTCGAGAAAAGGCTAGTAGGCAATTTAGAAGATGCATTAAAGAGGTTCGGGGTTAAGAACCATAACTTAAGGTTAGAGGACGGTAGGATATTCATAGAAGGACCCGACGGTATTGAAGGAATCGTTAAGAGAGTTTTTGGTATACATAGCGTTTCTAAGGTGTACCACGTTAGGTTTAAAGACCTTAACGACTTAGCTTCTAAGGCCGAGAAATATTTCAAGGGGTTTGTTAAAGGTAAGAAATTCGCCGTGAGAACACACCGAGTTGGTGTTCATGGGTTCACATCAATAGACGTTAATAAGGAAGTTGGGGCTAGGTTAAAGCCTTACTCAGCAGGTGTTGATCTTAATAACCCTGATGTAACTACCTATATAGAAGTTAGGGGACGTGACGCATACTTCTTTACAGACATTATTAGGGGTTATGATGGGTTACCTATAGGTGTTGAAGGAACAACGCTACTTCTATTCTCAGGGGGTTTTGACTCACCCGTAGCTGCGTGGTTACTTGCTAGAAGGGGTATTGAAGTACATTTCCTACACTATGTACTTACTTCTCAATCGTCAATAATAGCTGCTTATAGGGTAGCTAAGTACTTAACTGATAACTGGCTCTTTGGATATGAACCCATGTTCTACGTGATTGATCTTAGGTCTGCAGTCGCTGAAATAATTAACTACGTGAGGAGTGACTATAGGCAGGTAGTTCTTAGGAAGATTATGTACATGGTGGCTGATAAGTTAAGGGAGAGGTTAGGTTTTGACTCATTAGCCACTGGCGAATCCGTGGGACAAGCATCATCACAGACGTTAAAGAACCTTGTAGCTACCGAAGAAGGCATTAAATCACTAATACTTAGGCCGTTGACGGCTATGAATAAAGAGGAAATTATGAGGTTAAGTAAGGAAATAGGTACTTACGAATTAAGCTCTGATGTTGTTGAGTACTGCACCATAAGTGTTGGCCCTGTAGCTACGAGGGCCCATAAAGTTATTCTCGAGAAGGAATTAAGTAAGGTAAGGAAGGAACTCATAGATAAGGCTTTAAATGATTTAATCACCATAAACCTAGTTAAGGACCCACCTAGCAAGTTAAAGGAGTTAACCAATATAGAAATAGACTTCATACCATCAGATGCCTTAGTAATTGATGCTAGGTCTATAGAGGAGTATAGGAAGTGGCATTATGAGGGGGCCATACACATATCTCAATTAAATATCAGTGCGTTGCCTAAGGATAAGGCCATAATCATATACTGTAGCCACGGAGATATAAGCTCATTATTCGCTAAACTACTTAGGGATAAAGGATACCTAGCTTACTCACTTAAGGGTGGTATTAATAAGTTAAGGAGGGATTAATCAGCAACACCAGGCTATCTGCATCAAGACTTAGTAGAGGTTCGAGTCATCACCTAAGTATAAGGTGCTTAACTAGGCTTAAATCATTAACTAAGCGAAAAGTTAATGCACCCTACCTCAGAATTTGTTACTGGTGTTAACCATGGAGAGTAGCGAGGAGAGAAGACCGGTTAGACCTTCTTATGAGAGAAAACTTAAAATTCCATGTAAGGCCTCAACACCTGATGAACTAGGTAAAATCGAGAAGGAGTTTGAGAATAAGTTAAGTGAGGTTCTTAGGGAGCATGGGCTAGAGCCTTATATTGTTGTTATTGATGGGAGTATAGTCGATCCTGGTAGGTACGTACGTGTTACTGTTAGTAAGCCTGAACACTTTATTGACGTTATATGGTTAAGGGCATTCCAGGAATCTGAAATCGAAGGAATTCCGCTACTTCTCGTTAAGAGGAGGGAGAGAACTGTACTGACATACTCATTATTAGACTACGTCAACGAGGTACTTTATACATTAACCATTAGTGTTGGGTGAAAAATTGGGTACTAACCCTTTTTATGTATTCCTTATATAGCTTTATAGACCTTGTTTCTAATGGGTCAACACCCTTACGTTGGGCAAGAAGTACAGACGTTAACCCGGCTATTAATGAGCCATAGATTAGTTTAGCGAGCATACACTTACCTTGAAGCTTAACCTCACACACCTCGTAACCTAAGCTGGTTAAGTAAGGGACCATAAATCCCTCGAACACTTTCTGGTAAAGTGAGCCATCGTTAGGATTTGCTAATATAACCTTTACATTCCTAACACCACCTTCATAACCAACTATATCATTATGTGACCATTCAGGATATATTTCGCACTTAGCTATGATCTTTGAGTTCTCATTAAATTCATTCTTAAATCTAAGACAGAGGGGCTCATACCTAGGGTCTGTAATTACTATAGGTACGTTATCCTTAATTACGCTACTTAAGCTTAGTGAATAGTTTAAGTAAGACCTGTAGTTCTTCAATATATCTATAGACTCCTGTATCTCTGGTTCACTAACTATATCTGCGTTTAACTCCTTCATTATTTTGAGGGCTGAGTATAGGAGTAAGGGTAGTGATGTTCGAGGTACGTAGCCGGAATCCACCTTAACATACATTAAGCCTTTAACTTTAGCTAAGTTAATGAGTTTACCTCCGGAAGCTATGACGGCTATTAAGGCACCCCTTCTTAACGCCTTCTCAACAGCGCTCACAGTCTCCATAGTCCGTCCTGAATATGATATCCCTATAACTAAGGTCTCTTTATCGACCCATTTAGGTATGTTAAAATCCTTGATTACTGTAACGGGATAGTTTAACCTATCGCTAGCGAGGACTCTTAAATAATCACCAACTATTCCTGAACCACCCATCCCGCATATGGCTATCTTGCTAAATGGCTTAGTTGTAAAGTTTTCTATCTTGTATTTCAATGCCTTTAACGCCATATCATACCAGGATAAGTACTGGTCAAGCATTTTTGTTTCCCTATAAAAATCACTTCCTTCTAAGCCTCGATAGAGCTCTCTGTAGTCTTGATAAGGTCTCTAACGAAAATATCTTGGCAGTTATTACTATCAGCACTATTGAGATGAAAAACGAAGTCACTAAATATATCGATGTTTCATAGGGTGATAAGTTACTTATGATGCTTGTCTTAATTAGTGCCATAGGCTGAGTTATTGGTATACTGAAAAGTATATTCTTAATTATTGGGTCGAACTTATTAATGTCTGTGAACGCTATTAAGTAGCCAGGCACAAATACGAACATCGTTATCGGGCCTGTCAGTGTACTTGCTATCCTAACATCGCTACTTAAAGCACCAATAACTATACCTAAAGAAGCCATGAAGAATAACATAAGTACTATACTTATTAACACATAGGCAAGGTCTGTAGGAGATATCATAAATGTTGTGAACTTGAAGAACGCAAATCCACTACTCCTCTCTTGTTCAGGTATTATTGACTCAAAGACTGTTGAGTAAATCCTTATGTACAGTAGGAAACCAAAGATGTTTAGCGAAGACCCTAATAAGGACACTAAGAATGAGCCGAATAACTTAGAGAATAGTATCTTACTCCTAGATATTGGGAACGTTAGCAAAGTCTCTAAGGTCTTCTCCTCATTCTCAACAGCCATGGAGGTTGCTGACATTTGGATAACAGTTACGGATATTATCATTATGATTATCGGTATGAAGAACGCTGTGAAAGATATCGACGTAAGAACTGTTGATGGGTCACCAAAGATTACTAAGTCCTTATTCTGGAGGTAACTTACGGATAAGGGTACAACAGGGTTTTTAACGACCTCTAAAGCCACCTTAGTACCTTCTAAATACTTCTTACCTAGGTAATCATTTATTATAGTTGAGACCCTTAAGCCCTTAAGGGATACAGAACCAAAGAACCCTAACTCACGTATTAAGTTGATGGCTACTAAAGTTACTTGCTGCTTAGCAAGTACCTTAGCCGTGAAGTCCGGAGGTATCACTAAGACTGCATCAAGGCTTGTTAAGTTATTCTCCCGCAAGTAATCAAGGACTTTGTTGATGAACTTAATATCGTTAAGGGGGATGCTTTCATTATGGCTAACGTTAAGTAGAACTAAGTTAATCCTAACCTCCTTCCTCAAGCTCTTTAAGTAGTTAATTAACTTAGTACCTTCATCTCCCTGGTCATAGTTTATGAAGCCTAAATCTATGTATTCGTAAATGGCTGCGTAGAACGCCGATTTAGCCGGGTAAGCTATCACTAAAGCCATTACTGGCAATATTATTGCTGAAATTATGAATGGTATCCATATCCTCGGGTCTCTAACTAAGTCCTTGAACTCCTTAATAATTAATGGCTTCATCAACTCCCCTCACCCTTAACAAGCATAAGAAATAGTTCTTCAAGATTCTTAACACCAAACCCCTTAATTAACTCACTTACGTAGCCCTCAATCAATATCCTCCCCTCATGGATTAGTGCTACTCTATCACAAAGCCCCTCAACCTCAAGCATGTTATGGCTAGATAGGAGTACTGTAGTTCCGTGTTCTTTAGAGAAGTCCTTAATCATCTTTCTAACCTCATTAGCGAAAACAACGTCAAGACCTACAGTGGGCTCGTCTAGTATGGCTACTTTAGGCATCACCATCAACGCCCTAGCGACCTGCACCCTACGCTTCATACCTTTACTATAGGTCTTCATCTTCTTATATAGCTGGTCACCCAAGCTAGCTAACTTGATACCTAACTCAAGTGCCTCTTCAGCCTGCTTACTCTTACCGAAATATATTTCGGCAACCATTTTAAGGTACTCATAACCACTGATATTTCTATAGGCACCTGCATCTTCAGGTAGGTAAGAAATAAGCTTTCTAACCTTAGCTGCCTCCCTAACTACATCCTTGCCAAGAACTTTGACCTCGCCAGCAGTAGGTAGTAATAGTGTTGCTATTATCCTAAACGTAGTTGTTTTACCAGCACCGTTAGGTCCTATAAGCCCAAAGATCTCACCTTCCTCAACAGTGAATGAGATCCCCTTTAGTGCCTCAAACCTACCGAATCTTTTCACCAGATCTTTCACGATTACGGCATCCATCTCTATAGCCTCTATACATCTAGGAAACACTTAATGTTGTGGTTTTAAATACGTTTCCGTTAACTAAAGAGCGTTAAACCTGTATGTAGCGGCTACTTGACCTAGTGCTACACCACCATCATTTGGTGGTATGTCCTTTGGGAGCTTAACATATATATCTACCTCCCCTAACGCTTCCTTCACACCTCTAACTATCACCGTATTAACAGCAGCACCACCTGATATTAAAACAGTGTTTACTCCCAACCCTTTAACGTAGTGCTTAACCATATCACCTAATGCGTAACCTAAGACATAAAGCGACGTATATGCTAAGTCCTTAACATCCCTATCTAAGTTCTCTAGTAAGGTTTCAAAAAGCCTAGCTGTTGAGACTATGTAATTGTCATCATGAACCATTAATTTAGTTTCCACACAGTCAATAAGTCTACCACCATAACTAGCCTCCTCAAGCTTTATTGCTGGCTCACCCTCGTATGTACGAACCCAACAAATACTTAGAAGAGCTGAGATGGAATCTAGGACCCTGCCAATACTTGAGGTCATAACCCTAGTTCTCTTAACTTGCTTTAAGACCGCCTTAACCTCACTCATCCCATGCCTTAAGTATTTGGATAAGCCTTTCCTCCTTGCGAACTCCGTAACCTCTTCCTCACTCATGAAGGAGTTAAGTATCGATATGAGCATCCTAGCTGGGTAACGTATAGTTATGTCACCTCCTGGTAATGGGTGGTACTGTAGGTGCCCAATCCTTCTATAACCTTCATAATTAAGATGGAATACCTCACCACCCCATATATTACCGTCATCACCGAAGCCTACGCTATCTATGGCTATTCCTATAAAGTCTTCATCAACACCCAGCTTACGTGATACGGCAGCACTAAGTAAGTGTGAGTAATGGTGCTGTACCTCAATTAATTCAGAGCCGTACTTCTTAGAATATATCTCAGCAAGCTTCCTTGATGTATAATAGGGGTGCTTATCAATAACTAAGTAAGCTGATGAGACATCAATGTTATACGTTCTTATGAAGAACTTAAGGTACTTATCTAGATCCTCAAGCACGTCATAATCATCTATATCACCTATGTACTGAGTTACTATTACCTTATCATTGAAGGCGACAGCACCAGCCGTTTGTAGTTCAGCACCGAAGGCTATGACGGGTCTCCTTAACTTAAAGGGTAAGTGAAACCATTTAGGTGCGTAACCCCTGCCCCTACGTATTAGTACTAACTCGCCGTCAGTAAACCTAACTACGCTATCATCAACCCTATTAACTATCTCTCTATTATGGAGTAAGAAGTAATCAACGAATTGAGATAAATATCTAAAAGCACATTCCTCATCAATGCACATAGGCTTACCATGAGGGTTACCACTAGTCATTATAGCGAACTTATCTCTAATATCACTTAAGATTAAGTAATGGAGTGCTGTGTAAGGTAAGAAAACACCTTCATGTTTAAGCCCTGGCGAGACCCACTTAGAGACCGGGCTATTCTCCTTCTTAGGTAAGAGAACTATTGGTTTAGTAGGTGATGACAGTATCTCCTTAGCTCTTTCATCAACGTAAACCAATCTCTTTAAGGTCTCTAAGTTTAGAGCCATTATTGCGAATGGTTTTTGGGGTCTATTTTTCCTTTTACGTAGCTTAAGAACTACGTCGTCATCTGTAGCTAAGCAAGCTATGTGAAAACCTCCTAATCCCTTGATAGCTACTATAGAGCCTTCATCAATCAACTTAGCAACCTCACGCATAGGGTCTTTAGTAATTACCTCATTACCATACCTATCAACAAGTCTTAACGAAGGTCCGCACTTAGGGCATGAAATCCCTTGGGCATGAAACCTCCTAATGTTATTTGGGTCTCTATACTCACTTAAGCACTCATCACATAGCTTAAATGGATCCATAGAGGTGTTTTCCCTATCGTAAGGTACCATATACATCATTGAGAACCTAGGACCGCACCAAGCACATGAGTTAAAGGCGTATCTAAACCTCCTATCCTCCGGGTTAAGTACCTCAGCTAAGCAATCATCACATATACTAAAATCAGGCGGTATCATTGAATACTTCCTTACCTCAACACCAGACTTAAGTATCTTAAAGCTAGCGAATCCCTTAGGGTTTGAGGGCTCAATAATTAACTCCTCAATAACCGCAGGTGGTGGTAACTCATTAAGCAGTAAGTGAAGGAAAGTACTTAATGAGCCTTTATCGTTACTCTCAATAAATATCTCGACCTCAGACCCACCTACGTTCTTAACGTATCCCCTAACCCTAGACTTCATAGCTATACGGTAAATGAATGGCCTAAAACCAACACCCTGAACAATCCCCGTAACCACTACCTTTAATGCCTGCTTCATACCTAAACATTACCTAAGCATTAATACGTAACCCAAAAATATAGATTTCTCATCAGGGTCAGAAATGTAATCCATGATTTATATCAGTAATGTGAAGAGCGAACAGTACCTGAGTCAGGTAAGTTATAAGATTACCATACTCTTTAATCACTCTAGCTAACATACCTTGTTCTTCTAGGGGATTGGGAGGTTCTATTTCATGGAGAATCATAAAATTTAGGCTTCTTCTACTCGTTAGCATTTTACTTAAGTAAATCAAAAGTTAGTTTAAAAAGGCATAACTTCAACATTAGAAACATGGGCCTCTAAGGCCTTGGGTTCAAGTTTAAAAGCGAAATAGTTACCCGGTAATTACTGATACCTCAGTCAGAATGTTTTCCGTAAGGAGAACTGATATTATCCCTCATTACAAGAACGCGTTGCCAAGAGTATTTAAGTATTTTCTTGAAGGCTATGTTTCGGCTATCTTGTTAGTTTCGTAACTAAAGGTTTCGTTAGTTTTATGAGTTCCTTAGGGTTGAACTCTAGCAATACACCGTCCTCTCCCCCTCCCCCGTAGACCTTATCGTGTTTAAGCAGTGATTCATCGATAATTAGCTTGACGTTATTGGGAAGTGCAATAGGGGGTACCCCGCCTACGGTATACCCTGTTTTCTCAACTACCTCCTCTGGCTTAGCTAACCTTGGTCTAACTCCGGTAATGTTTGCAAACTTTTTCATATCTAACCTCTTATCTCCAGGAATAACCACTGCATACACATTATCACCAGCCACCACTATGAGTGTCTTAACAATCTTAGATTTATCCACGCCCAAGAACCTCGCTGCATCATCTACCGTGGTAGTCCTTCCTGAAGCCCTAATAATCCTCCACTTAATACCATGCTTTCTAATCCATTCAATAACAGGTTCTATAGGCATAAGCCCTACCTCCAGCTACCAATAAAATAAATCGCATGCCGTCGGTATTAAGCATTATTTTTAATCACCAACTCAAAAACTCTATTAAACTCGGTGTGATCCTTAATGCACTATTAAACACTTTAACTTTACACGATATAGTTATGTATGTCCAAGCAAGAAGATAGCAAGCGATGTGGTACTAAATAGATCTGTAACGGCCTTCTTTAATCTGTTGTATTAATATAGAAACTTTCTTCCAATATATTCGCCTAGAGTTCTTGATATATCATCATAGGCATTTAATGTATTCATAAACATCTCTCCCTCCCAGACCATGGACTATTTATGCATCTATTCATAAAGCCGGAGTGATCTAATGCTTTATCGTATATATGTCTTGACCTCTAGGTGGAAGTGTCTTTATGTTTAACGATATTAATGCTATATTTTATCAAGGATGTAGAGCATGGTAGATTAGGGTTTCTATGTCTAAATGAATGCGAATATTAAGTTCTGAGCAGATCCTGGTGAAATTCATACTTTAAGTACTGACCCATACATACCTGGATATATGATTCCGTGTTTTATAGCTTCGTAACCTTTCTTAAGACTTGCATTAATGGATGGGATAATCGGGTTCACACGTCAGGTTAAGGCTTAAATTAACTGATTTAAGAAGTGAGGAGACTATAAGGTTTTTAGCTGGATTGGCCTTAGAAAGATCTGTATTCGTGGACGTTCAATAAGAGGTACGATCTAAGAGGCTTGGTTCGGCACCTAATAAAACCACTCATGGCAGGTGATATATCGCATTAAAGCTTAGCAGTTGTATTTAGGCTTAGTATGCCGGAGAAGTTTGTGTAATCGAATGAACTATAGAGATTTACAAGGATCACTCATGAACTCATGGGAATACCCAAATCCCTGAATAACCCTAAATGGAGGGAATGACCCTTTAGAGACTGCGGAATCATAAGGTTCCTGAAGTGGGTATATAGGTTAATAAATCACGGATTTACTTATTTACCTAGTGATTTAGGTGTGCGGTATAATAGGTGTTGTACTGCTGTATACAGGGCTTCTCGGTAAGAGACTTGGTACTGTTATTAAGGGTTGCCTTAAGAACCTTGAGTATCGCGGTTATGACTCCGTTGGTTTTGCTTTACTTACGGAGGATGGTGCTTTAGTTCTCAGGAAGAGCAAGGGGATGCTTGATAAGGTTGCTTGGAAGCTCGGCTTCGACAGGTTTGATGGTGTTTGCGGTATAGGGCATACTAGATGGGCTACTCATGGAAGGCCTAGCGATACTAACGCACATCCACATACTGACTGTAGGTCAGAGATAATAGTTGCCCATAACGGCATAATATCTAATTACCTAGAGATTAAGGAGGACTTAGTTAGGAAGGGACATGTGTTTAAGTCAGAGACTGATACTGAGGTCATACCTCACCTACTTGAGGAGCTTATGAGTAAGGGGGTTAAGCCCCTAGATGCTTTAAGAGAGACCTTTAAGATTCTTAATGGTGCTTATGCATTCGTAGTTATACTTAGGTCTGAACCTAACAAGATATACTTCGCTAGGAAGATATCACCACTCATCATAGGTCTAGGTAACGGGTATAACTTCGTAGCTAGTGACATACCGGCATTCTTAGAATATACCAATAAGGTCATAGTACTTAGGGATCTAGAACTCGGTTACGTAACACCAACTGAGGTCTACATAGAGCACCTTAAGGAGGGAGCCGTAGATATCACAAAGAGGGTTAGGGTTATTGATTGGACACCGGAGATGGCTAGGAAATCAGGGTATCCGCACTTCATGCTTAAGGAAATACATGAGCAACCACTAGCTTTGCATTCAACGCTATCATCTTTAGTTTCACTTAAGGGCTTGAAGAACGTAATTGACCTACTCATAAATGCTAGGAGGGTATTCATTACTGGTGCGGGTACATCCTTTCATGCTGGCTTAGTGGGTGATTTCTACTTAACTAAGCTAGCTGGTATTCCTACGTACCCATTCATATCGAGTGAGTGTTGGAAGTATAAGGGCGTTTTTGATGAAGGTGACGTACTCATAGCCATATCACAGTCGGGTGAGACCATAGATACCTTAATGGCTGTCAGGACAGCTAAGAGCAGGGGTGCTAAGATACTGGCAATATCTAACGTCGTAGACAGCATTATACCTAGGGAGTCTGACCTAGTGATATATACTAGAGCAGGTCCTGAAATAGGTGTCGCTGCCACAAAAACATTTACTACCCAAGTACTTACGTTGCTCTATCTAAGCCTCAAGATTAGTGAGTCCATAGGCCGAAACTCTGATTATTCACGTAGGGTCTTTGATGAATTAGCCAAGGTTCCTTTAATGGCTAAGGAAGTTATAGTTAGTAATGAGGGTAGGGTTAGGGAGCTTTCGAGGAAATTAATGAATAAACAAAGTATATTATGTTTAGGTAGGGGTTTAGGGGTACCCATAGCTATGGAGGGTGCTTTAAAGATTAAAGAGATAGCTTACATACATGCTGAAGCATACCCAGCTGGTGAGAGTAAGCATGGGCCTATAGCACTTATTGAGGAAGGGTTCCCTGTGATATTTATCTTACTAAATGATGAGTTAAAGGAGAAAATAATGTCTAATATTGAGGAAATGAGGTCTAGGGGGGCTTATGTTATAACCTTAGCTCCAGGGGATATTGAGTTACCTAAGAGGCTAGTTAATTATGAAATTAAATTGCCAGCAACTACCCCTGAGGTTGGTGCCATAACATATATATTACCGCTTCAGCTATTAGCTTACTACATCTCAGTTAATAAGGGTTATGACCCAGATAAACCTAGGAACCTAGCTAAGACTGTTACTGTAGAGTGATGGTCATGAAGGTAGTTATACTTGCTGGTGGTGCTGGAAGGAGGCTCGAGAACTTACTTGCTGGTAGACCTAAGTCCCTAATAAACGTCCTCGGTAAGCCACTAATCTACTACACATTAATATCACTAAGTAAGTTAGGGTTGTGGGACATAGTTCTAGTAACTGATAAACCTAGCTACTTCGAGGAAGTACCTGCTGGTATACCACCCACACTTGATGTTAAGATAGTGAAGCAGGAGAAACCCGAGGTTGAGGGTGCGTTACTATCGGCTGAGGACTACGTTAAGAATGAGGAGAGGTTCTTAATGCTTTATGGTTCAGTAATAACTGATTATGAGGCCTATAGGTCAGTTATTGATGCCTCAAAGTACTTTAAGTTCAATGCCTTAGCCGTACCTGAAGCAGATTTAACAGGCTTAGAGACTCTTGAGATCGACATCAATAACTTCATCACTAAATTCTCATCAGAGCCTAAGGGTTACGCCTTCGGCGGTATGGCTGTAATGCCTCCTAAGGTTATGGAGTTACTTAAGAGTGGTTACTCACTTACTAGGAGTCTGACTGAGATTAGTAAGGAGTTTAAGGTTAGGGCAGTGATATTTGATGGTTGGTGGATAGATATTAAGGTGCCTTGGGATGTTTTAAGGGCTTCATACTACTTACTCAGTAACCTAACTGAATCTAGGATATCTAATAAGGCTAGGATATCACCCCACACCATAATTGAGGGTCCGGTAATTATTGAGGATGGTGCTGAGATAGATCATGGAGTAGTGATTAAGGGACCTGCTTACATAGGCAGGAATGTCTTTGTTGGTCTTAATAGCATCGTTAGAAACTATAGTGACTTAGAAAAGGACGTTATGATTGGATCGTTAAATGAGATTACTTGGTCGTTAATCATGGATAGGGCGTTCGTCAGTAGGAACTGCTTCATAAGCTTCTCAGTGGTTGGTTACGACGCGGTACTAGAGCCTAATGTAATTACCTTAAGCGTTATTAGGGAGAGAGGTAAGGTTGAGAGACCACTTAAGGTAAGCTCTAGGGGTAGGGAATACGTTAAGTTAGGTGCCATAATAAGCTCTAAACGCAGGGTTAAGGCAGGCACTATATTAACACCTGCCCAAGTGATTTAGGTAATACGCAGGAAATACCTAAACCTTATTAAGTAATGCTATGGTGAACCATTATTTAGGTGTGGCTTAGTGTTCTTTAGGAAACGTAAAAAGAGTAAGGAGGAGATTAAGAGGGACTTAGCTAGACTCCTCATATATGCTAAGCAAGGAATAATAAGGTCAGATTACTTCCTTCATAAGATACATAGCAAGATAGAGGATTTGGAGCTTAAGTATATATCTATAGAAGACCCTCAAGTTAAGGCCGTATTGAGAAAGGAGTTAAGTCAGCTAAGGAGGCTTGAGACATTACTCGCTAAGTTCTCAATTGCTCTTGAGGTCGTAGCTACTAAGATAGAGACTATATTACTAACAGGCACCGCTATATGGAACTTAGTAGTTATTAAAGAAATAATCAAGGAACTTAAGAAGTCCGAATTAACATCAATACCTGAATTAGGGTTGGTCATTGAGGAATTAGCTAATGGGACTCTATCAACAATAAATAACGCAGAAATAATTCTCCCTGAAGGGTACAGTGACATAGCCCTAAAGGAGGAGGCAGCAAGGATACTTAAGGAGGCGGAAGTAGCGGCTGAGGCTAAGATTAAATCATTAGAGGAGAGCCCTTAGACAAGACCTAACCATGTAGTTAATTATTGATTATCAGACTTTCCTCTTATATAAAGGTATATGACGGCATCCCTATACCCTATAGGTACCCTTATTTTATGTATGGGCGTCCATAAAGGTATTTCAAAATCCAATGTCACTATCCTAGTTCCTTCTTTAGTTTCCTTCTCTAACTTATCCCTTAAGAGCGCATTAACGAATGTAAGTAAATACATGTAGATTACCGTAGCGTCTTGAAGCGGCACATTAAAGAAGTCTGTATTAATGAACTTTATCTTATCATAAACGCCTTCAGCCTTAGCCTTAAGCTTAGCCTCATTAATTAAGTCAGGGTTTATGTCCACACAAACGCCTTTAGCCCCTCTCTTAACGGCCTCAATAACTACTCTACCATCACCGCATCCTAAATCGTAGAAAACATCACCCCTACCTACCTTAGCTAATTTCATGATATAAGGTATTAACTCGGTCCTCGTAGGAACCCATGGAGCCAGTTGTTTACCCCTAAAAGTCTCCTCGTCTTCACCACTCCTAAAGAAGAAGTATATCAAGGCATCAACACTCAGTCTATTCTTACTACCCAAATTGGTAGCCCCTAAGATAGTATATAAGTCTTAAAGTTTTAATCATATTGAGGTCTTAAGGTTGAAAAAGGAGCATATAGGGGATGAAGGATATACTTACCTACTCAGCGGGAAACGCGTACCTAAGGCACATCCATTAATTGAAGCTATCGGCAGTTTAGACGAACTAAATAGCTTACTTGGTGTGGCACGTTCATTAGTGAGCGATGATGAGGTTAAATCGGTACTGTTCAAGGTTCAGAGATCAATATTTGATGTCGGTAAGGTGTTGGCAGGCATCAGTGGCGAACCTGTTAAGAGGTCTTTAGATAGTTATGTTAGTTGGTTTGATGAGTTGACAAGTAATTATTGGGGTAAGTTAAGTGAGCCTAAAAACGTGTTTGTCATACCATCAGGATGTGGTGGGGGTGAGTTTCTTCACTACGCTAGAGCAGTCTGCAGGAGGGTTGAGAGGGTTTTAGTGAAGCTTAAGGAGTTTATGGAGGTACCTCCTGGGGTCCTTAAATACATTAATAGGCTTTCAGACCTACTGTACGTCCTGGCACGCTATGTTAACCAGAAAAATAAGTGTGAGGAGCTCCTATAGCTTTATTTAAGATAAGACATTACTAGGTGTTTAGTGTGCTTGAGGACTTGCTAGTGTCTTGCTTAATAATAATGGTAGCTGAAGTAGCTGATAGGACTATGCTCGCCACGGTATCAACGGTCTTAATGCTAGGTAAGTTATTTAGGGCACTAGCTATCTCCCTACTGGCCTTTACAGCCGCTAATGCGTTCGTCGTGGTTGCTGCGTATGTCTTTAAGTTATTCATAGACATTGAGCTACTCAACTACATAGCCTCATTACTATTCATAGCCTTTGGCATAATCTACTTACTTAGTGGTCGTGAAGTAGTCAGGTCTGAAGGTATTGAGAAGCTAGGGCTACTATCACTTTTCGCCCTAATATTTACTTCTGAATTAGGTGATAAGACCCAACTAACTGTTCTCGCCTTAGCCCTAAGGGCTTACTACCCGATTATTGTGTTAGTAGGTGCTGCTCTAGGTTACTTCTTAATAAACTTCATAGCGGCTAAACTACTTCTTGACCTAGTGAGGTATAAGGGCTTAAGTATTGACTTACTAACTAAGGCTGTAGGAGTTATCTTCATACTGATAGGTGTGTTCTCATTGATCATTAACGTAGTTGGTTAGCTCATTGTCTACGTATTTTAAGGACGTAATTATAGGTTGCGTAAGCTGCTAAAGCACCTTCAGCAACTGCTGTTACTACCTGATCAAACTTGTACTTACACGGTCCTGCGGTGCAGTCCCCAGCGGCAAAAATGCCTTCAATGTTAGTCTCCTGCTTGGGGCCTATGAGAACATAACCTTCCTCGGTTGTCTTGAGACCTATCCTTTTGAAGAATTCCCTAGGTGGTTCAGACCCTATCTCTATGATGACACCATTAACGTTGAGGGTACTTAAGGACCCTGTCTTTACGTCCTTAAGCATTACGTACTTAACGAATTCATCACCCCCTATCTCCGTAACTACCTTATTGTATAGTACCTCGATTCGGGGGTTCTCACTTATTAACTTAACCCAGTACGGTTGCGCCCTTAACTTACCCCTCCTATGGATTATGTAAACTTTACTAGCGTACCTAGCTGTTAGTATGGCTGCTGAAGCAGCAGCATCGCCTCCACCGACTATGGCGACAACTTTATCCTTAAATAGTGGTGCGTCACATGGGGCACAATAAGTTACTCCCTTACCCCTAAACTTATCCTCACCGGGCACGTTAAGTCTCCTACGGACACTACCTGTAGCTATGATTACGGCTAAGGACTTGAGAACAAACCCTCCCTTGGTCATTACCTTAAACCATATACCCTCCCTTTTTATGTCGATAACTTCATCGGTAATTATGGGTACTCCGTATTTCTCAACATGAGACCTAAATAACTCACCTAGCTTAGGCCCATCGATGTTAGGTATACCTATGTAGTCATCAATAATGCCGGCCTCGGTTAATGCCCCACCAATAGTTTTAGCTACAACCACGGTCTTAAGCATGAACCTAGCTAAGTATAATGCTGCCGAAAGACCTGCGGGACCCGCACCAACAACTATAACATCATATTCTTTCACCTCCGGAGCTTTAGGTCTCGTTGGGACTTCAAGTCTAAACCCCATAATCACACACCTAGACCCATAAGTCAGTATTGCCTTAGATGTTTAATTAATTTCCTTAAAGAGATGAGAACCTAAGCAGTTAGTTGTGCTTGGTATTGTTGTAGTTAGCTTTTTAAATTCTGTATCAAGTGATTTAATCGGTGTTGTATATGTCTTCTGAAGTCAAGACCGTTAAGATAGTTAGGAAGACGGCTAGGGGGAAGACCTACTATATAGTGACGTTACCTAAGGACTTTGTTAGAGAGATTTACGGAGATGTCGATGTATCAGGAAGGCAACTAACTGTTAAGCTTATTGAGTATGAGGGTAGGAAGGCCATAGTCTACATACCTAGTTAATGTAAACAAATCATTTTTAATAAAGAACATATTCAGGTAAGTTCAACCCTAAGGTTTTGAACCTGAATAAATTACCTACGTACCTACTAAGTAATTCAATAAGGTATTTACCCCACATAAGCTTCTTAATCTTAACATACCTCATTAACGCTGTATTAACGGGTTTCGAGTAAGCACCTATTACTTTAGTAGTGAAGTCCATACCAACCATAATAACTCTACGTGGCTTGTAGTACGTAATGAAGTAGAGTGCTCTATCACCATCAGTAAAACCACCATAAAACCTCAACCTACCGTATGGAGGTACTTGAGAAGTACCCACTATAGGACCATTAAACTTGGGTAGTAGAGCCATTAACTTATCCACGTTATCCCCATGGGCATGGACAACACATACTGTTCTATCCTTACATGACTTAACTAAGTATCTAGGGTCGCCATCAAGGTCAGTAACCACTATGTCGGGTCTTAACCCCACCTCATTGAAAGCCTTTACAGTACCGTCAACAGCCACTAATAGATAATCATGCTTTACGTTATTTAATTTGGTCAAGACCTCCTTACTGATCATTAAGGGGCCGAAAATTAAGACATCCCTATAACTAATTAGGTCCTTTAAGTACTCATCAGAAACTAATGCTTTATTACTTAATAGTAAGTCTAGTATCTTACTACTTAGGTAATCATCATCGAAGTTGAGTGGTATTTCATTAGCTATTAGGTTATAAATCCCAACCCAGAAGTAAGGGTCATATATTTTTTCGTGGCTCATCGACTAAGACTTACCTCTTAATTTCTTCCTTACTTTTTCTAAGACAAACGTGTGGCCCCTAACGGTTACTAACTTAGCACCAACTAACTCAGCTACTTTCTTAGCTACCTCCTTACGATCCATCCCAAGAACCTTAAATGCCGACTTAAGTATCCTTACCTTAATAACTTTCTCTTGCTCAAGCCTTCTCTTGATTTCATTAAGAAGACCTTCATAAATACCTTTCTTGCCTATATTTACGTCAGATTTACCACTACTTATCTTCCTCTTAATCAGTTCTTCCCTCCTAACTATACTAACCACCTTAATTCGTGTCCTTACCGAGGCTTAAAAATATGGTTACATTATTTTTAACTCACTTAATGACTTCTTAACCACCTCCTTAATCTTCTCATCCTTAATGCTATCTAAGAGCTTCCTGATCCCTAGCTTATTGTTCCTAACTATGTCAGTAACTTCCTCATACCCCTGCCTTAAGTACTCCATTCCTTGCCTTATAGTTGCCGCTAAATCGGCTATCCTCACGATTACGCCCTCAATACTACTTAAGTTTAAGTACTCACTAAACATGTTGACTTCGTCATTAAAGCCCAGTTCCTTAAGTGCTTCAATTTCCATACGCTCCTTTAAATCACCTATTCTATCCTTAGCCCACTTAACTATATCGCCCATAAGAACTTCTGGAACATCGTGAAATAATGCAATTGTCAAGGCCTTACCTAAATCAATATTAATACTATTCTTAATCAGCTTTCTACAGAGTATGTAGGTTATGAGCATCACTTCAAAGGTATGTTCAGCGACATCTTCAGCTATCGATGGTGGTATACCCCTAAGTAACCAACCAGTCCTAGGTACGTTCTTGAGGCAGGTAACCTTACTTAACTTATGGTTCTTAGCCGTGGGCACCACCACACATTAAGTATTCGGGGCAGGAACCTTTTAATATTTCAAATTGTTTCTTTTTGTTTTGGAGTAAAGCCCTACGCGGGGCTTGGAGCGCAGCCCCATACCGTTGGGCTCGAATACCACCCATGACCCAATGACACTGAGGCGAGGTGGAAGTCTCTACCATTTCATTCTATTTTTAAACTGTAGCATACTGTGTTTGCGGTAGGGACAAACGGTGGTTAAGTAATGTTTTACGTTTCTTTAGTTAGGTGTTTTGGAAGTTAATAGTTAAAAATACGTAACTAATTTATTATGGTGTACCTCTATACTTTGTGGTGGTTCCTATGGATAAGGATAAGGTTTATGAGTTATTGAGAAAGTTATGTAGTACACACTCACCATCAGGTTTTGAGGATGAGGTTAAGGGCTTAGTTATTGATGAGTTAAAGCCTTACGCCGATTCACTGTGGGTTGATTCTTTAGGTAATGTAATTGCATTGAAGAAGGGTAGTGGTGACGGTAAGTTAATGATTGCTGCCCACCTGGATGAGATTGGGTTAATGATATCCCATATAGATAAGAGAGGTTTCCTTAGGTTCACACCTGTTGGTGGCTGGTCTGAACGAATTCTTCCTGCTCAGAGGGTCATCATACTTACAAGGAAGGGGACTAAGGTTAGGGGTGTTATTGGTATTAAACCACCACACCTCATGACTCCCGAGGAGGCTAAACAGGTCATACCTATGAAGGACTTATTCATAGATATAGGCGTTTCAAGTAGGGATGAAGCCGAGAAGTTAGGTGTTAAGGTAGGCTGTATTGCTGTTCTCGATAGGGAGGTTGTTAGGTTAGGTAATGGTGATGTAGTTACTGGTAAGTCATTTGATGATAGAGTAGGCGTTGCCGTCATGATTGAGGCTTTTAAGCAGTTAGACAATGTTGAGGCTAATGTATATGCTGTGGCCACGGTTCAAGAGGAGGTGGGTCTTAAAGGTGCTAGAGTAGCTGCTTTCTCAATAGGTCCTGACATCGCTTTAGCCCTAGACGTTACTACAGCCAATGATGTACCTACGGTACAGGAACATGAGTGGATAGCTCAATTAGGTAAGGGACCAACTATTAAGGTTATTGACGGAAGGAGCGGTACCGGACTAATATCACACCCAGCCGTTAGGGAGCTACTTATTAAGACAGCCGAAGAGGAGGGCATACCTTACCAGGTAGAGGTAGCCCCAGCAGGCACCACAGATGCTTCAGCAATCCAGTTAACTAGGGAGGGTGTACCTGCAGGTGTGGTATCCGTACCTACAAGGTACATACACTCACCAACAGAGGTACTGAATTTAAACGACGTAATAAACGCTGTTAAGTTAGTTAGAGGTTTTGCTAAAAGGGTAACTGATGAGTGGATAAACATAGTACTTAAAAAGAAGATAAAGTGACTAGACATTATGAAATAGGTAGGTTTAGATCTTAACTAATTCATTTTCCGGTATAAATCTCTTATACCATCTCTCAAACATTGTTGATGTAACTACGTGTAATTCTATAGGTGCATCTATGCGTCTATATACTTCAATCATGATTTTATATTTCTTACTGATATCCTTCACAATCACTAAAACATCTATATCGCTCGCGGCTGTATACGTACCGCGCACTACAGACCCAAAAACATAGACTTCAGCACTAGGATCTATTTCCTTAACTACCCCCTTAACTTCCTTAACAATCTCACGATAGTTCTTAAGCATGTTTAGTATATTCCCCTTACAATGATTCAACAACCCGCTTAAACACCTCCATAATAAATCTTAATATATCCTTAACCTCACTTTCTTCATAAGTAATCGGGAGATATCTCGATGCTACGTAAGCTTCCTCAAGTCTTGCAATGTAGTGCAGGTTATTTACGTTATTAACTAGGTCTAGTATCTTCTCATTAAATGCCCCCAGTTCCCTAATTAACCTTCTTAGAGAATGGGTTCGTGGATAAGTACCTTTCTTGATAAGGAGTTGGTACTTGAGTATTAGCTGACAGTACTGCTCTAAGCTAAACATAGCTAAGTCATACTCACCCTCATCTATAAGTCTGATAGCGTTTCTTAAGAACGCATCAGCTCTTCGCTTAATTATTTCAGCCTCTTCAAACGACATATAAGATACGCCTCTTACCTACCTAGGTCATTACTCAAGTAAGAAACATAGCTATTATCGTTTACGCCTACTTAACCATACGAAGTAATCCTTATTAGTTTCTATTTTACTTTATTTCTTAACACGTAAGGGATTTTAGTATGGAATATCTATGGCTTATTCTAGCAGGGATTGCGGCTTTCTTTGTTGCTTGGAATAATGGATCTAATAACGCGGCTAACGCTATAGGTACTGTTGTTGGTGCTGGCGCTTTAAGCCTTAGGAGGGCTTTAATTGTTGCGGCAGTATTTGATTTTCTAGGTGCGATAATCTTCGGTCAATTCGTTTCTAGAACCATTATGAAGGGTATTGTTAGTATTGAACTCATATCCTCGTATATGACTGTAGTTAAGGGTATGATAGCTGCGTTATTAGCTACTGGTATCTGGGTTTTGATTAGCTCATGGCTTAGGATACCTATGTCTATATCTGAAGGTATCGTAGGTGGTGTTGTCGGCTTTGGTTTAGCTATAGGCGGCTCATTAATTAGGTGGGGTACTGTAGCCATCATAGTCACTGCATGGGTTGTTCTACCTGCCTTTAGCGCTTTGGTAGCGCTAGCCTTATACTTCGTTTATGAACGTATGTTTAAGAGTGTTAAGTTACTACCTTACGTAGTGATCTCATCTATGTTCATAATGGTATTCTCAACTATATTTCTCCTTATGGTTAAGACAATGAAACTTAAGGACATACTTTATGTGCTTACTGTATCCGTAGGTGCAGGTATAGTTAGTGTTTTATTCATGGCCGCATACATATATGGCTATGTACGTAGGAAGGTAAGTATTGATGAGCGTAGGGAGCTAATTAGGTTACTTCTTATAGTTGCTGCTGCAGCCATGGCTTTTAGCCATGGAGCTAATGACGTAGCTAATTCGGCAGGTCCCTTATCAGCAGTTATCGCGGCTGCCTCCTACGGGTATATACCTAGGGTTGTAGAGATATCGTTTACGGCTTTAGCATTCGCTGCGTTAGGCATAGCTATAGGGATAGTTAGTTGGGGTCATAGAGTTGTCGAGACCATAGGTGAGAAGATAACCACGCTAACATACTCGTCGGCATTCACAGCCCAATTAGCCGCGTCTCTCTCAGTACTTATACTGACTAGGCTGGGTCTTCCAGTATCAACAACTATAGCAATAGTAGGTTCAGTGGCGGGGGTTGGTTTAGCTAAGGGGATAAGAGCAGTTAATCTAAAGGTTCTAGGTAGGATATTCTCAGCATGGTTCGTGGCGTTCCCTGCGGTTGCTGCTATGGCTGCAATGATATATTACTTATTAACACTCATTTAAGATGAGTTACTTAAAGTTTATCCTAAAGATACTTAATGATGTACCTAACTATTTTGAGTTACATTTGCCTTAATGCTAATACTCTCACATAGTCAGCTGCATCCTCAGCATAATCAGTTATCCCTTCAAGAGACTCAATGAAGTCTCTAAGCATTACCACTATTGCTGAGTTCTCTATGTTCATAGCTGAAGCAACTAATAGCTTCCTAGCAATTAGGTTTACCTCATCGGCCTCCTCCTCAATCTCCTCAACTCTATTAGCGTGCGATGTAGCAGTCTCCACATCACCTTCCATTAAAGCCCTAATAGCTAGGTTAAGCATGTCTACGGCTTCAAGTGAGAGCTTACTTAACTCCTCAATCTTTTCTCTAATCTCCATAGGTATCTCTAAGTAGGGTATTATGCCTAAGTACCTAGCAGCCTCCTTACTAGACTCGGAGAGTAAGTCAAGCCTCCTAATGAGCCTACTAATGCTCTCCCTGACAGCCGCGTCTTTGATAAATGTGCTTAACTTATAGAGTATCTCCCTCCTGGTTGCATCAGCTTCAGTGTCCTTCCTAACAGCCTTAGCGAGTGAGTCCATAGCCTCACCAACTCTAACGTCATTAAGCAAAACAATACCTTCCCTAAGAAACTTAACAATATCCCTAACCTGGCTGGAATACTTAATTATGTACTTACGGACCTCATCAGGAATAGACATTCAAACCACAAGTAAATAATTAAAGAAGAGCTAAAAACCTCTATGGGTATTGCATTAAGTTAGGTAGATTGCTGCAGTTATAGCTAACGCTATTAAGGTTGGTATTAGTGAGTATTTAGCTAGTAATCCTAATGCTTGATCAAGCCTATACCTGGCTGTTGATGCCTTAATTATTGTTAGCACCAACACAACTATTAGGTATTTCACTATGATTACTGGTATCCCTAATAAGTCGCCATAGCCAAACGGTGCTGGGCCTCCAAGGAAAACAAACACAAGTATTAATGAAAGCACCATTAACTCAGCATCATGAAGTAAGTATATTAGAGCTAGCTTAGGACCTGAATACTCGGTTAATGGACCAGCAACCACCTCCTGCTCAGCATCAGGTATGTCGAAGGGCTTAAACATTACCTTGGCTTGAAGAACTATTAGTGCAGATACGAAGGTTAATGCCGTAGCTATAGCGGTTAACGGGTTACTCCATAATTCACCTGAGTGCAAGCACGTAGTTAGTAATGAGAAGGATGGCTCTGCCTTAGCGAAGTACTTAGTCACTAGTATTGTGGGTATTAGGAGGTTAGCTACCCATATGGGTTCATAGACTAAGAACATCGTTAAGTATCTTGAGGTACCAGTAATCGTATAGGGATTTGGGGACATGAACCCCACTAGAACAAACGTGAACGTAGCCCACAGCATTAGGTATAGGGCTAAGACTATATCGTAATTAAATGCTATACCTAATGGTGATGCTGGTGTCATTAAGAGTAAGGCTATTAGCGCACCTATACCTAAAGCTAAGGCAAAGGCAGGCGATTTCTTCAGCCCGACAACTGTGGTTATGTCCTCCTTACTAGTCAGTAACTTAAAGAAGTCAGCAAATGGCTGTAGAATCCCAAAAGGGCCTACATAGGCAGGGCCCATTCTATTCTGCATCCTAGCGTATAACTTCCTAAAATACCACTCAGTAAATAGTGACGCAGCAATAACGAATAATAGACCAGGATATACTAAGACAAAAACCAGTATTTGTAGTGTCTCCACGCTCATGCCCACCACCTCATGGTAAATACCATTATAACTAAGATGATTATTAAAAGGGAGAAGTACGAGAACATATATACAAGCCAATCATTCATTACACCGCTATGCATTACCTCCCTAATGTACGTGTATAGTGATTTCATTGATTTCTTAATAGCTATCCAGAGCAGATTTTCAATACTTACTGATGCCTGTATGGGCTGTACTTCTTCACCACATCCATATATTTTCCTCTTTTCACTGCCCTCGGAAAATGCCTCATACCTAAAGCTAACGTATAGTAGGTAAATTATTAATGCTGGTATTAGCATAGCGAGTACAACTATTAATGTACCTATGAGTGGGTTTAGTACCAGCATTTTAACCACCCATTAAAGCTGATATTACTTCACGAGCCGCTTTCTCGACCGCGTCTATGTATGCTGTAGCATCCATTAATGAGTTAGCCACAGGGTAAATAACCTTGCTTACGAGTATGGGAGCTAAAACACCTATTAATACGACGATTACAGACATGACTATGAATGTAATCTTCATAGGCGCTCCAACCTCCTTTAAACCGCTCAAGTCCTTCACTGGTGGCTTGAACCATAACCCATATATGATCCTTATATACCCTATAAACGCTAGTGCCTCACCGAAAATTATGATTACTATTAAGGGTGCTAGACCTAACTCAAGTAATGCACTATAAAGTAGTAGTATTGTTGTGAATGTAGCGAATGGTGGTAGACCCACTAGAGTAAGTATCGCTATGAGCATAGCTGATAACGATATCTTCATATATCTGCCAGCGCCTGCTAACTCATCTATGGATCTGGTACCTAACCTGTGTATGAACGCTCCTGCGGCCATGAAGAGGAGTGCTTTAGCGAAGGAGTGGTTAATTATGTGATATATGGAGGCAGTAACACCGACTATGTTGAATGTTGAGAAAGCCACCGTTATTATGCCTATATGAAGTACTGTACTGTATGCGATTAATCTCTTAATATCTGTCTGAACAGTCATTAATAAGCCGCCAACGATTACCGAAGCTAAACCTAGACCCATCAGTATGGCTAATACTACCTTAACGGCATTGAACGTTATTGGGAACCCTATATCGGCAGGCACACCAAATAATGTTGTTAAGAACCTCATGATCGCGTAAACACCTACCTTAACTACCAGCCCAGATAAAGCTGCTGATATAGGTGTTGGTGCTGCTGGGTGCGCATCAGGTAGCCAGAAATGATTCGGGAACAGTGCTGCCTTGAAAGAGAATACCCATGTGGCTAACGCTATGAATATTATGGCGCCTAAGAGTAGTTGAGGCAATGGTGCGTAAGGGGTTGCAAAAAGTGATAGTGGGCTTAGTACGTAGGCTCTTGGTTGTCTAGCTATGAAAGCTATATGCCCCATATTTAGAGTACCGAATGATGCGTAGATAAATATCAGTGATAGGAAGTATAGAGTTGTTGCTGTAGCACCTATAATCGAATATTTAAGGGCTGCCTCAACAGCCTCCTTAGTACTCCTATTGAAAGCTACTAAACCGTAAGCAGCTATTGAAGTTACCTCAAGCATTACAAATAAGTTAAATACGTCACCAGTATAGAAAACACCCAACATGCCTGTCTCCATACCTAAAAGTAAAGTGTAGAACCACTCAACACCGTGGAATTTCTCCATATACTCAACGCTATATAGGGCTATGAAGAAACATACGATTGTGGTCGTTAGGGCTATTATGGCGTTAAACTTATCCACAGTATAAACTATACCTAACGGTGGTGGGAACCCGCCGAACCTATAGACTATGACCCTATCGTTAATGAAAACGTCAATAAATACAGCACATGTGAGTGTCATCAAGAAGAACGTAACTACCAACGTATATAGATCCCAAACCCTCTTGTCCTTAATACCTAAGCTAACTAGGGGTAGGGCGAAGGAGGCCAATATACCTACGACTGTCGTAAGCCCGACGAAGTAGTCTGGGAACATCACCATAACCATCACCCTTACTCAAATATTTTCTTAGCGAAAAACTCAAACCCCCTAGATATGTTGCTCCGTGTTATCTCAGGCTCAACGCCCTTAACGTTAATCCAGTGAACGTAAAGTACTTTCTTTTCTTCATCTAAATCAACAACTACCGTTCCTGGTGTGTTTGTTATTGAGTTACTGATAGTCACTATAGAGTAATCGCTTTTTACTTGGTAAGGTACTCTAACTATGCCTGGGTTTATGGGCATCTTAGGATGTAGGATTCTCTTAATGACGTCCGTATGCGCCTTAACCTCATAGTAAAGGAAGTAAACTATGAAGTACGCTATAAGCCAACCAAGCCTAATGGGGTTTAAGGCTTTTACATCATGAGTTATCAGTAATTTAGCGGTAAGTAAAGATACTACCACGGCTACTAAAGCACCTAACGTTAAGTCGTAGAGGCTTAGTGACCCTGAGAATATTAGGTAGACTATGTATGTCATGATAAATACGGTTATGTACTTACCTACTCCCATGATTACCCCCTCAACTCCTTGATCTTCCTAGCATCTAACGTACCGTAAAGTCTGTATGTTTGTATAGCTATGAAGACTATGAATAAAGTGACTGCCATGTTAATGACTATAGCCGTAATCACTAAGGCTTGAGGTAGTGGGTCTACAGATCTACTAAGCATCTCCCTAATAGTTCCTGCAGTGACATTCCATGTAGGGTAGACAGGGGGTACTGGTATTACACCACCTCTAAACCCTATATAGATGGCGAATACGTTAACAACATCACCAAATATTGTGAGAGCTATTATCTTCTTAATTATGTGCGGCCTGAATATGATGCCGTAAAGTGCTATACCCATAATCATTATTAAAGCAAGGAATATGTAAGACCAGAGGAACCTCTCAAGGAAGGTTAAGTCCATTACTCACCACCTCTCTCCTCCTTAATTATTTTGAAGTAAATGACCTCGGGTATGGCTAAGAGTATGAACGTTACGAGGAACCCGTTAGCCACAGCTAAGTACTCGGCTATGTTAAGGAATAGTAATGAACCACTGAAAACCCCAAGTACTCTCTCAGGGTATGAGAATGGGGCTCCTGGTTTAGGCTGGTTCTGCAGTATGTAAGCCCCAGACATGGTTATTAATGAGTATATTATTGGTATTAAGGCGATTAAAGTTATGGTTACTAAACCTATTGTTCTTAGTGTTAATGCTCTGGTCTTCGTGAAGCCTAACTTCTCAACATACCATACTGAGAAGCCTATGATTAGGAGTATAGGCGCTACAGCAAGGGCTGAACCTCCTTGGAATCCGCCCCCAGGTGTTAACTGACCGTGTAGTGCTATCGAGGCTGATATCGCAATAATCATGACCAGAACTATCTTCGTTATTAACTTAACTATTAATGAGAGCCCAGTGTCCTTAACTTTCTTACCTAACTCCTTATACTCCTTTTCGTACTTGGGTGTTAGTCTGAAGAGCGCTACAGCACTGATTATCGCTAGGAAAAATACTGAAGTCTCAAAGACCGTGTCTAGACCTCTATAATCCCATAGTATCGCCGTTACTGCCTCAGGTGATGCAGCCCAAAGACCTGACTGCTTAAGTAATGTCACATATATGTAAACAGCACCTAGGGTTCTCAACTGGTAGAATGGGTATGGGCCCGTGATGCCATAGTAAGCTACTAAGTAAGCTATTAGAGCTATAGCGGCCATGAGCAGTATTAGTGCTATATCCTCCTTCCTCATGGTTACACCTCCTCATAAGACTCGGTCTTCCTTATTAGAAATAACATTATAGCTGTGTAGATGCCTACCGCTATAGCCACGTAAGCAAGTACTATGTCTGGTGCTGCTAGTAGGTAAAAAACAAGTGCGAAGGCCGTTGATTGAGCTGCTGAGAAGGCTACCGCCTTAACCAAGTCCTTCTCAAGTACCGCCCTATAAGTAAATATTAATGCTAATGAGACAGCTATAGCTATCAATACTAGGTGTAATAGTGGGAAAATCATCCCTTACCACCCCTGTCCTCCTCCAAGTGATCAACGACCTTAGGATATACAGGAACTACTTTAGCCTTATGTGTCGCCCTAGCTAAGGCATGTGAGCCTGTTGGTGCAGCTAGCAGTATAAATATGGCTGTTATGAATGAAGCCCCAGCCACGTAGTACCTGAAGGTACCTAAGTAGTCTGAGACCAGAGCTATGAGTGTAACGCCAAAGAGGGGTACTACAGCACCACCTATAGCACCTATAGTAGCTGCGTGGAGCCTAACGAAGAAGTTAGGGAATCTTAGGAAGCCTATAGCGGCTATTAAGTCACATATAGCCCCAATAACTACGAGGATAGCGCCAATAATGAATACTATGTGCTCAAGCACCTTAACCACCCATCTCCTTCTTCTCGTAATACTTAGCTATGAATATATCTAGAGCGAAAGCCCATAGAGAGAGTATTATCGCCCCAGTAATTAAGAATGGGCTCCTGAAGTATAGGGTGAGTAAACACATAAAGGCAGCGACATCAAACGATAAAGCATCAACAGCAAGTACCATATCAGATACTGAAGGACCCTTAAATATCCTTACTGAATAGAGAATAAAGGCAAGTACGAATATAGGTACAACAATCGTTATTAACGTCATAGTAGCATCAAAAATATCGAACATTTAAAGTCCCACATACAAATATGGGAAAGGGTATAAAAGCTTTATTTACACACATAAATCAGTAATAACAAAGTAGTACAAAATTTAAAGAAAGCCTACCTTACTTTAACCTATAGTAAATCTTGAGTAACCGCCTTACAACTTCCTCACACGAAGGTCTCTTTGTTGGCATAGGCTCTAACGCCTTAATAATAACCTTCCTAAGTGGCGGGTAATCCACATCTTTAATGACTTCATTAACTATTTGCGATTTCGTGATATCTTCCCCATCTATTGACCTACCTGTCAGTAGGTATAGAAGCAGATTACCTAGTTGGTAAGTATCTATTCTCGACTCTATACCTAACTCACTACTCAATTTTCTTAAGTCATAGAAAACCTGTTCCGGCGCCCTAAAACCTAGTGTAAATCCGTATGATGACTGGGGGGTCGTTTGTGATGCTAACTTCACTATGGATGAGAAGTCCCCTACCTTCACTACCCCATCTTTTATGAATATATTACTTGGTTTTATATCTCCGTGAACTAAGCCTCTACCATGAATGTATCTCAGAGCGTCACCGACCTGCATACCTATTAAAATTACGTCCCTTAATGAAGGTTTCCAACCCTTACTTAACTGCCAGTAAAGTGAGCCAAAATTGGCGAATTCATATATAAGTATAGGGGTGTTTAAGCCGTATCCTAATAATCCCAAGATATTCGGGTGTCTCAACTTAGCGATTATCTTTACTTCCTTATGTATTCTTTTAATTGCCTTTATACTTACTGTAGGGACTTCACCGCCTTCAATGAGACCCTCTAAGCCTTTAGGTACTTTAAACACAACCTCATTTCCTTTCTCATCTTTACATAGGTAAGCACAGCCCCAACCACCGCAACCTAACTTACGACAGTACCAGACATTACTAAGTTCCTTAGGAATTAATGGCACGGTTAGCTTAACAGGTATTAACTTGCCTAACTTGCCATAATCAGGAACAAGACTTTTTAATGGCGTATTCAAATACTTACGTATCTCGTCTAATTCCACATACTCAGTATCTACGCTAAGGGGATACTTAATCTCTTGCCTTTTATGACTTCGTATTAGACTTGAAGCGATTATCATTAATGAAGATGCTATCGATGCATATATTAGTAACATATCGGAAGAATTCATGTCTTAACCCCTCCTAAGATTAATTATGGCAATAATGACGCCTGTAGCAAGTATGATTGCCGCGATTATTATGCCGTATAACGATGGTTCTGAAGCAACTGCGGTTGTCTTAACTTTTGTTACGGTTATTGATGTAGTATATGTTTCTGTGACTAATGACGTAACTGTTTCTGTTAACGTTACATTGCTTAAGTAAGTGGTCGTGACCGTCCTTGTGGTCGTTGAGGTCTTCGTTTTAAATATAGTGGTTGTGTATGTTCTTGTTAAGTACCTTGTCGTAGTTAAGTATTTGGTTGTTGTTAAAGTTGTTGTTACCGTTATCGTTACATATACAGTGGTCGCTATGGGTGTTTCTGGATACTCAAGTCTATATACTGCTAGGTAGCCTGAAGTTTCACTTATAGCTATAGTACTACCGTTAGGGCTCCACGCAACGCTTTTTATCGGTCCCCACCCTCCTCTTACGTAGGTTTTAATTATGTAGCCATCACTGACTAAAAATATGTGTAAATGCCCATCTCCTGTTCCTGCAATTATTTTTGTACCGTCAGGTGATACTGAGGCGTCATATAGTGATGTACTTACATTCTCTATTTCAGTTACTTTCCTCCCTAGATCATTAAACACAATTAACTTACTGACCTCACCCCCGATACCTGCTATGAATAACTTACTATTAGGGAACCAGGATACTGCCCAAACAACCTCTCCTTGATCTTCTGATTCCCATAGCACGGTCCCTTCAGGTGTTAAAATAAATATACTTTCCCATGCCAGCCACCACTAAAGTATCCTGTCCCTAACGCTATCACATGACCATCTGGTGACCAGGCTATCGAATATACGTACCCAGGAGGATCTACTTCCTATACCTTA